>NZ_JBFSRM010000001.1:0-331632 GCF_041465805.1 Vibrio sp. 10N.239.311.G01
GAGATACGAGATACGAGATACGAGATACGAGATACGAGATACGAGATACGAGATAAATGGGGAGTTTAAAAAGGTTGTTGGGATAAAACAAAGGGAAGAAAAAAAATATCGTGGCATAGCCGGGGGGACTATACCACGGGTGCCAACGACACCTTCGCTTGCTGCCGGAGTGATATAGCAAAGCCATATCACCTCTGGAATAAAATTAAAGAGAAGTAGTTTCTCTTAGATGGAGTAACTATACGTCCAGCTACTTATTTTACTTATAAAATTAACGACAGATACCTATGATAAAACCGACATTTTCTCAAGTGGTTGATAATTAATGATTTGTTTTTGTTTGGGAGGGTTTGTACTAGTGAGGTAGTTCTCGCTAGTTGTTGAAAGTAACGTTTTTGACGTAAACGTTTTTAACGAAACTTACGAGTATGTATTTTCGAAAACATTGATTTCACACAATAGAATTGTGGGCATGTATGTGTATCATGGCGTTAATAACAATCTTTCTCATTATCAGTCACGAATTGGGTACTTATGAAACTCTCACAACTAGAGCAAGGAAAGGCGGCTTCTATTGTTGCACTAACAGGTTTAACACCAGACGTAAGGAAGAAACTTATGGTCATGGGTATGTTGCCAAAAACCGAGGTGACGCTTATCCGCCGTGCACCTATGGGTGATCCGCTTCAAGTTGAAGTGAGAGGTGTTTCTATCGCCATTCGTGAAAGCATTGCAGAACAAATCGAGGTTATCTAAATGGATTATCAAGTTCTTACCGTTGGTAACCCGAATAGTGGTAAAACAACACTGTTCAACGCACTGACTGGTGCTAAGCAGCACGTTGGTAACTGGGTTGGTGTCACTGTTGAAAAGAAGACGGGTTTATACTCGCACGCTGGTGATCAGTTTCAACTAACGGATTTACCGGGTATCTACGCACTAGACAGTGGTAATGATGCGAACAGCATCGATGAGTCTATCGCGTCTCGCGCTGTTTTAACTCACCCAGCAGATGTGATCATCAATGTTGTCGACGCTAACTGTCTAGAACGAAGCTTATATATGACATTACAGCTGCGTGAGTTGGGTCGCCCAATGATCGTTGTGTTGAACAAAATGGATGTATTAAAGCGCGAACGTCAGGTGATTAACCTTAAAGCACTAGAGAAAGAGCTAGGTTGCCCAGTTCTAAGCTTGTCTGCAAACGATAAAGGTCAAGTGGTTCGCTTTAAAGAGCGTCTGCATAAACTGCTTGTTCAAGGTGTGAGCCTTGACCCTATCTCTATTGATTACGATGCCGCGTTAGAAGCTCTTATCCCTTCTGTTGAGTCACAATTTGATGATGCTGACGTATCTCACCGAGCGCTAGCGATTCGTGCTTTAGAAAATGATTACTTGGTATTGAATGGTTTAGCCCCACAAACTCGCACTCAAATTGATAGCGTGCGTCTTGGTGCCGATTTCGATATTGACCTTGCTGTTGCTGACGCTAAATACACTTTCTTACATGACCTTTGTAAACGTGTTCGTCGCAGCGAAGGCAAACTAAGCCGTAACTTTACAGAGAAAGCAGACCAATTCATTTTGAACAAATGGGTCGGTATTCCTTTCTTCTTCGTTATCATGTACCTAATGTTCATGTTCTCTATCAATATCGGTAGTGCGTTTATCGACTTCTTCGATATTGGTGTTGGAGCAATATTAGTTGATGGTGGACACCACTTATTAGATGGCCATTTACCAGTTTGGTTAGTCACTGTACTTGCTGATGGTATTGGCGGCGGTATCCAAACGGTTGCGACCTTTATTCCTGTTATCGCAGCGCTTTACCTATTCTTAGCGGTACTAGAAAGCTCAGGCTACATGGCTCGTGCTGCATTTGTACTTGATAAAGTGATGCAGAAGATTGGTTTACCGGGTAAAGCATTTGTCCCACTTGTACTGGGCTTTGGTTGTAACGTGCCTTCAATCATGGCAACTCGTACTCTTGACCAAGAGCGCGAACGTAAACTAGCAGCATCAATGGCGCCGTTTATGTCATGTGGTGCTCGTTTACCGGTATACGCACTGTTCGCGGCGGCGTTCTTCCCAGGTGCAGGACAAAACGTAGTATTCGCTCTGTACATCATGGGTATCGTTGCTTCTGTATTTACGGGTTTGTTCCTGAAAAACACGATCTACCCAGGTAGCAGTGGTAGCTTAGTGATGGAAATGCCAGATTACGAATTGCCGACAGTGCAAAACGTAATGTTGAAAACTTGGCAGAAGCTGAAGCGTTTCGTACTTGGTGCAGGTAAAACAATCGTGATGGTTGTGGCTATTCTTAGCTTCCTAAACTCTCTAGGTATGGACGGCAGCTTTGGTAACGAAGATAGCGAAAACTCAGTACTGTCTAGAGCAGCTCAAGTTGTAACACCTGTATTCCAACCAATTGGTATTACTGAAGAGAACTGGCCTGCAACGGTTGGTATCATCACAGGTATTTTCGCTAAAGAAGCCGTTGTTGGTACATTAAATAGCCTATATACAACGCCTTCTGATGAAGAAGCAGCTGAGTTTGACTTAGCAGCAAGCCTGCAAGAAGCGGTAATGACGATCCCTGAAAACCTAGCCGGATTGAGCTACTCAGATCCATTAGGTATTGAAGTTGGCGACTTGTCTGACTCTAATTCTGTAGCAGCTGACCAAGAAGTCGATACCTCTATCTTTGGTAACTTGAAAGACAAGTTTGTATCTGGTCATGCGGCATTCGCTTACTTGATTCTTATCCTGCTTTACACGCCTTGTGTGGCCGCGATGGGTGCTTATGTTCGTGAATTTGGTCAGACGTTTGCACGCTTCATCGCGGTTTGGACGATGGCTCTTGGTTACTTTGGTGCGACTTTCTACTACCAAGCGGCAAACTTTGCTGCGCATCCTGTGACAAGTGCAGTATGGATGGTGGCGATTGCTGGTGGTTTTGTGGTGACGTATCGCGTCTTCAAGAAAGTGGGCAGTAAGCAGAAAGCACTAGAGGTGCAAGTAGTATGATTTTAACTGAACTTCATCAATACATTGATAGCCACGGCGTTGCGGCTCGTAAAGAGCTCGCTGCAAAGTTTGGCATGAGTGAAGATGGCGTCGATGCGATGCTGAGTGTTTGGGTCAAGAAAGGGAAAGTTTCTCGCTTGGTCGATACGAATAAGCATGGTCATACAACGCGTATTCGCTACACCATCAGCAAACAAGATGGTTTGTCGCTTAACGTGATGATGTAGTTCGGTCTTCAGACTCTCGTTGAAAAAGGCGAGATTAGAAAATGACAAAGCCGCTTATCTAAGATGAGCGGCTTTTTGTTATGTGTCTTTTCTGAAGTGTTTTGCTTTAAAGCTCAATGAGATGAACTCGAATTATGCTTTCTTGAAGATAGAGCTCAGTGACAGAACGTTTTGGATACGAGTCAGGATAGCGGCTTGATCTTCTTCACTGCGCTGTTCGCCTTTTGTATTACCCCATACTGGGCCGGGCCAAGCAATGTCGTCTTTGAAGCGTGCAATATGGTGGATGTGCAGTTGTGGCACCATATTACCCAGCGCACCAAGGTTCAATTTGTCTGGTTGGAACGTTGCTTCTAATGCTTGGCTTACCGCCTGAGATTCATGTAGGAACTGCTGTTGCTCTTTCATTGGTAAGTGGTGCAACTCTTTTAGGTTGGCACGTTTTGGTACCAAGATAACCCAAGGCACTGCGTTATCTTTGTGTAGCAGGGCTAAGCTCAGTGGAAATTCGCCGATAAGTGTGGTGTCTTTCGCAAGTTGCGGGTGAAGTTCGAAGCTCATGATCTTTCCAATTAATTGTTTTACATGAGTATAAGGTCGGAGTTTGAATGTGGCTAGGGCTTACGTTCTCAATAAGCAGATTCCCTATCACGTTCGTCCCTCACTGTAGGGAATGATGGTGAGAAGAGGGATAACGATTTGGTGTGGTTTGATGGCGCATCATTGATGTTGTCTTGGATTCACTACACCTATTCTCGTCATCTCCTAGAGCGACGAATGAGCGTAATAGGAGATCTCTTGCTGTGTAGGTTAGCTAATCGCTTAAATAATCGAGTAAACAAACCTCCAGACAAAAAAAAGGTTGACGCTTTCACGTCAACCTTTCTAATTTTCTCGAATCTCGAATCTCGAATCTCGAATCTCGAATCTCGAATCTCGAATCGCTTACATGCGCTCTAGAGTGTCGATACCTAGAAGCGATAGACCTTGCTTGATCGTCTTCGCTGTTAGTGCAGCAAGCTTCAGACGGCTCTGCTTAACAGCTTTGTCTTCAGCAACTAGGATAGGGCAAGCTTCGTAGAAGCTAGAGAATTGACCAGCTAGTTCGAATAGGTAGCTACACATGATGTGTGGTTGACCTTCACGAGCAACAGACTGTACTGCTTCTTCAAACTGTAGAAGTTTCGCGATAAGCGCTTTCTCTTTCTCTTCAGTGATTTTGATTTCACCTTCAAGCGAGTCCATAGAAATGCCAGCTTTAGCAAATACAGAAGCAACACGAGTGTATGCGTACTGCATGTATGGTGCTGTGTTGCCTTCGAATGCAAGCATGTTGTCCCAATCGAACACGTAGTCAGTAGTGCGGTGCTTAGAAAGGTCTGCGTACTTAACCGCTGCCATAGCAACAGTGTTCGCGATCGCTTTCTTCTCGTCTTCTGCTAGTTCTGGGTTCTTAGATTCGATTAGCTGCGCTGCACGAACTTCGGCTTCATCAAGAAGATCAGCAAGACGAACAGTACCGCCTGCACGAGTCTTGAATGGTTTACCGTCTTTACCTAGCATCATGCCGAATGCGTGGTGCTCAAGAGAAACAGATTCTGGGATGTAACCTGCTTTACGAACGATAGTCCAAGCTTGCATTAGGTGCTGGTGTTGACGTGAGTCGATGAAGTAAAGAACGCGGTCTGCGCCTAGTTCTTCAAAACGGTATTTTGCACAAGCAATGTCGGTTGTTGTGTAAAGGAAGCCGCCGTCGCGTTTCTGGATGATAACGCCCATTGGGTCACCATCTTTGTTTTTGTATTCGTCTAGGAATACAACTTGTGCGCCGTCATCTTCTTTAGCAAGACCTTGCTCTTTCAGATCCGCAACAATAGTTGGAAGCATGTGGTTGTACATGCTTTCGCCCATTACGTCATCACGTGTTAGAGACACGTTTAGACGATCGTAGTTGCGTTGGTTTTGAATCATTGTTACGTCAACAAGCTTCTTCCACATCTCTGCGCAGAACTCGTCGCCGCTTTGCAGTTTAACAACGTAGCCACGTGCTTTAACTGCGAACTCTTCGTCTTCATCGTAGAGCTTTTTAGATTCACGGTAGAAGCCTTCAAGGTCAGCAAGTTCCATTGAAACTTCACCAGACTCAGCCTGAACGCGCTCAAGGTTTGCGATAAGCATACCGAATTGAGTACCCCAGTCACCGATGTGGTTAGCGCGGATAACGTTGTGGCCTAGAAATTCTAGAGTACGAACTACTGCATCACCGATGATAGTTGAACGTAGGTGACCAACGTGCATTTCTTTAGCAACGTTTGGCGCAGAGTAATCCGCAACAATAGTTTGCGTTTCAGCAACGGCAACACCAAGGCGAGAGTCAGCCAATGCTGCGTCTGCTTGTTTGGCTAGGAAAGCTTCATCTAGGAAGATGTTTAGGAAACCCGGACCTGCGATTTCAACTTTAGACGCGATACCGTCTAGGTTTAGAACGTCCAATACTTTTTGAGCAAACTCTCGAGGATTAGTGCCTAGTCGCTTAGCAACGCCCATAACGCCGTTTGCTTGGTAGTCACCAAATTGTGGTTTTGCAGATTGGCGAACAGCCGCAGGAGAGCCTGCAGGTGCGCCAGCGGCTTCTAGAGCCTGAGATACTTTGTCATTAATAAGTGCTTGGATATTCACACGCGTTTCCTTCAATTCAAGGATGATAAGAGTGGCCGTTAATTCTTGGTCATTAAATTGGTTAATTATGCTTCTAGTTAACGATTTAATGCCAAAATCAGCAGCAGACTCTGTTTAAGTTCACAGAAATGGCGGTAATCATACCAATTTTGTGCGGTTTCTTATAGGTCGAATTGATAGAAAATTAACATTTCCTGAGTGGTTTTTGACAATCGACTTTTAGCAAGACGCGTTTGCATGTTTAAGGAGCGAAAAGAACATAGTTATTGAGTGTTTTTTGTAAAAGCAACGCTTGTTGCAAAAGGCAAAACTGATAACATGCAGCCATTATTTGGAGAACACAGACAATGATGATGAGCCTGAAGCAAGCTGAACTAGAACCACAACAAATGATCGCCCGCCTTGATACTTTTATGGCAAAAATCGAGAGCCTAGGAAATACATTAGGTTTGGATTTAAGCTTTGCTCAAGCGGATCATATTGCGCTGCGAATCAATGACACTGAGCTAGCGAAATCTGCCCATCAAGCGTGGTCTGAGTACGGCTCTATGATTTCTGAGGCGATGATTAATGGTCGTCCAATTGTGGTGTTGGCTTTCGATGAACCCTTGCAAAGCCTTGGCTGGAAAATTGAATGTTTGGAGCTGCCATATCCAGCAGAAGGTAAGATTTACCCAAGCCAAGATTGGGAACATGTAGAGTTTGTGATTCCTTCTCATGCCCAAACAGCTGATGAGTATCTAGCGGATCTTAAAGAAACTTACCCGCAGTTCGCTGCTAACTTTGAAACGCTGGGTGAGCAAGGCGTTAAGATCAAACTCTCTAGCCCGAAAGGCGAGGGTGAACGCTTGAATAATCCAACAGTGGCTTTTAAACATCAAGGGATTTGCATCAAGCTGCATCCACACTCTTTGAAGAAGATTGTGGAATCAGAACAGGCTTAATTTGAATAGAGAGTTGCTAGGAAAGAGATTCCTGATCTCGCCTTGGCTCGTCGGAATGACGGGGTGTTCGATGAAATTTTCCAGAGTCTATCTTTGGATAGTGACAGACTGAGCGTTCGAGAGCGTATGTTAGAGCCTATAGCTCGAAGGTTCATCACCGAGTTCGTCATTCCCGATAGCGACGAAGGAGCGTAGTCGGGAATCTCTCAAAGCGAGTCTGATCATCAGATACAAAAAACGCGCGATGGGCTTTCCCTATTGCGCGTTTTTTATTGGGTTCTAACTGGAAGTCTTACCGGAAATCGAATATCCGATTTACAGAATTACAGTCTTGTTGCCGTAAACAAACACATGATCATTGATCACCTTGTTTAACGCCTTACTTAATACATTCTTCTCTACGTCACGACCGGCTTGTGCCATGTCTTTCGCGCTGAAGTTGTGATCCACAGGGATAACATCTTGCTTGATGATTGGACCTTCATCCAAATCATTCGTCACAAAGTGTGCCGTTGCGCCAATGATCTTCACGCCGCGCTCATACGCTTGTTGGTATGGCTTCGCGCCAATAAATGCTGGCAAGAAGCTGTGGTGGATATTGATGATCTTGTGGTGGTATTTTTCAACAAAACCTGGTGTCAGCACTCGCATGTACTTAGCCAAAACAAGGTAATCCGCCTCGTACTGGTCAATCACTTCTAGCATCTTCTTCTCATGTTCTTCACGGTTTAGCCCTTCGTGAGAAACATGGTGGTAAGGGATGTCAAAACGCTCGGTTAGGCTTTGTAGAATGTCGTAGTTACCGACAACGGCCGCAATTTCAACGTCTAAGCTGCCATCGAAGTTCTTCATTAGAATGTCGCCAAGGCAGTGTGCTTCCTTGGTCACGAGTATCACAACACGCTTGCGAGACGAATCAACAAGCTTACGTTTCGTATTTGGTGGCAGGGCTTGATCTAAATCGGCAAGTAAGGTTTCGTCATTGAAATACCCTTCAAGCTCGGTGCGCATAAAGAAGTGGCCACTTGTGTTATCTACGAACTCATTGTTGTGAATAATATTGAGTTGGTGCTTATAACAAATATTGGTGATCTTAGAGATGAGGCCGGGGGCATCAGTACAATGTGTTAGTAAAGTTTTTCTTTCCATTTGCATCTTACTTCCATGAAATGTTGCACTTATTATATGAAATCGGGATTCTTCAAATTTAATGCAGGCCGTCGAACGGTGAACTGAGCCGCAATATCACCGTTATAATTAATCTATTATCAATTTGGTTTCAACAAAATCTACCGTTCATTTAGGGGATTAATAAATTGAGAGGCTTAACAAATTCAGGTAGAGGTTAGATTTCTGACGGTTTTAACCGATATTCTCGGTCAAGTTCCACTAGAGCGAGCCAACATTTTCAGCCATGCATAGGTGATCATTTATGGATAAAGAGTTACTAGCGAAAAAGTTATATTGTAAGCGTGTAAATTCATTAGTTGGTGATGTTCAGGTGGACGGCAACGTTCTTGATGAAATGTGGGAAAGCAAAGCTTCTCCGACTGATGCTGCTAAAGCTATGCAACCAAGTGATTCCGGTTTTTCTGGGGCGTCTTGGTTATCTCGTTACTTGAATCGCAAGTAGTTAAACAACCCCTTCATTTGTTTTGGGCTAGGTTGGTTAACAAGACTTAGCCTGCTATGTTCTATTCGATAGACACCTCCGGTGTGCAGTCATTTCTGATTCGCACCGGCTCACTAAACCTGCCATAATTCGCCTTCTATTTTTCTAAACCACGTACTCTATGATATCTAAAACGTTTTCTGCTGATGGTGCTCTGGGTAAAGCGATCCCTGGGTTTCAACCACGACAAGCTCAGTTGGACATGGCTGAGGCGGTCTCACAGGCCATTGAGCAACAAAGCCAATTGGTTGTTGAGGCAGGGACGGGTACCGGTAAGACGTTTGCTTACCTAGTACCGGCACTGCTGAGTGGTAAGAAAACTATTATCAGTACGGGGTCGAAAAACCTTCAAGAGCAGTTGTTTCATCGTGATTTACCATTAATGGTCGATGCGCTTGGTTTTTATGGTCAGGTTGCGTTGCTCAAAGGACGTTCAAACTATTTGTGTTTGGACAGACTCAGCCGCCAAATGATCGAGAGTCATGGTGCTCATACCGATCCAACGCTGCTGGCTCAGTTAGTCAAAGTTCGTAGTTGGTCGTCATCCACTCAAACGGGTGATTTAGGCGATTGTGATGATATCGCTGAAGACAGCCCGGTTATTCCAACCATTACCTCGACCAATGATAATTGCTTGGGTAAAGAGTGCCCAAGCTATACCGATTGCTTTGTGCTTAAAGCGCGTAAAAAAGCGATGGATTCCGATGTGGTGGTCGTAAACCACCACCTTTTCCTAGCTGATTTGGCGATCAAAGAAACCGGATTTGGCGAATTGATACCTGAAGCTGACGTGTTTATTTTCGATGAAGCACATCAACTTCCTGACATCGCCAGCCAGTACTTCGGACAATCGGTTTCCAGTCGACAGATCCAAGAGTTAGCCAAAGACATTGAAATTGCTTACCGAACTGAAGCCAAAGACATGCGTCAGCTACAGAAAGTAGGGGATAGGCTCGTTCAATCGTCAGCCGATCTGCGTATTGTGCTTGGTGATACCGGCTTTCGTGGTAACTGGCGCGAAGCTTTGAAATCCGAGTCGATTGCACGCGAGTTAGTTCGTTTGCAAGATGCTCTGCAACTTGCTGTTGATGTATTGAAGTTAGCACTTGGGCGAAGCCAGCTGTTAGATACCGCTTTCGAACGCGCAAATATGATTAAGTCGCGTATCGAACGTGTGTGCGATGTGTCGATCACTGGCTATTCGTATTGGTATGACACTACACCGCGCCACTTTGCTCTGCATATCACACCGCTTTCTGTCGCCGATAAATTCCACGAACAGATTGAGCTGAAGCCGGGCGCATGGGTGTTTACCTCAGCAACCTTGGCGGTGTCGGATGATTTCGAACACTTTACTTCTCGATTAGGGTTAAAACCGTCGGCACAGTTTTCACTGCCGAGCCCGTTTGATTATCCGAATCAAGCGCGCTTGTGTGTGCCTCGTTATCTTCCAGAACCGAATAGCCCCGGTCTCGCGGATAAGCTAGTAAGAATGCTGACTCCTGTGATTGAGCAAAACCAAGGCCGCTGTTTCTTCTTGTGTACTTCACACAGCATGATGAAAGAGTTGGGGGAGCGATTCCGTGAAACCCTCTCGGTTCCCGTTCTATTGCAAGGTGAGACAAGTAAGCAAAAAACCTTAGCCGAATTCATGGAATTAGGTAACGCATTGCTGGTGGCTACAGGTGCTTTCTGGGAGGGGATAGATGTTAGGGGCGACGCATTAAGCTGTGTTATCATCGATAAATTGCCCTTTACAGCCCCTGATGACCCTTTACTTAAGGCTCGAATCGAGGACTGTAAGCTAAAAGGGGGTGATCCTTTTGCACAAGTACAGTTGCCAGACGCTGTGATTACCTTGAAACAAGGTGTCGGCCGATTGATACGTGACAAGCGCGATAATGGTGCTTTGATTATTTGCGATAACCGATTGGTGACTCGCGATTACGGTGGCATATTTTTGGCGAGTTTACCGCCTATCCCTCGTACACGTGACTTAGGGGTCATTAAGGAATTCTTAGCTAAAGACCATTCAACCGCTGCTGAGTAATTGGCATTGTTGAGTTTAGCCATTATTTTTAGATTAGATAACGAATATTTGAGACACAAATGAGCGCGAAAATTCTTGCAGTAGATACCTCAACTGAAAACTGTTCAGTTGCATTAGTAATTGGTGACCAGGTGTTCGCACGTAGCGAAGAGGCTCCTCGAGACCATACGAAGAAAATTCTACCTATGGTGGATGAAGTACTGAAAGAAGCGAATGTCGCTTTAACCGATATCGATGCTATCGCGTTTGGCCAAGGCCCAGGCAGTTTCACGGGTGTGCGTATTGGTATTGGTATTGCTCAGGGCTTGGCTTTTGGTGCGGATTTACCAATGATTGGTGTCTCTACACTGGCAGCGATGGCGCAAGGCAGCTACCGTAAATTTGGTGAAACTCATGTAGCAACAGCGATTGATGCGCGTATGAGCGAAGTGTACTGGGCTCGTTACAGCCGCGAACAAGATGGTCGTTGGACTGCGGTTGATGCCGAATGTGTAACGCCACCAAGTGAACTGGCTGCGCAGTTAGAAGCAGATTCTGAAATATGGGCGAAAGTCGGTACCGGCTGGGAAGCTTATGCCGAGCATATGGATACACTTGCGATCAACACCAAAGCGTGTGAAGTGCTATTCCCAGAAGCTCAAGATATGGCGTTCCTTGCTCAATTTGCTTACGCAGAAGGTAAAGCGGTTGCAGCAGAAGAATCTGAGCCAGTTTATCTTCGTGACAAAGTGACTTGGAAGAAACTGCCAGGTCGCGAATAATTTTTACAAGGTTCTGATGCAAATTAGGTCTAAATGCGTATTATTTAGATTTGAGAGGGCAGATATTTAGTCATGGTATCAATTAACAACTTACCTCCTTCTTCGATAGGCAGCACGTCTAAGCCGAATCGAATTAAAAAGAAGGAGCAGGCAAAAAAATCTGATGCTAGCACTGCGGTTGGGCAACCGACTAAGGTCGCTAATGCTGTTTCTCACTCTATTCGTCAAGTTAAAGAGTCTGAACTACACAAGGCTCAAATCCAGTATGATCTTCCAGAAGGCCGAGGACGTAAGGCTATGGAAGAGTATATGGATGTAATGAATCAGGCGAAGAAAGAAGAACTTGCAAAGCTTATCGGTGTCGATATCTACATCTAGAGCTTCTTATTAATGCCTGTTTAAGGACCAGAACCATGTCAAATTATCTCTCTAAATTACGCTTAATAGCCCTTTCTCTTGGTGTCTTGGTACTTGCCGGGTGTTCATCACTTCCTAGCGAACTTGAAGCAAAATCAGAGCCTGTAATTAGTGATTACCAACAGTGGGTCGACCAACTACCGGAGGCGAAAAGTGTTCGATTGGGTGGCGTTATCTCTAAAGTAACCAACTTGAAAGATAAGACTCGAATCGAAGTTGCTAATATGCCGATTTCGAGTAGCGGTAAGCCAGACCTAGACGCAGAGCCAAGCGGACGTTTTGTTGGTTATATTGAAGGGTATGTTGAGCCTCTAAGTTTTGCAGAAGGCCGTCTGATTACACTGGTTGGTCAGTCAAGCGGAAGTGAAGATGGAAAAATAGGGGAATACCCTTACATCTTCCCTGTGATGAAAGTGGACAACCAACGACTGTGGAACATCACTGAGCGTGTTGTTGTTAACGATTTTGCACCAACCTACTACTCGTGCAGAAGTTTACATTGTCGCAGTTTTCAAACGATGCCAAGACAAGGTCGAGTGATACAGGACGTAGAGTAATTAACTTTTTAGACGTTGATTGCGCAAACAGATGGAACTAAGTGTTTGATGATTGAAAAGTCATACTCTCTTGCGAGCGGGACGCTTGCAACACAACAGATTGGTAACCCCGAAACGACCGCTACGACGGTCGTTTTTATTCATGGGTGGTTAGATAATTCTGCAAGTTTCACTCAGGTTATGCCGCAAATAGCCAAGCTTTCTCCAGGTACTCATCTGGTTGCTATCGATCTCTTCGGACACGGTTTCTCGTCGCATAAACCGGGGAGTTATTACCCATTTCACGACTATATTGATGATTTGCATCAGTTGGTGACTAAATTATCGCCAAACAGACTGGTACTGGTAGGACATTCACTTGGTGCATTGATCGCAAGTTGCTATAGTGCCGCCTTTCCTGAAAAGGTGTCAGGATTAATTCAAATTGAAGGTCATGGACCTCTTTCAGAAGCTCCCCACGAAACAGTCTCTCGTTTGAGAGATGGGGTACTCAGTCGTCTTCGACAGCGAAGAAAGCCTTCACGTCCTCTGGCAAGTCTTGAGGATGCTATTAAGCTGAGAGCTCACGCCAATCAAATCAAATCAGAACTCATTGCTCCTATTGTTGAACGAGGAATCGTTGAGCTAAGTAATGTTGATCGGACTGTTGTTACTAAAGTTGCTTTTGAGGAAGCGACAGTAGATCAAGCTGCTTTTGATCAAGCAACTGTAGATCAAGGTATTGCCGAGTTCGATAACTGTTGGCAATGGCGATGCGACCCTAACCTAAAATGTGACTCGTTATATCGAATGTCACAAGCGCATGCTGAAGCGATCATGGCGGCTATTGAATGCCCTCAATTAATAGTTTTAGGAAATGATGGATTCCGACATTTGCAGCATAATCGCTACAAATCCGCCCATAGTTCTCTGAATATAGAGACTGTTCCTGGCGGACATCATTGCCATTTAGAGAGCCCAGAGCTAGTTTCAGAGCTAATTCTTGGTGTAGTTAACAAAATTTAAACAAGTGTTTGAGCCTTTTAGTGCTCATGCACTAAAGCTGTGCTGTAATACCGCAATGATAAAAAGCGGCGAAGCAGTCGTCAGCTGATAAACGAGGAGTAACATCGTGGATAAACCTTGGCTTTCACGTTATCCAAGTGACGTACCAGAAACGATCAATCCAGATCAGTACCCATCTCTTGTAGAAATGTTTGAACAGTCGGTACAGAAGTACGCGGACCAACCTGCATTCGAGAACATGGGCTCGATTATGACATTCCGTAAGCTTGAAGAGCGCAGCCGTGCTTTTGCCGCTTACCTACAGAATGACTTGAAACTGAAGAAGGGCGATCGCGTCGCGCTAATGATGCCAAACCTACTGCAATACCCAATTGCACTATTTGGTGTATTGCGTGCAGGTATGATTGCAGTGAACGTCAACCCACTGTACACACCTCGTGAGCTTGAACATCAACTGAACGATTCTGGTGCAAAGGCGATTGTTATCGTATCTAACTTTGCGAGCACGCTAGAGAAAGTCGTTGATAACACGCCGGTTAAACACGTTGTTCTAACTAGCCTAGGGCAAATGCTGCCACGCGCGAAAGGGACAATTGTCGACTTTGTAGTGAAATACGTAAAAGGCATGGTGCCTAAGTATGATCTGCCGGGTGCTATCTCATTCAGAAAAGCGCTGCACAAAGGTCGTCGTCTTCAATATGTGAAACCGTTCATGGCGGGTGATGACATCGCGTTCCTACAGTACACTGGTGGTACAACAGGTGTAGCGAAGGGCGCAATCCTAACGCACCGCAATATGATTGCGAACGTACTTCAAGCGAAAGGGGCTTACGGTCCTGTTCTGCAAGAAGGCCGCGAGTTGGTTGTAACGGCATTACCGCTTTACCACGTATTTGCACTGACGGTGAACTGCTTACTGTTTGTTGAGATGGGTGGTCGTAACCTTCTAATTACTAACCCTCGTGACATTCCTGGCTTTATTAAAGAGCTGCAAAAGGTTCCGTTTACCGCAATTACCGGCGTAAACACCTTGTTTAATGCGCTAGTTAATAACGAAGATTTCCACGAGTTGGATTTCAGTAACCTACGCCTATCTGTTGGCGGCGGCATGGCGGTTCAACGCGCTGTTGCTGAGCAATGGAAGAAAGCGACAGGCATTCACCTATTGGAAGGCTATGGCTTAACTGAGTGTTCACCACTGGTAACGGGTAACCCATACGACCTGAAAGACTACACAGGTGCTATCGGCCTACCAGTACCATCGACAGAAGTTCGTATTGTTGATGATGAAGGTAAGGTTATTGCTAATGACCAAGTAGGCGAGCTACAAGTTCGTGGCCCTCAAGTGATGCAAGGTTACTGGCAGCGCCCTGAAGCGACCAAAGAAGTGATCGATCAAGACGGTTGGTTATCGACAGGTGACATCGTTAAGTTTGATGACGAAGGCTTGTTGTACATCGTTGACCGTAAGAAGGACATGATTCTTGTATCAGGCTTCAACGTCTACCCGAACGAGATTGAAGACGTTGTGGCTCTGCATGGTAAAGTGCTTGAAGTAGCAGCTATCGGTCAGCCTCATGAAGTGTCTGGTGAATTGGTTAAGATCTACGTTGTGAAGCGTGACCCTAGCCTGACCAAAGAAGACATTATCGCGCACTGTCGTGAGCACTTAACGGGTTACAAAATCCCTAAATTAGTCGAGTTCAGAGATGATCTTCCAAAGACTAACGTAGGTAAGATCTTACGCCGCGTACTGCGTGAAGAAAACGATGCAGAACTTGCGAAACGCGCTAGCGAATAATTAGCCCGTTTGCGCGAAAGTACTGCACCAAAACCATTGAGGCGCTTAATCTAAGCGAGCGCTGAAAAATGGTGTTAGAATGCCGACAGTTAATGTCGGCATTTTTGTATCCGGCGATCAAATAGAAACCTGTGAGAGTTTTTGTGGATTATCAAATCATTACCCAATTGAAAGACCTTGAGCGAGTTTGCCAACAAGCACGTGAAGCCGATGTCGTTATGCTTGATA
Organism: Vibrio sp. 10N.239.311.G01; assembly: GCF_041465805.1. NCBI lineage: Bacteria > Pseudomonadati > Pseudomonadota > Gammaproteobacteria > Vibrionales > Vibrionaceae > Vibrio > Vibrio sp. 10N.239.311.G01. The sequence continues at coordinate 15,372 of NZ_JBFSRM010000001.1, forward strand.
CGGAGTTCGTTCGTACTAGAACCTATTACCCTCAATTAGGCTTGATTCAGTTATTTGATGGTGAAACGCTGTCACTGATTGACCCTATTGCTCTTGATGACATGACACCGTTCGTTACCTTGTTGAAAGACGCATCAGTATTGAAAGTGCTGCACGCGTGCGGTGAAGATTTGGAAGTGTTCCAGAACGCATTTGGCTGTACACCAACACCAATGGTTGATACACAGATCATGGCGGCTTTTTTAGGTCATGGTTTATCAACGGGCTTTGCTGCTCTGGTTTCAGAGTTTGTCGGTGTCGATCTCGATAAGAGTGAATCTCGCACAGACTGGCTAGCGCGTCCGCTTTCTCAAAAACAATTGGACTACGCAGCAGCAGACGTGCATTACCTAATGCCAATGTACAACAAGCTTCTAGAAAAAGTGATGGAAGCTGGCTGGTGGGAAGCGGCTCAGCAAGAGTCTGATTTACAAGTTGCCAAGCGCATTCGTAAAGTAAACCCAGATACAGCCTACCTTGATATTAAAGGGGCGTGGCAGCTTAAACCTAAGCAATTAGCGATCTTACGACCTCTAGCAACTTGGCGTCTAAAAGAAGCAATCAAGCGCGATTTAGCGCTGAACTTTGTCTTCAAAGAACAAGACCTATGGGCTGTGGCGCGTTTTGCGATGAAAGATCCCAAGCACATGGAGCAAGAGGGTTTTGATTACCGCTCTGTGCGTCGCCATGGTGCGAAGATCAGCTCAATCGTAAAGTTAGCGGAACATACACCAGAAGAAGAGTACCCAGCACCAGTAGAACGTCTAATGGACTTCCCTGGCTACAAGCAACTCTTCAAAGTGCTGAAAGATGAAGTGAAAACAGCATCACAACACAGTGGTTTGGCGACGGAATTCTTGGCATCGAAGAAGCAACTTAACCAAATGTTAAGCTGGGTGTGGAAGCACGATCGTAACCCAGAAAAGCTGCCTGATGTTATGCAAGGCTGGCGTTTAGATGTGGTTGGCGAAAAGCTGAGTAAAGCGATCAAATAACCGCTTGCTGCTTTAAAGCCTAACTTAGTTACAGTTATAAACTGCACATACAAAAAAGAGAGCCTAGGCTCTCTTTTTTATTCAATCAATACAAGCAAGTGTATTACCTGCCAATCTTGTTCAGAAAGATTATCGATCTTCTTCTGGAAGCTTAACATTCAACTCTAACACTGAGATGTCGTCATCTTTGTGTTCAAAAGTCAGATCAACCATTGATGGATCGACCTCAACGTACTTGGCAATACACTTCAAGATGTCTTCTTTTAGTTGCGGCAGGTAAGACGGCGCTGGGTCGTCATGGCTGCGTCGTTCGGCAACAATGATCTGCAAACGTTCTTTGGCTAGGTTTGCGGTTGTCTTTTTCTGTGGTCTAAAAAACTCTAATAATGACATTGTGCATTAGCCCCCGAACAGTCGTTTGAAGATGCCTTTCTTCTGTTCCGTTAAGAAGCGGAAGTCAACTTGGCTACCCAGTAGTCGCTCTACAGTATCATTGTAAGCCATACCTGCGTCGGTTGCTTCGTCAAAGATAACTGGAACACCCTTGTTCGATGCGTTCAGTACCGCTTGGCTCTCTGGAATTACACCCAGTAGAGAGATGTGCAGGATTTCTTCAACGTCTTCAACACTGAGCATCTCACCTTGAGTTACACGTGCTGGGTTGTAGCGAGTCAATAGAAGGTGTGTTTTCACTGGCTCTAAGCCGTCTTCAGAACGACGAGATTTAGAGTCAAGAATACCTAGAATACGGTCTGAATCGCGTACTGAAGAGACTTCTGGGTTGGTGGTTACAATCGCTTCATCAGCGAAGTACAACGCCATAAGAGCGCCTTGTTCGATACCCGCAGGAGAATCACAGATGATGAAATCAAAGCCCATTTCATCCAGTTCATCAAATACACGACGAACACCATCTTTTGTTAGTGCGTCTTTATCACGAGTTTGAGAAGCAGGAAGAATGAACAGGTTCTCTGTGCGCTTGTCTTTGATCATCGCTTGGTTCAGCGTCGCTTCACCATTGATAACATTAACGAAGTCGTACACAACACGACGCTCACAACCCATGATTAAATCTAGGTTACGCAGACCGATATCAAAGTCGATAACTGCGGTTTTCTTTCCTTTTAAAGCCAGACCCGAGGCAATAGCTGCACTGGAGGTCGTTTTGCCTACCCCGCCTTTACCTGACGTTACAACGATAATGCGTGCCATTCTGTTTTCCTTTTATTTCTCTTATATTGCGAGGACATCAACGTGTAATACATCGTTTGCCATACTGAACATGGTTTTCTTCTGCCAGTACTCGCTTTCAATTTGATCGCTGAGCCAGTAATTTCCAGCAATGGAAACCAGCTCGGCTTGTAAGTCATTACAAATTATTTTTGCTTCAGTTTGACCACTTGCACCTGCAATCGCACGGCCGCGTAAAGTGCCATGAATATGGATGCTGCCATCGGCAATCACTTCCGCGCCTGCACTCACATGGCTGAGTATCAATAGATCGCCATCTTTCGCATAAACCTGCTGACCAGAACGAATAGGGGTTCTAATCACTTTGATTGGTGCCATTTTCGCTGGAGCTTGAGATGGCGACTTGCTTGCCGTCATCACTGCAAAACCGGCTTCTTTAGCGAGGTTTTGCATTCGCTTATCAGAACAGCCTGCCACACCAACCGGGATCATGCCCGCTTGAGATATACCATTTTTAAGTTGCACAAAATCGATATCGCCCGCGACTTTACTGATGTTGATAACAACAGGTGCGGCAGCGAAAAACGTAGGTGCTTGGTCTACTTTCTCTTGAAGAAAAGAGACTGCATTTTCGACTTGATCATCGGATAAGTGCAAAACAGATAGCGTAAAGCTGCTACCTTTTAGATCTGGGTTACTAGACATCGAAAAACTACAGGACCTCAATAGCGGATTGGTACAATTTCTTTATCAATAAAATAAAGGGCATTGCCTGAAACTAGGTTTATCATGTTATATTCCCAAACCAAGCACAGCAAGTAATCTTGTTGTCAAATGGACGTTTTGTTCCCAATATTTCCCTAACATAAACTATTGATCTCGCAAGTGAGAGTTTTGTAGTCATAATCAATTAAAAGGTTTGTCATGCTGTGTTCTATATATAAAAGCTCAAAGAAAGAAGGAACATACCTTTATATCCCTAAGAAGGATGATTTTTCACAAGTTCCTGACGCATTGATGCAAATGTTTGGTAAACCTAGTTTTGTAATGGTAATTAAAATGGATGGCCGTAAACTGGCTCAAGTAAACATCGAAAAAGTGAAAGAATCACTGAATACCGATGGTTTCTTTTTACAGGTTCCGCCACCACCAGTTAACGAACTTGAGCTTCATAAAGAGCGTAAAGCTCAACAGAAATCTCAAGACGAAGAGTGATAGCCACCTCAATTCAAGGAGGAGTGATCGTTGAGTAAATTTTCGAAAACCATATTGGCTGTGTCGGCATTACTATTGGGTAATAGCCTGACCATAAGTTCAGTACAAGCTGAAGAACTGAGCTTCGAGCAATATGTAGAAAAACTAAAACAACAAGGCCGTGAAGAAGGCATCTCTGAAGCGATCATTGATGAAGCCTTTGATGGTGTAACGTTTAAGCCAAGAGCGGTAAAAGCCGACAAAAACCAACCTGAGAAAAAACTGACTCTGGATGAATACATTCCACGAGCGGTTCCAGATTGGAAAGTGAAGCAAGCAAGGTCACTCTACAAGGAGCATTACACCGCGTTAAAGCGTATTGGTGATGAATATGGTGTTCAACCAAGATTCATTGTCGCGCTATGGGGCGTTGAGAGTAATTTTGGTAAGTTCACGGGCAATTACAGCGTTATCGACGCCCTAACGACCATGGCTTATGAAGGACGCCGAGAAGCTTTCTTCCGTAGCGAAGCGATGGCGGCATTGAAGATTCTTGATCAAGGCCATATTGCACCAAAAGAGATGAAAGGCTCTTGGGCTGGTGCGATGGGTCAACCTCAGTTTATGCCAAGCTCATTCTTAGCTTACGCCGCTGATGGCAGTGGTGATGGCAAGAAAGACATTTGGGGCACTGAAGAAGACGTATTTGCTTCGGCGGCCAATTATCTCAGCCAATCAGGGTGGGATGACAAATATACTTGGGGTCGTCAGGTTCATGTTCCGTCAACTGTGTCGATCGATTTACAAGGTCGAGACGAAGACAAAGCGAAATACTTAAAAGAGTGGTCTGAACTCGGTATTAAACGCTATGACGATCGCCCACTGCCAACACTTGATGAAGACATTAAAGCTTGGTTAATCATGCCGGATGATGAAACCGGACGTTCGTACCTCATTTATAACAACTACAATGTGTTAATGAAGTGGAATCGTTCTTACTACTTTGCTTTGGCAGTAAGCCACCTAGCCGACAGAATTAAGTTTGATTAACAGACCTAAGTCGCTTTGAATAGCATTTGGCCTATCATAGGCAGAACGAACTAAAGGACTCTTCGGAGTCCTTTTTGATTTTATATTTCAGAGATTTAATAAGGTGATCTTGTGCTAACAGATAGAGCTGCACAGATGGTGATATTCCATGCGCTGATCAAGCACGAAGGCTTTACCAGTGCTGCAAAAAGCTTGAACGTTTCGGTGTCTCATATCAGTAAGCAAGTCGCTTTGCTTGAAGACTCAATCGGCATCAAGTTGGTACAACGAACCACACGAAGCCTCACGCTGACTGAAGCGGGAGACGTGTTCTATCAACATTGTGAGCAGCTGTTTAACACGCTGAAAGCAGCTCAGATGGATATGGATAGCCAGCGCGATGATATCTCTGGAATACTACGCGTCGGTTTGTCGCAGTCATTTGGCACACTCCATATCATTCCGGCGATTGATCAACTCAGACAGCTTTATCCTCAGTTGAGAATCGAGGTCCACTTGTTCGACTATAAGGTGGACATGATTGAAGAGCGCTTGGATCTCTGGATCACCAACAATGAAGATTTGCCTGAAGGTTACATTGCGCAGCGATTAGCCGACAGTCAGTTTGTGGTGGCTGCGTCACCGGATTATCTGATTAAGGCTGGGACGCCACATGTACCTTCCGATTTGATTGACCATAACTGTCTTATCTATCGCAGCCGTGAACGAGATTACACATCGTGGGCGTTTGACAACGGGCAAGAAAACCTCAGCGTCAAAGTCGCGGGCGATTACTCAGTCGATTTGGCTGAGGCAGTACGAGACGCGGCAGTATCAGGGTGGGGCGTTGCTTATTTGGCGACTTACTTAGTGAAAGAAGAGTTTAGAACGGGCAAGCTCATTCAAGTATTGCCAGAGTGGAGAGCCAGTCAGCTGATGCCATTCTATGCCGTTTACCCGAGCCGAAAGAATATGCCGAAGAAGCTTTCGGCAGTGATTGAGTTCATTAAAGATCATACCGGGTCGCCGACGTATTGGGACAAAAACCTCAAAACTTGCGTTGAACTGCATCGCTAACTGTTTCCTAATCTATAAATATAATTTCCATATGGAAAAAGTACGCTTTTTAATCAAAGTTAATTATTAAAATTCAATAACTTAATTATACTCATAGTTAAATCGTGATTACCCCAACATCACATTAACAACCTCAGCTTGCCGCAAACGATTTCCTCTATAGAATGCGTCGCCTTTCCTACCTACAACTTTTAGGTTGACGCACATGGCTTCCCTACTTGGAATTATCACTATTTTAGTTGCCGCTTGGTTACTATCTACGGACAGAAAAAATATTCCACTAAGAACAGTCTCTTTGGCTTTCTTATTACAAATCTCATTCGCGCTATTGGTTCTGTATGTACCAATGGGTAAAGAAGCGTTGAATGCAGCCACGGGTGCGGTATCTAGCTTGATCAACTACGGTCAAGAGGGGATTAACTTCCTATTTGGTGGCCTAACTAATAACGGATTTGTTTTCGCGATTAATGTTCTTGGCATCATTATCTTTTTCTCTGCACTGATTTCAGGCTTGTACCACATCGGCTTTATGCCAAAGGTGATCAACCTTATTGGTGGTGCGCTACAGAAGTTCTTGGGCACAGGTCGTGCGGAATCATTGTCTGCGACTGCCAATATCTTTGTCGGCATGATTGAAGCGCCATTGGTGGTTAAGCCTTACTTGAAGCACATGACGGATTCACAACTGTTTGCTGTGATGGTGTGTGGTTTGGCGTCTGTAGCTGGTGGTACGCTAGTGGGTTACGCATCGCTTGGCGTTGATCTAAATTACCTGATCGCAGCTGCATTTATGTCTGCACCTGCTGGCCTATTGATGGCTAAGATCTTAGTACCAGGTAGCGCAGATGACGCTCAAGAAAATATTGAGTCTGACGTTGAAATTCCACGAGCAACAAACGTAGTTGAGGCAATGGCAGATGGGGCTATGTCTGGACTTCGTATTGCCGTTGCGGTGGGTGCAACACTTCTTGCCTTTATCAGTGTGATTGCAATGCTGAATGGCTTGCTAGGTATCGTTGGCGGCTGGTTTGGCGTAAACCTAAGCTTCGAACTTATCCTAGGTTATGTGTTTGCACCCGTTGCATGGCTGATCGGTGTACCGTGGTCTGAGGCTGTGGTTGCGGGCTCATTGATCGGTAACAAGATTGTCGTGAACGAGTTCGTGGCTTTCATCCAACTAATGGATGCTAAAGAGGCACTAAGTGAGCACTCGCAAGCGATCGTAACTTTCGCTCTATGTGGCTTTGCTAACATCTCTACCATGGCGATTCTTATCGGTGGTTTGGGCAGCTTAGTTCCAGAGCGTCGTTCTTTCATCTCACAATATGGCTTCAAAGCAATTTGTGCAGGTGTGTTTGCTAACCTAATGAGTGCTGCTATTGCTGGTGTTGTACTTTCTCTATAGTTAACTGATCATGACTTTACTCCCCCTATAGTAAAGTGACTGATTAATCACAATAATATTCGGTTAGCGTGAAAAAGAGAGCCTATAGTGTAAGAACGTAGGCTTTCTTATTTCATTGAATAGTTTGTACCACAGGGTGTGGTGCAAACCTTTTAGGGGCACAAATGGATTTGTCGATTACTTCTTCTTTGGCGTTAATTGGACTCTTGTCTTTAGCTTGTCAGCAGCTCGGCTGGCGTTTACGTCTTCCCGCCATTCTCCCTCTCCTTATCGTTGGCCTATTGTTAGGTCCCGGCCTGAATATTCTAAATCCCGATGCCATTTTCGGTGATGTGCTGTTTCCTATGATCTCCTTAGGGGTTGCCATCATCTTGTTTGAAGGAGCATTGACCCTAAATTTCAAAGAAATCAGAGGCCATGGCCGGATGGTGACTCACCTCGTGAGTTTCGGCATGTTGATTACATGGGCGTGTATCGTGGTGGGGGCATACTACTTTGTGGACTTCAGTTGGCCGTTAGCCGCACTGTTTGGTGCATTAGTTGTGGTAACTGGCCCTACGGTAATCGTGCCCATGCTTCGCAGTATTCAGCCTAAATCTTCGTTAGGCAGTATCTTGCGATGGGAAGGGATAGTAATTGATCCGATTGGCGCTCTGTTTGCGGTTCTCGTCTACGAGTACATTGTTTCTTCTGCCGACCCTACCGGACATGTTCTGTCAGCTCTGGGCCTGACGTTAGTCATAGGTTTAGGCTTAGGGATCATCGGTGGCCATTTGATTGCCAAGATGCTGCAAGGGCATTGGGTACCGCACTATTTACGTAATGTGGCTGTGCTGACGCTAATGTTGGCGGCGTTCTCGTTTTCTAATGATCTGAGTGAAGAATCGGGTTTATTAACCGTGACCATCATGGGGATCTGGCTTGCCAACGTGAAGGGCTTGGACATCGAAGACATCATCGAATTCAAAGAAACCCTGACCGTGTTACTTATTTCTGCGTTGTTTATTCTGTTAGCCAGTCGACTCGATTCGGGGGCTTTCCTTTCGATAGGTTGGGGCGGTATTGGGTTGCTAGCGGTGGTTATGTTGGTGGCTCGCCCGTTAAGCGTGTGGATCAGCGGGATCGGTACGGTTCTTAATTCGGCGGATAAATGGTTTTTGAGTTGGATGGCACCTCGCGGGATCGTAGCAGCCGCGGTTTCTTCTCTGTTTGCGATAAAACTGCAAGAGAAGCAATTGATTGAAGGCGCAGATCTGCTCGTGCCCATGGTGTTCTTAGTCATTATTGGTACGGTTGTGATTCAGAGCTTAACCGCGAGCTGGTGGGCGAGAAGGCTAGGGGTCACTCAAGAGAAAGCGCAAGGGGTTATCTTCTTTGGCGCCACTCACTTTGCAAGACAATTTGCCAAGGTGCTAGCCACACACAACATCAACAGTGTGCTTGCTGATACTAACTGGGAAAGCATTCGCTTAGCTCGTATGGATAACTTGAATGTTTACTTTGGTAACCCAGCTTCAAGCCACGCGGAAAACAATTTGGAACTCGATGGGATAGGGCGTGCGATGATCGTCTCGCCTTATCGTCAAACCAACCCGTTAGTCAGCATGCATTACCAAGACGAGTTTGGTGCCAATAAGGTGTTTGAGCTTGAATCCTCAGAGAATAAACATGAAAGGCACCAAGTGAGCCGCGATGGCAATAGAAGTCTGTTTTCGGAAGGGATCACCTATTCTAAGCTTAACTCGTTGATGGCTCAGGGTAGCCAAATTAAAAGTACAGGTTTGACCGAGGCATTTGATTTAAAAGAGTTTAACGCTTTGTATCCTAAAGCCATTCCTCTTGGGGTGATTAATGGCGGTGATTTCCGTTTAATTACACAAGGATCTGAGTTGGAAAAACTCATATCAACGGAGTGTGAGCTTATTAGTTTATTACCGCCTTCTGAACAGACGGAAAAAGTTGAGAGTCCAGATAAGTAGCAACGAGCGCTTCATCAAAAGCGAGTCACCCCGTTTTAAAAACGAATAGCTAAGTACCAAAGCATCAAAAAAGCCGCAACGTTCATCACGTTGCGGCTTTCTAATTTATTTATATGCGCTGCGGACTATTTCGAGTGAAATTGCTCGCAAGCGATCATGGTGTTCTCGATTAGGCTCGCCACCGTCATTGGGCCAACACCACCCGGCACAGGTGTGATGAAGCTTGCGCTTTCTTTCGCTACGTCGTATTCAACGTCACCCACTAGTTTGCCAGATTCCAAACGGTTGATACCCACATCGACCACAACAGCGCCTTTCTTAATCCAAGCGCCAGGAATGAAGTTAGGTTTACCAACGGCAACTACAACAACGTCTGCTTGACGCACGTGACCTTCAAGGTCTTTGGTGAAGCGGTGACATGTTGTCGTCGTACAACCTGCTAGAAGAAGCTCTAGCGTCATTGGGCGACCTACGATGTTTGATGCGCCAACCACAACCGCGTGCTTACCACGTAAGTCGATGTTGTAACGGTCAAGCAGCGTGATGATGCCTTTTGGCGTGCAAGAGCGAAGCTTAGGCATGCGCTGAGCCAAACGGCCGACATTGTAGGGGTGGAAGCCATCAACGTCTTTTTCTGGCGTGATACGCTCAAGAACGTGAGTGCTATCAATGCCTGCTGGTAGAGGCAGTTGAACAAGAATACCGTCGATCTCTGGATCGTCGTTCAGTTGGTCTACAAGTGTTAACAATTCGTCTTCTGTCGCAGTGGCTGGCAAGTCGTAAGATTTAGATACGAAGCCAACTTCTTCACACGCTTTACGCTTACTTCCAACGTAAACCTGAGAAGCAGGGTCTTCACCCACTAAAACAACCGCTAGGCCCGGAGCGCGTAATCCAGCTTCAGTACGAGCTTTTACACGTGCAGCAACTTCGGAGCGAACCGTTTGAGAAATTAGCTTTCCATCAATATTTTGAGCAGTCATGAATTTCCTTAGTATTGATATTCAAGTTAGTGGCTGATGTTTTTGGCGCATTATTCCAGAAAATCTTTTTGATTACCATCAAGCAAACGTTTGCTTTGCTCTATTTTCCAACACTTATATGTTTGTTGGCCTTTTTTTACCCACTTAGATCAGAATGTTACATAAAGCCGTTGCTTTACTGATTCGAATTCGTATAATTCGTTCCTGTAGCGCGCCCTTAGCTCAGCTGGATAGAGCACCTCCCTTCTAAGGAGGTGGTCGAAGGTTCGAATCCTTCAGGGCGTGCCATTATTTAAAGAAACCCGATAACTCTCCGAGTTGTCGGGTTTTTTGCATTTTACACATCATAAAACACTTCTTTTCAAGCGCGACTCATTTTCTTCTGTTATTCGTTTCATTCGGCTTATGTAATAGAAAGTTAAAATTGTTCGTTTTTTGGGGTTTACATCATTTGGTAATAAAGCCACTATGAATTCACGAAGAATAGACAAGTAAAGCTATTAGCCAGTCGGTTTAGGAATCAAACCTTCTGCTCAATAGCTGATTTAGAGGAAGTAATGGCAGGAAACAGTATCGGACAACATTTCCGCGTGACCACGTTCGGAGAAAGTCACGGTATCGCACTAGGATGTATCGTAGATGGGTGCCCACCAGGATTAGAAATTACCGAAGCAGACCTTCAAAGAGATTTGGATCGTCGTCGCCCTGGTACTTCTCGCTATACAACGGCTCGTCGTGAAGCGGATGAAGTGAAAATCTTATCAGGTGTATTTGAAGGCCAAACTACGGGTACTTCTATTGGTCTATTGATTGAAAATACAGACCAACGCTCTAAAGACTATTCCGAAATTAAAGACAAGTTCCGCCCTGGCCACGCTGACTATACGTACCATCAAAAGTACGGTGTGCGTGATTACCGAGGTGGTGGTCGTTCTTCAGCTCGTGAAACTGCAATGCGTGTTGCTGCAGGTGCAATTGCGAAGAAATACCTAAAACAAGAATTTGGTGTTGAAATCCAAGCTTACCTTTCTCAAATGGGTGATATCTCAATTGATAAAGTGGATTGGAACGAGATTGAAAACAACGCTTTCTTCTGTCCAGATGCCGACAAAGTACCAGAATTTGATCAACTGATTCGTGACTTGCTAAAAGAAGGCAACTCGATCGGTGCGAAGATTCAAGTGGTTGCGACTAAAGTGCCAGTAGGCCTTGGTGAGCCAATCTTTGATCGTCTAGATGCTGACATCGCGCACGCTCTAATGAGCATTAACGCTGTGAAAGGTGTTGAGATTGGTGATGGCTTCGATGTTGTTAATCAACGCGGTAGTGAACACCGTGACCCATTAACTCCAGAAGGTTTCAGCAGCAATCATGCTGGCGGTATCTTAGGTGGTATCTCTACTGGTCAAGATATTGTGGCAAGCATTGCGCTTAAACCAACATCAAGCATCACTGTACCTGGTGACACAATCACGAAAGATGGTGAAGCAACGCAGCTAATCACGAAAGGTCGTCACGATCCATGTGTTGGCATCCGTGCGGTACCTATTGCAGAAGCAATGCTGGCTATCGTGCTGCTTGACCACTTGCTACGTCATCGTGGTCAAAACTTTGGTGTGACAACTGAAACACCACAAATCTAATTCTGCTTCTTTTTATTTAGAATAGAATTGGTAGAAACAAAAAAGGGTTGCTTCGTAATGAAGTAACCCTTTTTCACATTAGCAGGATTATTCGTCCGGTTAGCGACTATCGTCATTAAAGACAGCTAGCAGCTTAAGGCTCTTAATCCATTAATGCACTGAACTTTCAGGATCAAGCTGGAACGAAGGCAAACTCCATTTGAATCTTACAGCCGCCATGCGCAGCAAGTAACCAACTACAAGCGTCACAATTGTCGCCGTGACGTCGTTGATGCCAAGCTCAAGCAAACCTAGGTACAAACCTGAAGCGACAAGTGCGACAGAGGCATACAGCTCTTCATGTAACACCAATGGTGTTTGACGACAGATAAGGTCACGTAACAAACCACCAAAGACACCTGTCACTAATGCCGATACCATGCAAATCATCGGGTGCAGACCCATGGTCATCGCTACTTTGGTACCAATGATACTGAATACGATTAGGCCTAAGGCATCCAAGCGAATAAACAAACCTTTTAGCTTGATAACCCATTTCGCCAACCCGGTTGTAATAACACCTGCTATACAGGTGATGGCCAGATACTGAGGGTTTTCAACCCAACCTAAAGGGTAATGGCCAAGTAAGATATCGCGTACTGTACCGCCGCCAATTGCCGTTGCGCTCGCAACCAACATTACACCAAACCAATCCATTTTTTGTTTGCCTGCACTGAGAGCGCCGGTCATGGCTTCTGCCGTGATGCCAATGATATACAAAACACTTAGTAGCATTGCTGTAGCTCTATTATTTAGGTCTATAAATTGGAGTCTTATAGGCCTTGGAGATATAAAAATGAAGCGCGAGTGTAGTAGTAAAACAGGCGATTGACGAATGAATATTTGTACCGTGAATGAGCATTTCAGATTAGCTAAACTAATCATTCACCTAAAAGTGGTGTAATCTGGGATCAGCAATCGATTGTCACGGTAAAGTATTGGGGGCAACCAAATGCCATTGCTCGTGATAGGGCTTTACCGAGCGCTGAAAAAAACGCAAAATGTCCCCGTTCTTTTCACTTAAATTTGATTTTATGACGCACCAATACCCAGACATCATCGATATTTTCAATCAAACCTTTTTCGATAGCTACAATACCAAGCTCGAACTGGGTGCAGACGAGCCTATTTACCTGCCAGCCGATGAACAGATTTCTCATCACCGTATCGTATTTGCTCGCGGCTTTTACGCGTCTGCACTTCATGAAATAGCACACTGGTGTGTCGCTGGTCCTGAGCGTCGTTTGTTGGAAGATTTTGGCTATTGGTATGAGCCTGATGGTCGAACTGAGGCGGTTCAAGCTGAGTTTGAAAAAGTAGAAATTCGCCCACAAGCGTATGAATGGATAATTGCGATGAGTGCGGGCTTTCCTTTTAATGTCAGCTGTGACAATCTACACGGCGATTTTGAGCCAGATCGTTTGGCCTTTATGAATAAAGTACACAGTGAAGTCATGGGTATCTTTGACGCTGGTCTTCCGCCTCGAGTAAAAATGCTCTCTGAAGCATTGCGCAGCTTCTACGATGTAGAACCTTTATGTACTAGCCAATTTATTGTGAAATAAGAGAATATTATGATTATCGAATTTGAAGAAAAACTACTTGAAGTAATTGATGCTCGCATTGAAAACGCATCAGACGATGAACTGTTTGCTGGTGGTTACTTACGTGGTCATATTTCTCTTTCAGTGGCTTCATGTGAAGACGAAGGCATTGAAGATGTGGCTGAAGTAAAAGCTCGTATTGAACAGAGCCTAGACGACGCTCGCTCTGAACTAACACCAGCAGACCGCACCATCGTTAATGACCTTTGGGTTGAGCTACAAAACCAAGCTTAATCTCGATGTATTAATACTATCCGCTCAGTCCCTTCCTTTCCCATTTTGCTGAGCGAACTGGTTTATTTGAGACTCGTTCGAAATTTTTGAATGAGTCCGTTCATTTCTTGTGATGGTTACATTTTCTTACTACGTTATTCTAATCCCACTTAACGGAATTACAGAAAGGTCACATCATGAAAGTTATCGCATTTGGCGCAAGCACAAGTTCTACCTCAATCAACAAAACACTAGCAACTTACGCAGCAAACTTGATTGAAGGTGCTGAAGTTAAAGTCCTAGACATCAACGATTACAATGTTCCTATGTTCAGTGAAGACACTGAAAAAGAGATTGGCCAAGCGGAAGGCGCTCAAGCATTCTTGCGCGACCTAGCTGAAGCTGATGCGTTTGTTATCTCGTTCGCAGAACACAATGGTCACTACCCAGCTGCGTATAAAAACCTATTTGATTGGGCGACACGCATTGAGCGTTCAGTATTTGGCGAGAAGCCGGCGGTTTACCTAGCGACTTCACCAGGCCCTGGCGGCGCACAAACGGTACTTGGCGCAGCGACAGGTTCTGCACCTTACTTCGGTGGAAACATGCAAGCGTCAGTTTCAGTACCAAGCTTCTACGATAACTTTGATTTTGAATCTGGTTCTATCAGCAACGAAGAGATCGTTCTACAGATTAAAGACGCGGTTGCTAAGCTGTAAATACAGCTTCGTTTAGAACATCAGTTTAGAGCAACACGAATAACAAAAAGCCCGAGCGACACAATGAACTCGGGCTTTTTAGCTTTTAACTTATTAGTTTCAGATATTCAGAAATTTCAGATGTTCAAAATAGCTGAACTAGAAACTACGGCTTTGATTTAGAATGCTTGTCAGCAACCCATCCAGCCGTTAATGCCTTACCTTTACGCAGTCTGCGTACCCACATTCGACTTGGGTGAATCGCCTCAAGCACATCAACAGGCAAGGGCAGCGGATCGCCACAGATCTGTGATGCTAATACTTCAGCCAATAATGGTGCAGAGCTCAAACCACGTGAACCCAGTCCGATAAAGCAATAAAGGTTAGGGAAGCTTGTTACCGTTTCTACATCCTCAACCGAGTCACGCTGCGGGTTGAAGTTGTGGAGATCTTGGTACTGCTCCTTAATGGCTTCAAAGTCACCAACGTTTCCGACAAACGGAAGGTGGTCACGGCTTACGCTTCGGATACCTTGGCGCGCTAAGTTGTCACTGGTATCGACATCTTTTGTCCATGCTTGGTCTGGTAGTGACCCATGTAGGCGCTCGCCATTGTGCTGCTGAACCTCAATATCAAATTCTTGGTCGATATTGGTTTTGTCGTAGTTCGCACCAATACAGTGATGACCATTGTTGGGGTTCTGTGGCGTCAAATAGCCATCAAAGCACAACACGGTTTTTAGCTGGCTGAGATTTTCCGTGGTCGGAATATGGCTCACTTGGCCTTTAACCGGAGTCAGTGGTACTGGCTGAGTTTGTTCAAACTGAGTGAACTTGTGTCCGTTTGCGACAACTACTTGGTCGTGCTTAGTTTGAATCTCACCTTGAGGTGCCTCAATCGTCAGTAACCATTGTTTTTCAGCTTCGAGCCACTCAAGTTGCGTTACTTGATGTTGATAGTGTGCGCTCACTTGGTTGCTCTCTTCTAGCTTGCCAATCAAGCCTTGAGTCAGTTGAAGAGGGCTTAACCAACCACCCAGCGGAAAGTAAACACTCTCTTTATCGACAGGTAAGCCAATCTTTTCGTTGGCTTGCTCTGGCGATAAACGCTGAATCAGGTCGGTGTGGAAGTTGCCTTCCAACATGCGGTTGAGCTTTTTAGTGGAGCCTTGATCCCACATCAAGATGTTCACGCCACACAAGCTGTGATCAAATTGAATAGACTGAGCCGCTTGATTAATAAATTGACGAGCAAACAGTAATCCCGGGCCAAACACGCGAGACACGTTCGAGGTCGCTTCGCTTAATAGCGGGTAAATCGCACCTTGGTTGTTACCTGAGGCATTGCCCGCAGCTTGTGGATGTTCACAATAAAGGGTGATGTTTTTACCACGACGGCTTAGCGTTTTGGCTAATGCAGCACTGGCGACACCACCACCAATGATCGCAATGTCTTGGGATTCAGTGTGTTGAGCGAGGCCATACCAAGGTTTGATGTTGGTGTGAGCGTGCTTTTCGCCAAGTCGGCCGGCGATCATCTCTCGCTTAGTACCAAAGCCTTTGACCTTTTTCATTTCAAAGCCAGCTTCAATTAAGCCACGGCGAACAAAGCCAGCAGCGGTGAAGGTGGCGCAGCTACAATCTTGCTTAGCGAGCTTAGCCATGCCGTTGAATAGGTTTTGATTCCACATCTCTGGGTTCTTGCTCGGAGCAAAACCGTCTAAGAACCAAGCATCAACCAAACCTTCACGCGGGGTTGGTACGTTGGGCATGCAATCTTTAATATCGCCAAACCACAAATCAAGCGTGATTGCACCGTCGCCCAGCACAATGCGGTGACATTCAGGTAGAGCAATAGGGTAGTGTTCTTGGAGTTGCGTCGCATACTCGGCTAATTCTGGCCACGATTGGTGTGCTTTGATGAGATCCTCTTTATTTAAAGGATATTTTTCAAAACTGATGAAATGTAACTCTTTGGTCATCGCTTGTGGGTTATCTTTAAGAAAAGCATCGAACCATTGCCAAACTGCAAGAAAGTTCAAACCTGTGCCAAAGCCGGTTTCAGCAATCACAAAGCGGCGTTGTTCATGTTCAAGCCAACGCTCTGGAAGGTGGTTTTGCTTTAAAAAGACGTAGCGAGTTTCTTCTAAACCGTTAACATTGGAGAAGTAAACGTCGTCAAATTGGTCTGAAACTGGCGTGCCAGACTCATTCCATTCCAGTTCTGCATTAGTAATTGAAGTCATAAAATCTATCATTTTGTGATTTGAAGCGATATGTTGGTAGGGATTGTACGAATTTCTAGGAAAGCTGACCACTTTTGTTAGGCTTCTTAGTTATCATCTAGCTGAATTTAGAATTATAGGAATGTCACATGAAACGAGTCGTAATCACCGGTATGGGTATTGTTTCAAGTATCGGTAACAACGTCGAAGAAGTTTTAGCATCACTGAAAGAGGGTAAATCTGGTATTACCGCTTCAGAGCAGTTCAAGGAAAATGGCTTGCGCTCTCAAGTATGGGGTAACCTAAAAATGAACCCTGCTGACCATATCGATCGCAAAAAAATGCGCTTTATGGGTGATGCAGCGGCATTCGCTTATCTTTCAATGGAGCAAGCAATTGCTGATTCTGGCTTAACTGAAGATCAAGTATCTAATGACCGCACGGGTATCGTTGCGGGTTCAGGTGGTGCTTCATCTCTAAACCAAGTAAACGCGGTAGACATCATCCGTGAGAAAGGCGTGAAGCGCGTTGGTCCATACATGGTTCCACGTACAATGGCTTCTACGGTTTCTGCTTGTCTAGCAACTCCTTTCAAAATCCGTGGTGTGAACTACTCTATGAGCTCTGCATGTGCGACATCTGCACACTGTATTGGTCACGCAATGGAGCTTATCCAACTTGGTAAGCAAGACGTTGTATTCGCTGGTGGCGGTGAAGAACTGGATTGGTCTCTGACTATGATGTTCGACGCAATGGGCGCACTTTCTACTAAGTACAACGACACGCCAGAGCTGGCTTCTCGTACCTACGATGCAGACCGTGATGGTTTCGTTATCTCTGGTGGCGGCGGCATGTTAGTTATCGAAGAGCTTGAGCACGCTGTTGCTCGTGGCGCAAAAATCTACGGTGAAATCGTAGGCTACGGCGCAACTTCAGATGGCTACGACATGGTTGCTCCTTCTGGTGAAGGTGCGGTTCGTTGTATGAAGATGGCGATGCAAAACGTTGATGGCGTTGATTACGTGAACACTCACGGTACTTCAACTCCAGTTGGCGACGTTAAAGAGCTAGGCGCTATCCAAGAAGTATTTGGTGGCAACAGCCCAGCAATTTCTGCAACTAAAGCGATGACAGGTCACGCTCTAGGTGCTGCTGGCGTACACGAAGCTATTTACTCAACGCTAATGCTAGATAACGGCTTTATCGCTCCAAGCATTAACGTTTCGAACCTAGACGAAGCTGCTGCTGGCCTAGACATCGTAACTGAAGCTCGTGATCAAGAGCTAACTACAGTTATGTCTAACAGTTTTGGTTTCGGCGGTACGAACGCAACGCTAGTAATCAAAAAGTACCAAGCTTAACTTAAGCTTGAGTTACAGAGACAAGGTTAATCGTTAAAGGGTTGCGCTAGTGCCGATTCAACACGCACAGGTCACCCAGTAATAATGACCATCAGAACAAAGTTTTTAGACGCAGGTTGGTAAACGTGTTTTTTGAACATAGTTTTTAAATCTGGGTTTAGAGATTGAAAGGTTTCCAGAGCTTGACCAGTACTGACTTTGGTTAGTACTGGTTGAACAGACGCAAGACTCTGTCTCCTGGAGAGCGAGATAGGATCCTTTTGTTCTGGATGTTTGCCCGATTGTTTATTCAATCGGGCATTTTTCGTTTTAGCCGTTTGATCTTGGGTGTTCACTCTGGTTTCGGTTCTTGTCTGCCAAGGTTAGGTGATTCAGTCCTTTATTTATAATGTATTCCAATTGCTACTCGACACCGTGTGTGGAATTTTGCACAATCATTTCAATTCACATTTAGGTCGATAGACCCCAACAAAAGTACTCGCCAAATGAAAATCTTAATCGACGAAAATATGCCTTACGCTGAAGCGCTTTTTAGCCAGCTAGGGGAAGTGACAATGAAGTCTGGTCGCACATTAACAGCTGACGACCTAGTTGACGTAGACGCATTGATGATTCGCTCTGTTACCAAGGTAAACGAGTCATTGATCAGCAAAGCCAATAAGCTGAAGTTTGTTGGTACTGCGACGGCTGGCATGGATCACGTTGACCAAGAGTTGATGAAAGAGCGTGGCATTTTCTTTACTGCGGCACCTGGTTGTAACAAGGTGGGTGTTGCTGAGTACGCGTTCAGTGCGATGATGGTGCTTGCGCAGCAACAAGGCTTTTCTGTTTTTGATAAAACGGTTGGTATTATCGGCTGTGGTCAAGTGGGCAGTTACTTAGCGAAGTGCCTTGAAGGTATTGGTATCAAAGTTCTGCTGAACGACCCTCTAAAACAGCAAGAGGGTGATACTCGCGAATTTACTGAGTTAGAGACTTTGCTTGAACAATCAGACGTTATTACATTACACACGCCAATCACTAAGACGGGTCAGTATCCAACGCATCACTTGATCAGTGAGCAAGTGCTGAACAACTTACGTGCTGATCAAATCCTGATTAATGCAGCTCGCGGTCCTGTGGTTGATAACCAAGCGCTAAAAGCTCGCCTGCAAAAAGCCGATGGTTTCACTGCAGTGCTTGATGTGTTTGAGTTTGAACCTGAAGTCGACTTTGAGCTTCTTCCGTTACTCGCTTTTGCAACGCCTCACGTAGCGGGCTACGGTTTAGAAGGTAAAGCGCGTGGTACCACGATGATCTTCAACAGTTATTGTGAATTTTTAGGTACTGAACAGCGTGCGTATGCAAGCGACTTATTGCCGACAGCGCCTGTACCTCAAATGAAATTAGATAGAGCTTGGGATGAAGCAACACTGCACAATTTGACTCAGTTGATCTATGATGTGCGCAAAGACGACGCCTTATTCCGTCGCAATATCGTTACGCCGGGTTCTTTTGACAAGATGCGTAAAGAATATTGGGACCGCAGAGAGTACAGTGCAGTCGAGTTAACGGGCGACGAATCTTGTAATTTAACGCCGTTATCTAAACTCGGTTTTATGGTAAAGCCAACTTTATAAAAGAGAGAAACAATGAGCCAAGAATTTAATATTGCTATTTTAGGTGCGACTGGTGCGGTTGGTGAAACCATTCTTGAAGTACTTAAAGAGCGTAAATTCCCTGTCGGTGAAATGCACTTACTAGCAAGTGAACGTAGTGAAGGCAAAACTTCCCGTTTTAACGGCAAAACAATACAAGTACAAAACGTAGAAGACTTCGATTGGTCTCAAGTACATATTGCGTTTTTCTCTGCAGGTAGCGAGCTTTCAGAGCGTTGGGCTCCAATTGCGGCTGATGAAGGTGTGATTGTCATCGATAACACATCACGCTTCCGTTACGAATACGATGTTCCTCTGGTTGTGCCTGAAGTTAACCCTGAAGCGATTGCTGAGTTCCGTAACCGTAACATCATCGCGAACCCTAACTGCTCGACTATCCAAATGGTAGTAGCGCTAAAACCAATTCACGATGAAGTGGGCCTTGAGCGTATTAACGTTTCAACTTACCAATCTGTGTCTGGTGCAGGTAAGCCAGGTATCGATGAGCTAGCGGGTCAAACGGCTAAGCTTCTTAACGGTATGCCAGCTGAAAACTCAGCGTTCTCACAACAAATCGCTTTCAACTGTATTCCTCAAATCGATGAATTTACAGAGAACGGCTACACGCGTGAAGAGATGAAGATGGTTTGGGAAACTCAAAAAATCTTTGCTGACTCTTCAATCACAGTGAACCCGACTTGTGTCCGCGTACCAGTATTTTACGGTCACGCAGAATCTCTACACATTGAAACTCGCGCACCAATCGGTGCAGAGCAAGTGGTTCAGCTTCTAGAGAACACAGAAGGTGTTGAAGTATTCCAAGCGCTAGACTTCCCAACTCAAGTTCGTGATGCAGGTGGTAAAGACCACGTAATGGTTGGTCGTATTCGTAACGACATCAGCCATCACAGTGGCGTAAACATGTGGGTTGTCGCTGATAACGTTCGTAAAGGCGCAGCAACAAACGCAGTTCAAATCGCTGAAGTTCTGATTCGCGATTACTTCTAAGCTTTATTGCTTTGATAAAAAAGCCTCACTCTTTAGTGGGGCTTTTTTAATCGATTAAAAATATTGTTAGTCAAATTGTGTGAAATTGCTGCGAATATTGTTGCTGCAACACATTTTTTGTTTTCATCTCTATAGTTTTACGTCATTTATCCGATATATTTAATAGATCATCACTTTTCCGAATTTAAGCACCTAGCTGAGCCTTTTATGTTTCAAATTTTCAAGCCGTGGTTAATGCCTTTTGCCTTTATCATTGCGACTCAGATTTCCGTTGTTCGTGCAGATTCCATTCGAGTTGTAGGGCCTAATGGCCAGATACAATCAGCGCCTACGTTTTCAGAACCACTTCAAAGAGCGCAATCAAATAGCGCTGAGCCTTCACGTTTCTATGGTCCAACTCGCGGCTCAGAAACATTGTGGTCTATTGCCTCAAAGTTACGCCCTGATAACTCCGTTTCAGTCCAACAAACTCTGTTGGCTATTTATCGCTTAAACCCACAAGCGTTTGAAAACCAGAATATCCATAGCCTGCTGCCTGCGAGCAATCTACGCGTGCCTTCTTTAGAGCAAGCACGTGCAAGCTCGACGCAGCAAGCTATCAACATCATGAACTCACATCTTGCTAAGCTTGATGCTCCTGCAAGTAAGCCTGTCGCTTCAAAACCCAAAGCGCCGAGTTCTGATGCAAAAAATGTTACTCCTGCTAAGCAAGTAAGCACTACTGAAACTGCTAAAAAGCCATTGTCTCCAACTCAATCATCTCTAGCTCAATCTGCACCAACCCAAGAGATGAACAAGTTAGAGAAGCAGCTAGAGCTTTCAGAAACTGAACTGCTGTCACTTGAAGAGAAAAATCACCAACTTCGTTTGATGTTATCGAATGTTCAATCGGAAGTGGATGAGCTAAAAACAGAGCTCAGTGATGAAGACCGCATTCGTAGCGAAGTGGAAAAGCTGCTTGATGAAGAGCGCAGAAAGAACGCCGAAATTGAAAAGATGGCACCAAGTGTCATGGACGAACTGTTATCGAATGGTTGGTTAGTGGCGGCTCTTGCGATTATTCCAGGTCTGCTCATTGGTTTGATCGTTGTGATGCTGTTAGGCCGTCGTTCTAAAAATGATGAGCAACAGCAGACGACTCAAGAACAACCGCTCCAGCCAGAACCAAGTACCGTTGCACCTATTACATTGGGCGACGAGATGGACGACCTTAACGAGCTGTCTTTAGATGATGACTTGTTTGGTACGGAAGATGACGCCAACAAGCTGTTTGACGATCAAGCGCTAGCCGAAGAGGATGATGTCTTTGCTGGTTTAGATGAATCTGATCTCGATTTCAATCTAGATGGTGAAGACGATGACCCATTTGCTAGCATTGGCGAAAACGGTGATTTAGACACCAACTTCGACGATCTAGATTTAGACAGCAGCAACGGCATTAGTGTTAATGGCGAAGAGAAAGCGCTTGGCCTTGAAGAGATGGAACGTGCGCTAGACAAAACAGCGGAAAGCGCCGTCGATACTGATGATGTCGACTTTGATCTTTCTGATGATAACGCAATGTCTGCTGATGACATTGAAGCTTTACTATCTCAAGAGTCTGAAACTGAAGATCTCGGTTCCAACGAGCTAGACCAATCTTTATTAGATGATCTGTTTGCTCTTGATGACGAAGATGACGACAGCTTCGATATTGATGCTCTGATTTCGGAAGAGCAAAGTGATTCGCCTTCTAGCACTGAAACACCAGCAAGCGATGATTTTGACATCGATGCGCTTATCTCTGAGCAACAAAGTGAGACTAAGCCTGTTGATTTGAGCAATGACGATTTTGATATTGATGCTCTAATCTCTGAACAACAGTCCCCTGAGCCAGCTTCACCGACAGCGAATGATGATATTGATGACATCTTTGCCCAAGTTGCTGCTCAGAACGATCAAGCGAATGACCCTTTCAACCTCGATAGCGACGATGAGATTGCCACTAACCTAAACAGTGGTTTGGCGTCTGATGATGATATCGAAAACATTCTGTCTCAGTTCGATAAGCCCATCGTAAATGAAGAACCTCAAGACAGCGTTGATCTGCTTGATGAGCAACTGGCAGGCGATGACGTAGACCTAAGTAACTCGACAGACCTTCTTGATGAGATGCTAGGGGACGATTCGGATGATGAGTCTGAAAGCGAACCTCTTGGCTTTGATTCTCTGTCTGAGCTTGAAGAGCTTTCTGGTTTATCGACCGATGATGACCTCAACATCGCAGAAGACAGCACGGAAACCTTGGATGAATTAATAGGTGACTCTGACGAGGATGATTTCGAACTCGACGCCGAAAGTACCGACTTATTGGATGATTTCCTTGATAGTGAATTGTCAGATGATGAGCTTTTAGCGGATGCATCAAAATCAGAATCTCTAGACCCATTTGATGACTTACTGACAAGTGGCATTGAAGACGAGCTTGAATCTGAAGATAAGACGTTTGATAAAGAGTTAGACGCAGCCTTTGGTTTGGACAACGCCAATGAGGAGCCTGAAAAGGACTCAGACGTTGAGCTTACTCCGTTAACCTCTGAAGGTGAGCCTGAGCAAGATCTGGACATTAGTGAAACACCACAACCTGAAGTCGTTACTGATGAATCGTTAGATTCTGAAATGACTCAAGAAAGTTCTGACATTAAGCCAGAAAATGATGAAGCCTTTAATCGTGATGGTTTTATCGATGATTTGTTCGGTGTCGCACCGGCAACGGATGCTTTGCTTGATGACTCGCTAGAAACAACAGACGAAGCGTTGATTGATGAGTTAATGACTTCTGATGACAATGATTTGTTGCCAGCAATAGAAGAGCCTGTTGAACCATCAATTGACAATACGGTTGAACCAGAGCAAGCGTCTCTTTTAGACAGCGACGAAGTATCAGCGCAAGAAACCGCATCATCGGTTGAAGATGATGAACTGGATATCGACTCGCTGTTATCTGAGAATTCTGATTTTGACAAACCAGATTTTGAAGAGCGAGTTAAAGAAGAAACCGCACAACAAGAACCAGAGCCGAAAGAAGCCGACGTACAAGAGCAAGCTTCGCCATCGTCTTTGAACGATATCTCTGAAGATGAAGAAGAAACGGTTGAAGACTGGTTAGCTGAAGCCATCGACGATGTAGAGTCGCCAGCGAACATTGACTCTGATTTTGACTTTGAACCGAAAATCCAAGGTAGCGATCAGCTTGAAGATGTCGTTGAATCCTTGCCAGAGCCAGTTCGTGCTGCAAACATGCCAGAGATCATTCCAAATGAATTTGGTGTGCCAGAAGACGATGATTGGCTGATTGAAGATGAGGCGTCTGAACCAGAAGCATTAGCGGAAACTGACGTAACACCAGAGCTAGTGACACCTGTCGCTGAACCGAAAGTTGAAGCTACACCACAAGCGGAAGTAGCAGAACAAGCTGAAGTTCTAGGACAAGAAGGCGAAGAAGAATTCTCGTTTGATGACTTCGAATTGCCAGAGTTTAATGAAGAAGATGCACTAGCGGAAGCTGATGCTGAATCAACACCAGAACCAGTAACGCCAGCTATTGATGCTCAACCAAGTGTTGAGCCTCAAACTGAAGCCCAAGTTATAGCTCAGGCGCAAGACGACGAAGAGTTTTCGTTTGATGATTTCGACTTACCAGAGTTTAGTGAAGAAGACGCACTAGCGGAAGCTGATGCTGAATCAACAACAGAGCCAGCAACGCCTGCTATAGACTCTCAATCAAGTGTTGAATCGCAACCTACCGCTGAGCCTCAGTTAGATGCTGCACCACAAGTTGAAACTGCGAAACCAGAAAGCGAAGAAGAATTCTCGCTTGATGACTTCGAACTACCAGAGTTTGGTGAAGACGATGCGTTAGCGGAAGTGGTGAGTGAACCAGATGAAGCACAGTTAGAGCAAGACTTAGCGCCTGACACAGAGAAGTTCGAGTTCGATGACCTTGATCTTCCGGAGTACGATGAAGAAAGCGCAAAAGCAGACTCTGTTTTAGATGATATTGAGCAAAGCAATGCTGAGCCGGTGGCGGAAGCCCAAGGCGTAGAGTTCGATGAGTTTGATTTACCGGAATATGGTGAAGATGAAGCCATCTCTGATGCGTTTGCTGATAAGCCAACACCACTGACTTCTTTCAGCCCACAAGGCGAAGAGCAAGATGCGTTGTATGATCTGTTCTCAAATCCGCAGAGCTATAGTCAGGCTGATGATTTCTCGAATGCTGAAGACTCTGAACCGGCTGGTTTTGCACAGCCAGAACAATCACTGAGCGCGGCTTCAGAGCCAAACTCAACGCCTGCAGCGGTTCAAGACGAGCCACTAGAAGGCTTTGATGACTTTGATGAGACAGCATTAGCTGAGTTGCTTTCTGAAGATGTTCAAGACTCTGTCGACAACATGTTCGATAAACCATTGGACGCAACTTCGATTGATAGCGCAGGGTTAGATATTGACGCCATGCTTGAAGTCGGCGGCGAAGACTGGAAAGGCTTTAACCTAGCGCCAGAACAACAATCGAGCATGCATAATGATGTGCCTGATGACCAACAAGAGATTTGGGCATCGGCTGAACAGCAAGCTGAACCGAAAATCAAAGAAGAGAATTGGGCTGAACAAGACAATCTAACCGAATCAGGCAACAGTCGTGATAAGCAGTACATGACGATTGATGAGCTAATGGCTCAAGTCGAGCAAGAAGGTGAAGAAGTCATTAATCCAGACGATGAAGAGCTTAAACTGGATGTGGGTCTTAACGAATTCCCTGATGTTATCGGTGATATTGGCAATTATGATGTCGACAGCAATGCAGAAGCTGCGGGTAAGCTTGATTTGGCCAAAATCTACATCGAGATGAGTGACTCGCAAGGGGCAATTAAGCTTCTAGAAGAGGCAATCGTTGACGGCAGCGATGATATTCGTCGAGAGGCAAAAAATCTTATCGATACGTTAAACGGTCGATAAATTTACAAATCAGAAAGGGTAGCGTTGGCTACCCTTTATTTTAAGGCGATACAGAGCGCTATCGTTTCATTTGGTTTTTCAACAGCATCGTCTCGGTCGATGCTGATTGTTTATTGAAGTTTTAGCCCCATCCTATTTGGGCTAGCACTGATTTCCGTATATACTTCTCGCCCATTTTCAAAGAGAACAAGAACATGAAAATTGCTTTAGGTATTGAATATAACGGTACCCACTACTTTGGTTGGCAGCGCCAACGAGACGTGAAAAGTGTCCAAGAAGAATTGGAAAAGGCTCTTTCAGTTGTCGCGAATCACCCTGTAGAAGTTATGTGCGCAGGTCGTACAGATGCCGGTGTTCACGGTACGGGACAAGTCGTTCACTTTGAAACTAATGTCGATCGTAAAATGGTGGCATGGACAATGGGCGCGAATGCCAACATGCCAAAAGATATTGCGGTTCGTTGGGCGACAGAAGTGAATGAGGATTTCCATGCTCGTTTCTCGGCTACTGCCCGCCGTTATCGCTACATTATCTTTAACCATGCACTACGCCCAGGCATTTTGAATTCAGGTGTGAGCCATTATCATGGTCATCTTGATGAGAAAAAAATGCATGAAGCGGGTCAGTACTTACTTGGTGAGAATGACTTCACTTCGTTCAGGGCAACACACTGTCAATCTCGTAGCCCATGGAGAAACATGATTCACTTGAACGTGACTCGTCATGGACACTACATTGTGATCGATATTAAAGCGAATGCGTTTGTTCACCACATGGTGAGGAATATTACGGGTAGCCTTATTGCCGTAGGTAAAGGTGAGCAGAAACCAGAGTGGATCCAGTGGCTTTTAGAAGCTAAAGATCGAAAAGTAGCCGGCGCAACTGCAAAAGCGGAAGGTTTGTATCTGGTGGATGTTGATTATCCTGAACATTTTGAGCTACCACGAGAGCCAATTGGTCCTCTATTTTTACCGGATAATTTGAACTAAATGTGAGACTTAGGTTCAAAAATTATTACGGTTTAGTGCGTAAGATAGTCCCAGAAAATAGGTACAACCAGTTTTTTATCTACAGTCGCTGTTTTATGTGCTTTAATTCCCACGCATAATTCCCAAATTTATTTCTTTCGCAATCAAGCGGAAGAATCGAAACAAAAAGGTCTTCCATGAGTTGGCTTGAAAAGATTTTAGAAAAAAGCAACATCGTAACATCTCGTAAAGCGTCTATCCCTGAGGGTGTTTGGACGAAATGTACTTCTTGTGAGCAGGTTCTGTACCATGCTGAACTAGAGCGTAACCTAGAAGTATGTCCAAAATGTGACCATCACATGCGCATGAAAGCACGTCGTCGTCTGGATACATTCCTAGACAAAGGTGAGCGTGTTGAACTAGGTGCTGATCTTGAGCCACAAGACAAGCTGAAGTTTAAAGACTCTAAGCGTTACAAAGAACGTATCTCTGCTGCTCAAAAGAACAGTGGTGAAACAGACGCATTAGTTGCAATGAAAGGCGAACTATTGGGTTTACCTATCGTAGCGTGTGCTTTTGAATTCTCATTCATGGGCGGCTCAATGGGTTCTGTTGTTGGTGCTCGTTTCGTGAAAGCGGTAGATGCTGCTATCGAGAACAACTGTGGTTTAGTGTGTTTCTCTGCAAGTGGTGGTGCTCGTATGCAAGAGGCATTGATGTCTCTAATGCAAATGGCGAAAACCAGTGCTGCGCTTGAGCGTTTATCTGCGAAAGGCCTACCGTTTGTTTCAGTTATGACTGATCCAACAATGGGTGGTGTTTCTGCAAGTTTGGCAATGCTTGGCGATATCAATATTGGTGAACCAAAAGCACTGATCGGTTTTGCTGGACGTCGTGTAATCGAACAAACGGTACGTGAAGACCTTCCTGAAGGTTTCCAACGCAGTGAGTTCCTACTAGACCACGGTGCTATCGACATGATTGTTGACCGTCGTGAGATGCGTCAGCGCGTTGCAAGCCTTGTTGCTAAAATGACCAACCAGCCTTCACCATTAGTAGTTTCTGTGAACGATTCACCGAATGAAGCTACTTATGAAGTACCAGAAGCGCCAGAAAAAGGGTAAAGTACCTTCTAACAAACCAACTTAATTATGGTTATGAGTTAGATGAGTCAACAACCTATTCCTCAAGCCACATCCTCTTTGGAGATGTGGCTTGATTATTTATCAAACATCCACACAAGCGCTATTGATCTTGGATTAGACCGAGTTCAGGCCGTCGCCTCTAAGGCAAACCTCACCAAACCTGCTCAACATGTTATTACTGTTGCCGGAACCAATGGCAAAGGCTCAACATGTGCACTGATGGAAGCGATTCTATTGGACGCTGGTTACTCAGTTGGTGTCTACAGCTCTCCTCACTTAATTCGCTATAACGAACGTGTTCGTATCAACGGCCAAGATCTATCTGATGAAAAGATGGTTCAGTCTTTCGATTTCATTGAGAAAGAGCGTGGCGAAATCAGCCTGAGTTTTTTCGAATATGGCACTTTAGCGGCGTTACGTGCATTTCAAACTGAAGCGGTTGATGTTGTGCTTTTAGAAGTGGGTTTAGGCGGGCGTTTAGACGCGACCAATATCGTTGAGCATGATGTTTCTGTGATTACCAGTTTGGCTGTCGACCATGTTGACTGGCTAGGTGATGACATCAATGTGATTGGTTTTGAGAAAGCGGGCATTTATCGTAGCGGTAAACCCGCTATCTGTGGTCAACCCAAGCCACCGGCTACGGTTGCAGCGCACGCTGATGACATTAAGGCTGAGTTCTACCAAGTCGGTATTCAATACACTTATGATGTTGACGGTGATACGTGGAACTGGCGCAGTGGTGCATTCCAACTAGAATCGCTACCTATTCCAAGCCTGCCGTTACCTAACGCTGCAACAGCGTTGATGGCATTGGGCACATCAGAGCTTAGTATTAGCGACGTGAACGTGGTTAACGGCATGAAGAATGCGCAGCTTCCTGGGCGTATGCAGCAAATTAGCGAACAACCGGTGATTGTGCTTGATGTAGCACACAACCCGCATTCTGCTGAGTACTTTGCGCAGCAAGTCGCGAAGAAGTATGCAGGCAAAAATTTACACGTTGTAGTCGCCATGCTTCATGACAAAGATATCCCCGCGACATTGGAAGTATTAGCTCCAATAACAACACATTGGTACCCAGCTTCGCTGAACGGCCCACGAGCCGCAACAGCCGCTGAATTGTGTCAAAGCTTACCTGAAGGTGTAGAGCGGTATTCAAACCCTGTTGTAGCGTTTGAAGCGGCTTTAGCTTCTGTTAAAGGTGACGATGTTGTGTTGGTTGTCGGTTCTTTCCATACAGTGGGTGAAGTGTTGGAGCATTGGCAGAAAAAAGGAAACTAAATGGCAAGTAAATTCCAAAGCCGGTTAGTCGGCACCATCATTTTAGTGGCCATTGGCGTGATTGTATTGCCCGATGTACTAGATGGTAAGAAGCTCCACTACAAAGAAGAGTTTGCAAGCATTCCAATTAAGCCTGAGCTTGATAGTAATGTTGAAGTGTTTGAAGTACTCGATCCCGTTGAAGATAAGATAGCGCTACCGGATTCTCCGGTTGAGCAAGTGGTTGAAAGTGGTCGTACTGATAATTCAAACACGCAAACCGCGTCTTCTTCTAATGATAAAGAAGCAGACAAAGTGGCAGTTGTGGTTAAGCCGGTACCTGAAAAAAATGAATACCAAGACAGTGCTTGGATTATTCAATTGATGGCTTTGAAGAATGCTGACAACGCAAAAAACGTTGTTAAGGATCTGCAAAAGCGCGGTTATCAGGCTCACACCAAGCAAGAAAAAACTTTTACGCGAGTAATTATTGGCCCGGATGTCTCTAAATCCAAACTTGAGCGACAAATTAAGGAATTAGAAAAAATTACGGGTTCAAAAGGCCAGTTGCTCAAATTTAAACCGTTAAATCCATAAGAAAACGTTTGCGTCAGCATTTTTTCTGTTAAAATGCGCGCCAACTTAAGATGAAGAATTCATGAATTGGTTAGATTTTGTCATTTTAGGCGTGATCGGCTTCTCTGCCGTGATCAGTTTAGTTCGTGGTTTCGCTAAAGAAGCCTTGTCACTCGTTATTTGGTTTGGAGCATTTTTTATTGCTAGCCAGTACTACGCTAAATTAGCGATGTACTTCACCAATATCGAAGATGAGATGTTTCGAAACGGAACTGCGATAGCAGCATTGTTTGTTGCAACGTTAGTTGTGGGTGCCTTAGTTAACTATGTCATCGGTCAACTAGTTCAGAAAACAGGCCTGTCAGGTACAGACAGAATCCTCGGTGTCGTCTTTGGTGGCTTACGTGGTGTTTTGATTGTTTCTGCAGTGTTGTTTTTCATGGATGCGTTTACTGCATTCCCAAGTTCTGAGTGGTGGAAGAATTCGCAATTGGTTCCAGAATTTAGTCGAATCATTGCGCCGTTCTTCGAGCATTTACAAGCAACATCTAGTTTCTTATCTGGCGCGCTCTAGCGCCAGTTAATGTCGAAAAATCGAGGATTAGGACATGTGTGGTATTGTTGGAATCGTGGGTTCAACACCTGTAAACCAGTCTATTTATGACGCTTTAACGGTATTGCAGCATCGTGGCCAAGATGCCGCTGGTATTTGTACCATAGAAAGCAATCGTTTCCGTCTGCGTAAGGCGAACGGTTTAGTAAAAGATGTTTTTGAAGCAAAACACATGCAGCGCCTACAAGGTGAAGTTGGTATTGGCCATGTTCGTTATCCTACTGCGGGTAGTTCAAGTGCGTCTGAAGCTCAGCCTTTCTACGTAAACTCTCCTTTTGGCATTACGTTGGCGCACAACGGTAACCTGACGAACGCAAACGAAGTTCGTGAGAAGTTGTTCGAAAAAGACCGTCGTCATGTAAACACAACCTCTGACTCTGAAGTTCTACTGAACGTATTAGCTCATGAGATCGATACCGTTAAAGGTAACGTAACTTCAGATGACGTTTTCCGCGCTGTGGCAAATGTGCACCGTACAATTCGTGGTGCTTACGCCGTAACGGCGATGATCATCGGCCACGGTATGATCGCATTCCGTGACCCACATGGTATTCGTCCACTGTGTCTTGGTAAGCGTGAAGTTCAAGGTAAAACAGAGTACATGGTTGCGTCTGAATCGGTAGCACTCGATGCTGTTGGTTTCGACTTCATGCGCGACGTAGCGCCAGGTGAAGCTATCTACGCAACGTTCGACGGTGAGCTTTTCACTAAGCAATGTGCAGACAACCCACAACTGAACCCATGTATCTTTGAGTTTGTATACTTTGCACGCCCAGATTCATTCATCGACAAAATCTCGGTTTACAGCGCACGCGTTGAGATGGGTGAGATGCTTGGTAAGCGTATTAAAGAAGAGTACGCAGACTTAGATATTGATGTGGTTATTCCAATCCCTGAAACATCAAACGATATTGCGCTACGAATCGCTCAAGCGATCAATAAGCCATACCGTCAAGGTTTCGTGAAAAACCGCTATGTTGGTCGCACGTTCATCATGCCAGGTCAGCAACAGCGTAAGAAGTCGGTTCGCCGTAAGCTCAACGCAATTCGCTCTGAGTTTAAAGGTAAGAACGTTCTACTGGTTGACGATTCTATCGTTCGCGGCACAACATCAGAGCAGATCATTGAGATGGCTCGTGATTCTGGCGCAAACAAGGTCTTCATGGTTTCAGCGGCTCCAGAGGTTCGCTTCCCTAACGTTTACGGCATTGATATGCCGAGCGCGACAGAGCTGATTGCTCATGGTCGTGATAACGAAACGATTTGTAAGCAGATTGGCGCAGACGCATTGATTTTCCAAACACTACCAGATCTGATTTCTGCAGTAGGTATGGGCAATCAAGACATTTCTCGTTTCGATACTTCTGTATTTAACGGCGAGTATGTAACGGGCGATATCGACCAAGCGTACCTAGATTTCCTAGACTCTTTGCGTAATGACGACTCAAAGGTTCAACGTGAGATTCAACAAGATCTTGCGAACTTAGAGTTACACAACGAAGGCGCTTAATTAGCGTTTCGTTAGTGATAAAGAGTTTTTCCTAGCAATGATTCCGTATTGCTAGCGATACAGAAAATAAAAAACCAGAGCTTCGGCTCTGGTTTTTTTGTTTATAGAGAAGGGGATTGACCTTAATGAATGTGGTACGCGATCACAAAATCAATAAACAATCTCACTTTCTCTGGTAGATGATCTTTGTGGTTATAAAGCATGTAGATATCACGAGGGTTAGCGCTCCAGTCTTCTAAGACTTGCACTAAGCTGCCATCTTCAATGTATTCACGAATCATCACGTCAGGCATTAGGGTGATACCTAGGCCTTCTGAGCACGCTTGTCTCACGACATTAAGCGCGTTAGCGTTGAAACGGCCTTTCTCGCTATTTACCACCGTCTCTTCATTCGAATTACTCAGCTGCCACTTAATTAGCGGGTAGCCTTTGAGTAGCGAATGGTTCGCTAGCTCTTCAGCATGGCTTGGAGCTGGGTTCTTCGCTAAGTATTCAGGGCTCGCGATAAGAATATCTTTGACTTCACTGATTTTTCGAGCGATTAGGCTTGAATCACGCTGCGGGCCGACACGGAAAATTACGTCCCACTCCGTTGGATCCAGCTGATCCGCTTGGTTGTTCATCATCAGCTCAATATTGATATCAGGGTATTGAGTCATGAATTCACTGAACATTGGCATCATCATGCGCTTGGTCAGGTTTGAGGGTGCCGTAATACGAATCTTACCGGAAGCGCCTTTGCACACGTCAGTTAACTCTTCTGCAGTAGAAGAGAGACGTTGCAATAGCGGAGAGCATTCATTGAAGAAACGTTCGCCTGCCTCTGTTAAAGAAAGTTTACGCGCGTGTCTATTGAGAAGCCTAAGGTTCAAAGAATCTTCTAAGGCTTGGATGCGTCGTGTGATGGTCGCAACCGGAATCATAGTCTTGCGCGATGTTGCGGTGTAGCTCCCATTTTCAACGACGAGTCGAAAGAGGTTTAAATCATCTAATTTCATAAATCCAGACACATTTGTTTACAATCTCATCTAATTTATACGTAACAGTGAGATCAATGTTTGCGTTACGTCAACTCGTTGCACTATTTACAAGTATTCCAACCCTCGTCACGAATTACCAGCAAAGAGTGCAAATTTGTGTATTTAGCATTTTATTACTAAGTTTTATATTAGTTCTTAGAACAGATAACAATAATAATTCGACTTAGTTTTGTGAGGTTATAGATTATGTACAAAACTCACAGTCAGCCAGTAATGACCTCGGCTCAGGAAGTAATTAACCAAAAATGCGTGATGTTGGTTGATGATGATCCTATTTTTCGCCGTATAACCAGCGCGTACCTAGACAAGGTCGGTTATAAAGTGGTTGAGGCTGAAAATGGACTGGACGCTTTGCAGAAACTTAGAGACTCAGCGCCAGATTTAATTGTGTGTGACTTATCAATGCCAATACTTGATGGCATAGAGCTTGTGGAAGAGATCAGTTTAGAGTACCCGTCACTGCCTATGATCGTTGTGTCTGGCACTGATGATATGTCTGACGTGGCGAAAGCCTTGCGATTTGGTATTAAAGACTTCTTGGCGAAGCCGTTAGAGGATCACCGTCACCTAGGAAGTGCGATTGCGAATACATTGACAGATTCGTTCGATAACATTTCAGACCAACGAGATTTTTCGAGCCAATGGTTCTGTGTGGATGATGGGGGAGAGATCCCTGAAGACCAAGAACTGCATTGGCACCTGAATTACCTTCAAGATAACCCAAGCGCAGCAAAAGACTTACTGCATGCGCTGCTTCCAGAGAAAGATTCGCGACAAGGCTCATGGCGTTGCAGTTACCGGTTACTGCAATCAACAGAGATGATGCCACTTGTGTTTGACTATGCGTGGATGATGAACGGGCAGTTTGCTTTTTACCTCGTCGATTCATCGTCGTCTGATAATGGCGGCTCCGCGACAACATTGTTAGTGAGAGCGCTGTTCCACGATTACATAAGAAACAGAAAAGATTTTAATGTTGATCTCAAAGATATTGCTGAAATCTTAGAGAAGGGGATTCGTTGCTCTAAATGCTCCACCCCAGTGAATGCCTTGTTTGGTGTTGCTGACCTTGCCGAGGGAACCATCTCCATTTTGCCTGCGGGTCTAGACGGGCAATGGTCGAATGGTGAATTGAATCAATATATTGCAGCAGGTGAGCGCTTGGGTGAGAACTGCAAGAAGAACTTTATTACGCGGGACCTTCCGATCGAACAGGGCTGCCAACTGTCGTTGAGCCTACTTGGAGCGGCAAGTTTTAGTTTAGACATACACCAAGGGTCTACTGATTAACCCTATATTTCCTCGGTTTTTGTGAATAATTGATTAAGGTATAGTTGCGCAAATGGTGTGGCTATGCCTTTTTTGTTAAATGTCGATTTAGCAAAGCGGGTTTGGTTCGCCGGATACTTACCTTTACTAACAAAAACAAGAAGCAATCATGGCAGATAACAAAGACTTTCAAGACCCGTTTAATGTATTCTACTTTTTAGGATTTTTAGCCGCATTTTTAATGATTCCATTGCTACCAGCAACACTTACGTTGATCCGTGTATTCAATGGTTACGCAACATTCTAGTTAAGCTGTCGTCGCCGATTGGTGATAGCTAACTCAAGGAGGCCACAATTAGCGTTCGAGTTTTAAGCCTCAATATTGCTGGTGGCCTTTGTATATTTCTCGCAGTTCTAGGGATAGTTTTGCCCGTTCTGCCAACCACTCCTTTTCTCCTTCTTGCCAGCGCATGCTTCATGCGAAGCAATCCGAAAGTTCATAAATGGATGCATGAGCACAAAACGCTGGGTCCTTTGCTGAACAATTGGTATCAACACGGTGCCGTCACCAAACAAGTTAAAACGCGTGGCGTATTCTTTATCTTGTTGAGTTTTGCGTTATCCATCTACTTTGCCCCTATCATTTGGGTCAAGGCTTTCCTAATTTGTGTACTTGTTATTCTTCTCACATGGTTTATGCGACTTCCAACCCATGAGTTGGTTGCTGACAGCAAAGAAAATCACTACCATTAAGCCAGTGTGCCTGCTTGTATAGCGGGCGTTTATTATTTCAGCAATCAGAGTTATGACTCTCGTTGCAATGAATACCAATCGTACCTTTCCTTAATTCCGAGCGTTGATGTTTGATTCGTTAACGAGAGTTTGGAAAGCGGCCTAATGAAGTGCATAAGATTATGAACACAGAAAAAATCTCTCTGATCAAAGCAAGCATCAAAAGCATTCCTGATTACCCTAAAGCGGGTATTTTGTTCCGTGACGTAACAAGCTTGATGGAAGATCCAGTAGCTTACAAAGCGACTATCGACCTGCTAGCGGAAACATACAAGGACATGGGCTTTACTAAGATCGTTGGTACTGAAGCTCGTGGTTTCCTATTTGGTGCGCCTTTGGCACTTGAGCTAGGTGTTGGCTTCATTCCTGTTCGTAAGCCGGGCAAGCTGCCTCGTCAAACTGTGGCACAATCTTATGAGCTTGAGTACGGCACCGACACTCTAGAAATCCATACTGATGCTATCGTTGAAGGCGATAAAGTGTTGATGGTTGATGATTTGCTAGCAACGGGCGGTACGATTGAAGCAACAACAAAGTTGATTCGTCAGCTTGGTGGTGTGGTAGAACACGCTGCATTTGTTATTAACCTTCCAGAAATCGGTGGTGACAAGCGCTTACAAGGCTTAGGTCTAGAAGTGTTTAGCATCTGCGAATTCGACGGTCACTAATCCTTTTCGGAATTATTCATGAGCTATCTTGCGTTAGCGCGAAAATGGCGACCAACCAAATTCAAAGAAGTGGTTGGTCAAGCCCATGTTTTAACAGCATTAGAGAATGCCCTTAGCCAGAACAGGTTGCACCATGCATACCTGTTCAGCGGTACACGAGGTGTCGGTAAAACGACCATCGGCCGTTTGTTTGCTAAAGGGCTCAACTGTGAAACAGGCATTACCTCAACACCTTGTGGTGAATGTGCAACCTGTAAAGAAATCGATGAAGGTCGCTTTGTTGACCTACTTGAGATTGATGCGGCATCACGTACTAAGGTAGAAGATACCCGCGAGCTTCTGGACAATGTTCAGTACAAGCCTGCACGTGGTCGCTTCAAGGTTTACCTAATCGATGAAGTCCACATGCTTTCTAGGCACAGCTTTAATGCGCTTCTAAAGACCTTAGAAGAGCCGCCTGAGTATGTGAAATTCTTGCTCGCAACAACGGATCCACAGAAGCTTCCAGTGACTATCTTGTCGCGTTGTTTGCAGTTCCACCTTAAGCCGATCAGCGTTGATAATATTCACGAGCAGCTCGATCATATTCTTGAACAAGAAGATGTGACGTCTGAGTCTCGTGCGCTTGGAATGATTGCTCATGCTGCTGATGGCAGTATGCGTGATGCACTAAGCCTTACAGACCAAGCTATCGCATTAGGTAACGGCAATGTCGTAACAGATACTGTTGCTCATATGCTTGGGACACTGGATACCGACCAAGCTATCCACTTGCTTGAAGCGATTAGCAGTAAGCAGCCGCAACAAGCGATGGCGTGTATCCAAAGCCTTGCTGAGAACGGTGTTGAGTGGGACGGTTTGCTGAATCAGCTTGCGACTCAACTGCATCGTCTTGCGATGTTCCAAGCTTTGCCATCTACACTAGATAAGGCACAGCCTGACGCTGAGAAGCTTGAACTACTGAGCAAAGCGCTTAGCCCACAAGACATTCAGCTTTACTACCAGATCGTATTGAAAGGTCGTGAAGACTTACCGTTATCGCCAACTGCTCGTGTTGGTATTGAGATGGTAGTTTTACGCATGTTGGCCTTTAGACCTGCTGAACAAGCGGTTGCTACTGCAATCTCGACTCAGTCGGCAAGCCCAGCGCCAGTTCCAGCAGCTCAAGCTCAGAACGTTGCTCAGTCAGTGAGTCAACCTGCGCCAATGGCAGCTCCGAGACAGCCTCAGATGCAACAACAGGCGCCTCAACAGCAAGCTATGCAGCAGCAACCGGTGCAACAGGCTCCGCAGCAGAATCCAGCACAGTATTCAGATTCGCAAGGTTACGCTGATCATTCAGGTAACCAAGGTTATCCAGAACAGGATTACCCGCATAGCCAGTATGACGCGCCTCCTGCTTATGATGAGCGTCCAAGCTACGGTGCAGATCAGCCTCAGCAGCAACAAACGAATTATCAAAACCAGAGCCCGGTTCAACAGCCAAGTGTTGCACCTTCTGCTCCGCAAGAGCAGCCGGCGCGTGCAACTTCGCCTGTGAGTGGTTTACGCCACCAATTACGTTCTCAACGTAGAGGCAGCGCGGCAACAGAAAACAAAGGCTCGGCGCCAAAAAAGGCTAAAGCGACACCAGCTAAAACTTCAGTTCTTGATCGAGTTGCTCAGCAACACGGTGGTTCTGAGCGGGTGTCGCCAGCTTCTTTATCAGCCTCTTCGACAGAAAATGTGACCAGCGATAATGAACCTTATCGCTGGAAACCGTCTAAACCTGTAGTGAAAGAGGTGAGCAAAGAGCTTACACCTACTCAGATCAAGCGTGCGTTAGAGCATATTAAGACACCAGAAATGGTCGACAAATTGCTTCAAGAGTCGATTGCTCAAGATGAATGGTCCGCCACGATTCAAAAGCTAGAGACAGCCAAGCTTGTTGAACAGTTAGCATTGAACTCAGTGTTTGCTAAAAACGACACATCAATCACTTTAACGTTAAGAGCGAGCCAAGCTCACTTGAATACGGACCGTGCACAGAGTGAATTATTGCAGTCTCTCAATACGGTGCTTGGAGAAGAGTGTCATTTGAGTGTTGAAATCGGTGATGGTGGAGAAACGCCGCTAGAATTACGAGAAAGGTTGTACCAAGGTAAGTTGAAAGACGCGTTTACCGCTTTAGAAAACGATGCCAACGTACAGTTCATTGAAAGACGTTTTGCCGCTGAACTCGACAGAGACAGCGTTCGTCCTATCTAGAACGTTTTCTTGTTTAGTGACCGGCATATCATCCCAGATAAGCAAATCTGAGAACTGAACATCGAGGGGTTGAATCACACTGTTTTAACCCCCATTTAAGCTCGTATAGCTTAATTAATTTTAATAAACCAATTAGACCAGAGAGTATTAACATGTTTGGTAAAGGCGGTATGGGCAACATGATGAAGCAAGCCCAGCAAATGCAAGAGCGCATGCAAAAGCTTCAAGAAGAAATCGCAAATATGGAAGTTACAGGTGAGTCAGGTGCTGGCCTTGTAAAAGTAACGATCACTGGTAGCCACAGCGTTCGCCGTGTTGATATCGATGAAAGCCTAATGGAAGACGATAAAGAGATGCTTGAAGATCTTATCGCTGCTGCTTTCAACGATGCGGCTCGTCGCGTTGAAGAAACTCAAAAAGAGAAAATGGCTAGCGTAACTGGCGGAATGCAACTTCCACCAGGTATGAAGATGCCTTTCTAAGTAACTTATTCTTAAAGGTTAATTCAGGTGGTGGTTTGTGTTGAACAGGCTATTACTTGAACATTAGAACGGTTAAATATGCGTACCAGTCATATGCTGGAGCATTTGATGGAGGCCTTACGTTGTCTACCTGGGGTTGGCCCCAAGTCGGCGCAGCGTATGGCCTTTCATTTGTTACAGCGCGATAGAAAAGGCGGCCTACAATTGGCTGAAGCTCTTAGCCAAGCAATGACCGAAATTGGTCACTGTAATGAGTGCCGTACTTTTACTGAAGAAGATACTTGCCACATTTGTACCAATCCTAAACGTCAGGAAAATGGTCAAATCTGTGTAGTAGAAAGCCCTGCAGACATTGCAGCAATAGAAGCGACTGGCCAATATTCAGGCCGTTACTTTGTATTGATGGGCCACCTTTCACCACTTGATGGTATTGGTCCAAGTGACATCGGTCTCGATGTTTTGGACTACCGCCTGCGTCGTGGTGATATCTCTGAAGTAATCCTAGCGACTAACCCAACAGTTGAAGGGGAAGCGACAGCGCACTACATTGCTGAGCTATGTAATGCCCATGAAGTGAACGCTAGCCGTATCGCTCATGGTGTTCCCGTTGGTGGTGAGCTAGAGCTGGTGGATGGCACCACGCTTTCGCACTCCTTACTCGGTCGTCATAAGATCTAAAAAAGCCGCTTGGTGAAGCATCACTAAGCGGCTTTTTCTTTTATTGCTTTAGACGTTTTTCAGCGCTTAATCTGAACCTCTCACCGCTTTGTATATCATCGCGCCAATTACAGCACCAATAATCGGTGCAACCCAGAATAGCCACAATTGCGAAACGGCCCAATCACCGACAAATACAGCCACGCCGGTACTTCGAGCAGGGTTCACAGAAGTATTGGTTACGGGAATACTGATAAGGTGAATCAAGGTCAAACAGAGACCAATTGCGATCGGTGCAAACCCAGCAGGGGCTTTCGAATCAGTCGCGCCCATGATCACGAACAGGAACACCATGGTCATGACCACTTCACAGACCAGTGCAGCGGTAAGTGAATAGCCGCCCGGTGAGTGTTCACCGTAACCATTTGAAGCAAAACCAGATGCCGCAGCGTCAAAGCCTGCTTGGCCTGAAGCAATCACGAATAACACACCACCCGCGATAATACCGCCAATGACCTGGGCAATAATGTAAGGTGCGACGTCTTTGGCATCAAAGCGACCACCGCTCCAAAGACCTATTGTCACAGCAGGGTTGAGATGACAGCCGGATATATGGCCAATAGCAAAAGCCATGGTGAGTACGGTTAAACCAAACGCGAGGGAAACCCCGAGTAAGCCGATACCTATATCGGGAAAAGCAGCGGCCAAGACGGCACTACCACAACCCCCTAACACCAACCAAAATGTACCGAACATTTCTGCGATATACCTATTCATAACGATCCTTATTAATCTGTACCAGTATCAACAAGATAGTTTAGATTTCGAAGAATTGTGAAATCTTAGATATATAGGAGGAAGAAAAGGTCAGATAATCTTAGGTAATGGCTTCTAACTCGATCAGGTTATCAAGGGCTTCTTGGTCGGTTTTACCACAAATGACAGGGCAAGCTTTGAATTGGTGACATACCTTCGGGCGTGAAGGTTGACCAAATAATTTGCAGAGATCTTGCTCATTTAATTGGATGCAGCGTACCCCAGCAGGCTTACCATTAGGCATTCCAGGAATAGCAGATGTAATACTTGGAGCGATACAGCATGCTCCACAACCTAGGCGACATTCCATCAAATTAAACTCACTAAATAACAGGGTGCGCGATAGTAGCAAAAAATGATGAGAGTGACAGCTGTTGATTGAATCAAAGAATGAACAATTATTATCCTTGAACTTTTTATGGGCTAGCGGTATAACACGCACCCCAGTAAAAGAGTAAGAAGTAATCCTATGACGAATCCATTTTGGCAAGAAAAGACACTAGAGCAAATGACCGAGAACGAGTGGGAATCACTGTGTGACGGTTGTGGTAAGTGTTGCCTGCATAAACTAATGGATGAAGATAGCGATGAAGTTTACTACACCAACGTGGCGTGCAGCTGGTTAAACGACAAAACATGTTCTTGTAAAGACTACCCGAACCGCTTCACTTCAGGTGAAGAGTGTTTGAAGCTGACTCGTGACAAGATTCATGAATTCCATTGGCTACCAGATACTTGTGCTTACCGTCTTCTATCTGAATCTAAGCCGATTCCTGAGTGGCACCCATTGATTACGGGTTCTAAATCAGAGATGCATGCTGCAGGTGAAAGTGTTCGTAACAAAGTGGTATACGAAATCGATGTTGTCGATTGGGAAGATCACATTTTGAATCACCCAAATCGCTAAGTATTATAAAAACAGCCGCTCTTTAGCGGCTGTTTTACTATTTGGCGTCGCCTAAATTTAAAACTCAATTACTCAATTACTCACTTAGCTCAAAAGCTTAAAACAAAAAACGCCCCGAAGGGCGCTAAATTTAAACGAACAAAAAAGATTCAGGCTAGTTTACTTGTTGTTTAATGTACTCACCCAGTTCTGAGTGGTGCATGATTTTCGAAACTGGCAGTATCTTTTCAGCAGGACCCCAAGCAAACACGTTCACTGGTGTGTGAGTGTGTGTACCTGTACCCCAAACGATGTTTTGGCCTGTTGCTTGTTCACGAGCAAGCAGGTTGCCACGGTCGTTATAAGGGAAGAATGCATCAAAATCGTTGATAGCAGGCACTTCTTCTGCCGACAAGTATTTGTGCTGAGCCAATCGGTATGGATTCGGCTTACTGGCTAACACGTTTTTTGCTTGTTCAGCAGTGATAGGGAACTCACTATTCTTGTTGACGATCTCAGCCAGTTTTTCAGGTGTTTGCAGCGCTTTATCTAGCTTCTGAAATTCGCTGATCATACCGTAGTAGCTTTGCTTTTGATTGTATAAACCATCAAGAATATCGAATGCACCAAAGTTAAAGTTGGGTGCATAGTCGCGATCAGCAAAGGCTTCGCCAGAACGTTTCTGTGGTTTTGGTAGGTTGTTAGAAGAGTAGCTGAAACCGAAAGAGCCTGTTTCGTGGTCTGCGGTAACAATCACGATCGTATCTTCACGATCTTTTGCCCATTCATACACCGTTTGGATCGCTTCATCAAACTTGAGCAGTTCATGCAGCATGGTACCTGCATCGTTACTGTGTCCCGCCCAGTCGATTTGGCCACCTTCGACCATTAGGAAAAAGCCATCTTCATCTTTGGATAGGATGTTGAGCGCTTTTTGTGTCATCTCTTTCAGGCTTGGCTGAGTTCGTTCGCCACTCTTTTTCTTGTTGCTGTAAGCGATGCCATCATCCATGCCAGAGTAGGCGAATAGGCCAAGTAGTTTATCGCCCTTAGCATCGTCTAGCATATTGCGATTAAACGCCAGCTGGTAGCCGTCTGTCTCTGCTTCAGTCAGCAGGTTACGGTCGTCTTTACGCTTCGATTTGAGGTAAACATCACCTTGAGTCAGTTTCTCAAGTTGCTTATAGGTTTCACCTTTGTCGTTGGTCGATTTAGGAATCCAATGACGCAGTCCTCCAGAGAGCATCACATCAGCGCCCGTTGCTAACATGTCAGATGCAATTTGATTCTCTAAAGAACGGTGAGGTTGGTGAGCGGCGAAAGAAGCAGGGGTCGCGTGAGTTAAGCGTGTGTCGGAAACTAAGCCGGTCGCTTTGCCTGCTTTTTTTGCTTTCTCAAGTACTGTCTCAACATGGTTACCCTGGGAATCGATACCGATCACTTCTGAACCGCTGTAAATACCCGTTGCAAGCATGGTCGCAGAGCAAGCTGAATCCACTACGATTGCGTCTTCCGGATGCGTTAGGGATGAACCAATAACCCCTTCTTGGGCAAGTTGATAAATGGCCGTTTTGTTCCCTTTATAGATGGAATTTGGCGCTTGGTTTGCGTAGGTTTCCAATAAGCCAACTTGCTGAGGTCCCATGCCGTCGCCGATCATCAGAATGACATTTTTGATTTCTGCTGAAAGTACGTTGAATGAGAGTGTAGAGGTTACCACTGCGGTAACAATTGGTTTCATAAAGTGCTTCATTAGTTATCCCTTTTTATATAAGCGGGATGATTAGAACACCGATTTGTGTCAAAGTCGTTTCATATTTGTTTCATCAATATGAAATTGAGCAATAACTCAAATTTTCAGAAAAACATAAAAAAAGGCTCACATTTCTGTGAGCCTTTGTCGTATTTAGGAGAGTCCAAATCAATGGACTGTGTCATGGCTAATGTCAAGCAAGCGGTAAGTCTGCAACCACCTGATTGAACGTGATACGAGCATTCTGAGCTTGCTCAGATAACTCGATCTTTTTCGCTTGTGCGGCACTAAGATTACTCTCGGCCTGCTCAAGTGCTTGTTGTAGGTTCTCTGGTAACTCGTGAGTTTCCATTTGTGAACCTTGTTCTAACACATAAGCGCGAATTTCTTTCTTCACTGCGGCAAGTTCTGTGTAAGCAACACGCTCAAGTTCTGCGGCTTCTTGTGCTGCATCTCTTTCTTTCTCAAACTGAGCCAACGCCATACCTTCAGCAGACCAAGGGTCCATGTCTGGCAGTTCTTCGATGTTGATCGTTGGCTCGATATACGCATCTTGATGGCGTAGGTCGAGGTTAGTCGCACGAACCGCTGAAATCATCAGCATCACAGAGATAGCAAGCAGTGGTAAGCCACCAACAATCGCCGCCGTTTGTAGCGTACTTAGACCGCCTAAGAACATTAGAATCGTTGGTAAGAACGACAGAGTAAATGCCCAGAACATACGGTTCCAGCGCATTGGCTCTTCGGTCACGTTATTTTGTACAACAGACGCTAGGATGTATGAGATAGAGTCAAATGTTGTTGCCGTGAAAATGATACACAGCATTGTAAATACAGCGATAACCAGCGTGCTCATTGGCAATTGTGCAAGCATCGAGAAGATAGCTTTGGTTGCGCCTTCCGCATTCAAAATGGCAACGACATCTAGCTCACCAGAAAGCTGCAGTGATAGGCCGTAGTTACCTAAGATCATGAAGAACAGGAAACAACCTAGAGAACCAAAGAAGATCGACCCTGACACCATTTGTTTGATGGTTCTGCCGCGAGAGATACGCGCAACAAACAGACCCATACTCGGTGCAAATACTAGCCACCATGCCCAGTAGAAAATCGTCCAGTCTTGTGGGAAGTGAGTGTTTTCGAATGTACCGTAACCACCAAATGGTTCAGCCCACGTTGCCATCACGAAGAAGTTAGACAGTAGACGACCAATTGAGTCTAAGCCTGTTTCTAACATGAAGATTGTTGGACCCGCGATCAGAACGAAAGCCAGTAGACCCATCGCACCCCAGAAGTTGATGTTACTTAGTATCTTGATGCCTTTTTCCAATCCAGCATAAGATGAGTAAGCAAAAATCGCAGTACACACTAAAAGCACCATCACTTGCGTTAGGTTATTTTTAGGTAGACCAAATAGATGATTTAGACCTTCAGTGATCAGAGGAGCGGCTAAACCTAATGTT
This sequence comes from Vibrio sp. 10N.239.311.G01, assembly GCF_041465805.1. Classification (NCBI taxonomy): domain Bacteria; kingdom Pseudomonadati; phylum Pseudomonadota; class Gammaproteobacteria; order Vibrionales; family Vibrionaceae; genus Vibrio; species Vibrio sp. 10N.239.311.G01. The sequence goes on from NZ_JBFSRM010000001.1 coordinate 58,837, forward strand.
GTTGCAGCGCCGCCTAATAGACCGAAAATGAATAGGATATCAACGATCTTTCCTGGTACGCCTTTACTACGGTGTTCACCAAGAACAGGCATTAATGCGCTTGAAATCTTTAGAACAGGTTGTTTACGTACGTAGAAGAAGTAAGCGATAGGAATTGCCGGGATTAGGTAGATAGACCATGCGATTGGTCCCCAGTGGAATAGGCCGTAGGTCGCAGCCCAGCGTACTGCTTCTTCACTGCCAGGTTCTAGTTGGAAAGGCGGTGATTGGTAGTAGTAAGCCCACTCAATACAGCCCCAATACAAGATACTTGCACCGATACCGCCACAAAATAGCATGGCAGCCCATGATGCAGTTTTAAACTCAGGCTCTTCATCAGCTTCGCCCAGTTTAATTTGTCCCATATCACTGAATACTACGTACACCATAAATGCACAGGCTGCGAGACCTAGAGCAAGATACAGGAATCCGAGTTGATCAGTCATGAATGTTTTCGCAACCGCAATCCAGTCTGCGCCCTGTGCAGGGAACAAAATGAGCGGGAAAACTATCGTGAGTAGGAGTGCTATAGCACCAAAAAAGGTTGGCTTATCGATAAGCTCAAAAGTGTTTTTCACGAGTATTATTCCATTAAAATGAGAGCGGAATTATGGAATGAACTCGTTTTTTAGACCTAATCGGGTCTATTGTCGTAACGATAAATCGCTTTTATTCTAGAGAATGCGATAGGTTGGCAAGGCTAAATGAGTGCGAGAAGAATACCGCCTACGGTTGCCGCTGCGGACAGGTATTGCCCCGCTGAATAAGAACCATCATCTTCTTCTTCAATCTTATCTGGGTGATCCATACCCAAGGCACCATGAGCGAATGACTCAACTTTATCGGTAACTGTCGCGTTTTCTGCTTCGACTTTCTTCGCTTCTTTATCAATTTCTTTTAGGGCAGATAAGAGTGCTTTGCCTTCATCAGAAAGCCTAACCGTATTTTGCTCAACCTTAAGCGGTGTAGGCTTTTCAGCTTCGTTAGCTGAACTCTTAGCGTTCATCTGCGAAGGCGAATACAGCTGAGTATTACTCGTTCCTACTGGCGTCATATAGCTCTCCTTACCTATCCTTAAATATAGTATCGGCAGAGGTGTGAAAAACTTGTGCAATTAATCATCGATAGTGATGTTTTTTTATTCGCACATTACATTTTCGTCTGCTTGGTTAAATCGTCTATTTACTAAGCAAGTCTTGTGCCGATAAGAATGTTTGATTTTAGATAGAGTTAGGATGAATGACGGGAACGTGATCAAGTTGTGACGATGGGCTAATTATCTAGGATTAGCCCATCGACTCTTTAGCTTAGAAGAGTGGATCAACAGATCCTACTCACACTCTAGGCTAGCGCTACGTTTTGACAGATGCTTGTATGCCTTCATTCGGTTCTCTTTCTTTACAAAGCGAGCCGGCGGCGAAAGCACTTCAAGCTGATAATCACCGCTATCCGATGAGATCGCTTCAACCGGGCTGATGATGGCGATTTTTAAATCAGGGTTACGACGTAGAATTGATGCCGCCGTCCCTAAACCACCCTCGGTGTGGAACTTGCCAGCCACGTGAATCACTTGTTTATCAGGGTTTGATGCTAGGTAATCCACAATCGACTCAGCCATGGTTTCGTCCCAGGTAACCTGAGCGGCAAACTGCTTTTCTGTTTGCTCTGGCGTACCGTGATGCATAGAAGCCATGAACTTTTCTTTGTAAGGGCTATCGCCAGTATCCACTTCGGCAGCAATCCATTGGCGTTGCTCGGTCGATAATTGGTCTAGGTAAGGCAATCCTTTACGGCCAATACACTGCACGAATGGCTTTGGTGCATTTGCCGCAATAACATCGACGTCGTTGGCTTTTGCGAACTCAACTAACGCGCGGTAATCACTTTCGTAATTTGGCCAAGCTGCCGCTTGAGACATGAGAATTTGTTCGCCAATTTCGCCGTTTAAGTATTGGTCAAGTGTGGCTTGGTGCTCTCGAGTGAACTGTTCCATTGAAAGCGCAATGTTTGATGTTGCGTTGCGGCGCGCTTTTAAGAAGTCGGTTTGGAAGCGGTGAATGGCAGAATGCGTGTGCCATTCGCCAATTAGAACCACATCAGCGTCAATCAGCTGCTCGGGTAATGCATCGAGAGAAAGTGTTTCGCCTTGTGGAGAAGCGAACTGGTAGTCATAGAATGTGGAAACGGATTCCGTTTGAGCCACTTTTTGAGAAGTGTCTTTTGCAGGTTGACTAGCACAAGCCGTGAGAAGAGTAGCTAATCCGATAAGAATAATACGTTGCATGAAATGCCTCCTTGAAGAACACGCATACTAAAGGAGGCAAGATAAGATTTCAATGCAAACGATAATCAATATCAATTAAATTTGTTTGCGGTACACTCGCAGCATAAAGTCAGCTTCACAGTTGAATTGCTCTGCCTCGGTGAGTTGTAGTTTAAACTCTTCACTCGCCTTCCAAGCAAACGGCGTCATCTGTAGCAGGTCGAATGCATCTGACCCCGATAGTTCCATCATATAGTTTAGTTGCTCTTGATGCTCAAGCGTAAAACCTTCGATCACTTCTGGATCTTCATCGTGCAAGCGAACGCCATCATAAATCGCATCGCGCAGCTGATACAGGTGTCGGCTGGCTGGTGTCACGGTGATCACGACGCCATTGTCTTTGATGGTGCGCTGTAACTCTTCAGCCTTACATGGCGCATAAATGCGCAGAATGCCATCTAAGCTATTTTCAGCAAAGGGTAGACGATGACTCGAAGCGACTGAGAAGTCGACCGCTGGGTAGCGTTTAGCGGCATATTTGATAGCAATCTTAGAGATATCTAGACCAAAAGTAGCGCCATTCTTTTCTTGAAGGTTTACCGCAATTTCATTGGTGTAATAACCTTCACCACAACCTATATCTAATAGGCTAGGGGCTGTTTCTGGCAGATAGCTAGCGCATAAACCAACAACGGCTTGGCGCATTGGATCGTAGTGGTTGCCTTCAAGGAAGCGGCGACGAGCCTGCATCATCTCTTTGTTGTCACCTGGATCTTTTGAGCGTTTGTGGTGTGCTGGCATCAAATTGACATAGCCTTCTTTTGCTAGGTCGAACTGATGGTTCTTTTCACATTTAAACGTACGATCGTTTTGAGATAAAGGTTGGTGACACAAAGGGCATTGGTAAGTCATGGAGACCTCTAAAGGAGAATAGACAGCGCAAGTGTAACGAGCTAAAACCAAAAAGTAAAAGAGCGACATAAAGCCGCTCAAAAATCGTTTTTTATAACTGTATTTATACGGTTATTGGGCACTAATCACAGTGAACAGTTGGTGGTTTTCACCCGGCCGGAGTGTTTTACCGGCTTCTAGGCTTGGCGCGTGCAGTGTTGATTCTACGCACATCATAGTTAGGTAACCATCGTCTTGCATGTCGCCCATACTTGCAGCGCCTTCTGCCCACGGGTTCCACAGTACTGCAGAGTTATGACCGTGGTTTTCAACCGTTAGAGTACGATCCAGCTTTTTATCAGCAACAAAGATTTGCGCTTCTGGCTGAGTGTAAACGCGATCAATAGTGTCGGTCAGTACCAGTTCAGATCCACCTTGGCAGATCTTGCCACCTTGCAGGCTATCAATGTACTCAGCACCCATACCAGTGGTGGTTGTGTTGTGGATATCGCCAACGTTTAGGTAAGTGTGTAGTGCACCAGAGAAAGTCCATGGCTGAGAATCAGTGTTCTTCACGTCCAGCGTTACTTTTAGTTGTTCGCCGATCTCAACATTCAAGCGAGCATCAAACTGATGAGGCCATACTGCTAGCGTCTCTTCGCTTGGCTTCAGACCTAAGCTAACAATCACGCCAGCTTCGCTTTCACGGTGTTCAACCAATTGCCATTCACTTGAACGGGCAAAACCATGTGCTGGTGCTGCAATGCGACCAAACCAAGGCCAACATACTGGAATACCACCACGCAGAGCCGTTTTACCATCGAACTTAGCTTGTTGGCTCATCCAAATTAGGTCTTCTTGACCTTGCGGTTGGAATGACACCACATGGCCGCCAAACAGTGAAATCGCTGCGTTTGCTTTATCGTGGATAACGCGAACCAGTTTTACACCTTCGTGTTCAACGATAGTGACGTTGTCAGAAAGTACCGCCAGTGCAGGTAGAGTAGATAAATCCATTACATGATCCTTCTAAGGAAATTGAATTCAAATGCTGACTAGAGTGATGCTTGTGTTTTCATGAGTAACAAGCAGAGTCAGTATTAGAATTGAATTTTGCGTTTGGGCTATCTTGATGAGCTTAGACAGACGCGGTTTAAAAGATAGCAGGCATTAAAAAGGCGACACTAAGGTCGCCTTTTTCAAAGTCTGCTCAAAACAGTCTTCGCTAATGCTTATCTAAAGCGATTTCTAAAAAGAAATTACTTAGAGATGTGAGCGATTAGGTCTAGAACTTTGTTTGAGTAACCGATTTCGTTGTCGTACCAAGATACAACTTTAACGAATTTGTCAGTTAGAGCAACACCAGCTTTAGCATCGAATACTGAAGTTTGAACTTCACCGATGAAATCTTGTGATACTACTTGGTCTTCAGTGTAACCAAGAACGCCAGCCATTTCGCCTTCAGAAGCTTCTTTCATTGCAGCACAAATTTCTTCGTAAGATGCAGCTTCTTTTAGGTTAACTGTTAGGTCAACTACAGATACGTTAGCAGTTGGTACACGGAAAGCCATACCAGTTAGAAGGCCGTTTAGTTCTGGAAGAACAACGCCTACAGCTTTAGCAGCACCAGTTGAAGATGGGATGATGTTTTGAGAAGCACCACGGCCACCGCGCCAGTCTTTAGCAGAAGGGCCATCTACAGTTTTTTGAGTTGCTGTAGTAGCGTGAACTGTAGTCATAAGACCAGACTCAATGCCCCACTTATCGTTAAGTACTTTAGCGATAGGTGCAAGACAGTTAGTAGTACAAGAAGCGTTAGAAACGATGTCTTGACCAGCGTAAGATGCTTGGTTAACGCCCATTACGAACATTGGAGTTGCATCTTTAGAAGGACCAGTAAGAACTACTTTCTTAGCGCCAGCAGTGATGTGCTTACGTGCAGTCTCGTCAGTTAGGAAAAGACCAGTTGCTTCAGCAACTACGTCTACGTCGATAGCATCCCACTTAAGGTCTTCTGGGTTACGCTCAGCTGTAACACGTACAGTTTTACCGTTAACGATTAGGTTACCGCCTTCAACTTCAACAGTACCGTTGAAACGGCCGTGAGTTGAGTCGTACTTAAGCATGTATGCCATGTACTCTACGTCGATTAGATCGTTAATACCTACTACTTCGATGTCTGCACGCTCTTGAGCTGCGCGGAATACGAAACGGCCGATACGGCCAAAACCGTTAATACCTACTTTGATAGTCATTGTAGTTGCTCCACAACTTAATTTCTGATTAAAGATAACTGGTAGTAAAATTACAGAATCCAGTATACATCTGCAATAGATAATCCGACTTAACTTGTTTAATGTCAAAAAAAAGCGACGCTTTTCTTAACAATTGGGTGTAAGTGGTTGAAAATTGACCATTGCAAGTGGCTCTGTACCCTTCCAGTTGGGTAAAATACCCCTAAATGATGATTCACTTATGAGTGTATATGTACAATGTTTCCTGGTGAGAAAGTATGTGCTACAAAACGACTCATATGCAAGCCTTTATAGAAAAAAGTAAATATAATAACTGAGAATGTGGAGAGATATTAACGTGATTCAAAAGGGAGGAAATATGATAAAGCCTGATGAATACTGGCGTGAGCGCCTAACGGACGACGAATTTTCAGTGTGTCGTGAGCGTGGTACTGAAGCCCCATATAGCGGCAAGTTACTGCACAACCATAAGACTGGCGTCTATAGCTGCACATGCTGTGAAAGCCCTTTGTTTCTGTCGGATAACAAATATGACTCTGGGTGTGGTTGGCCAAGCTTTGATGCCCCAGTGAATGATGAAGCAGTACGCTATATAGAAGATCTAAGTCACGGAATGAAGCGTGTAGAGATCCGTTGTACCGCCTGTGATAGCCATTTAGGTCACGTTTTTCCAGATGGCCCGAAGACCACAGGTGAACGGTTCTGTGTTAATTCAGTGTCGTTAATTTTCAACAAAAATGACGAAAGTACGAAATAACTTGTAACTATTGTCTAATCCTTACAGGTCGCATTTGTCGATTTAGGAATGCTGAAACGCCCAAGATTTCAGATTTAACTCTAGTACAAATAAAAACAGCTACTAAAAAGGTAGCTGTTTTTATTTGAAAGCAGGTGAATAACAAGCTTAAGTAAGAACACTATAAATGAAGCGATCAGTAACTCGGGACGATTGAAGGGCTGTAAATTCCATCCTCAATCGCTTCGACGATGTTATCTGCGTCTTTATTTAGCTTCTTATAGGTTGCCTTGTCGAAATGGTACAACACCGTGAGCTCGGCTTCAGAAGCAATCGGCACGTCAAAGTCTTTGGCAACCATTGCCCAAACGTACGCTTTTTCCATATGTCCCAGGCTGTGGTTGATACTGGCCATCGACTTGAAGATTTCAGTGTTGGCTACCGAGCCATTAGAAAGCGTTAGCGCATTATTGAGTAGCTTAAGTGTCTTTATATGATTGCGGGTGGTATAGAAGGTTGCCAAGGCATATTGCATCTCAGCTGTGTTTAACGCTTCAGAGCCTTCTAGTTGTAGGAAACTGCGTCTGGCATTGGTGTCCCCAGTTTGCGACCACAAGAAGTAAAGCGTTTCCGGTGTATCAGATTTCGATAGCTCATCAACAATGCGCTCAGACTCTTCGATACTGTGCATTAAAGAGGTAAAGCGACGCTCTTGCAGCTTAGATTGATCGATCGTTTCGATCTGTGCCGCGAGCTCTAGGCACTTTTTGTAGGCAGTGACTAATTCGAATTCTTTAATTTTGTTGATTTCGGTGGGTTGCTTCTGAACTTCAAATCGATGCCAGATGAGGTCGGTACGTGCGACACGACATTGCCCATCGTTCATGTTCAATTGTTCACACTGAAGACCCGGATTGCTTTGGCACAGTTGATCGGTATTTTTGTTCCCTTCAAGACACCCAACCAGAGTGAAAGGCAATAGGCTAATCGCCAACCATTTCATAATTTTCATATTCCTTCACTTGTGATCAGATGCACTTATTATTGGTCAGGTTCTTGACTCAATTCTGTTACGGGTTATTTTCTGGTGAAAATTGTTAAAACTAAGGCTTTACCATGGATGCAGAACAACTTCTTAGCGCAATGACACCCGAGGTCTACGAACGTTTAACCTACGCAGTTGAAACGGGTAAATGGCCAGAAGGTACGGCGCTCTCAAAAGAACAGCGCGACTCGTGTATGCAAGCGGTTATGTTATACCAATCTAAACATAACTCTGAAGCTCAACATATGACAATTGCAGCTGGTGGTGAGATTAGCTTTAAATCTAAGTCTGAACTAAAGAAACAGTTTAAGTCAGATCAAGAAGACATTGTTAGGGTTAACCCGAATCATTAAGCTTAAATTACAACAAAGGGGTGGCAATGTGCCACCCCTTTTAGTTTAACTCGTTTATTTATAAGCAATAAAACGATTTAGTTCACGTTAAGCCGCCGTTACTTTCATAGAATAACTGGCTTTAACGTGAATCCTTGAACAGGTTATAAGCTCATCTCACCGCGCAATACTTGTTGCATCTGAGCCTTCACTTCTTCGTAGCCTAGGTTTTGGCTTAATAGATAATGCAACTTCGCCAGTGCCGCTTCTGGTGTCATATCGTAACCACTCACCACGCCCGCTTCTGCTAGTGCACAACCTGTCGCGTAACCACCCATGTTGACTTTACCAGCCAAACATTGAGTTAGGTTCACCACAATAACACCGCGCTCTGAGGCATCTTTCAGGTGCTGAAGCAGTTCTGGGTTTTGTGGTGCGTTACCCACACCGAAAGTAAGCAGAATCATTGCGTTAACAGGTTGTAATAGCGTGTTACGGATAACTTCGTGTGAGATGCCTGGGTACATTGTGATTACGCCGATAGGTTGCGGAGTAATGTTATGAACCTTGAAAGCACCTTTAGGTTGTTCGTTTACCTTTACGTTATTGCTAAGTTGGATATTGATACCCGCTTCTAGCAATGGATTCAGGTTTGGAGACGTAAACGCATTGAAGCCATCTGCGTGTGATTTTGTGCTGCGGTTACCACGCATCAACTTGTTGTTGAAGAACAGTGTCACTTCGTTGATAGGGTAGTTTGCGGCAATGTGTAGCGCATTCAGCAGGTTTGCTTGTCCGTCTGAACGAAGCTCTGCTAGTGGGATCTGAGAGCCCGTAACAATCACAGGTTTGCCGAGGTTTTCAAGCATGAAAGACAGTGCAGAGGCAGTGTAAGCCATAGTGTCTGTGCCATGCAGGATAACGAAACCATCGTACTTATCGTAGTTCGCGCGAATGTCATCAGCGATAGTCTGCCAATCAAGTGGCGTCATATCTGAAGAGTCCATTAATGGAGAGTATTCGTGAATGGTGTACTTAGGCATCTCTGGGCGATGGAATTCAGGCATGCCAGCTAGCTGCTTATCCATGAAACCTGCGACTGGAACATAGCCGTGGTCAATAGACTTCTGCATGCCAATTGTGCCGCCGGTGTACGCGATATAGATGTGTTTTCTTTCCATGGCGATTAATACTTAGTGTGATGTAGGGAACAGGGGGGCGATTATAGCGAATTATCATGCAATAAAAAGAGGCACCTCACACAGAGGCACCCCTTAGTCATTGAGTTATTGGCTCAACTTATTGAACTTGGCAATTTAAGCAGAAAGCGTATCGGCCTTGTGGGTCGTTAAAGCTGCCTAACAGCTGGCTATCTTGAGCTAACTGCTGAGTAACAGGCTGTAAACTGCTTGGTATCATCGATTGAATATCTAGGCCTATCGACATCTGAACTTGGTTCATAAATTCTTGAATAAATTGTTCAGTGGCCGAAAGTGGCTCTTCTACCCAGTAAATGTTGTAGCTTTCAAGCTCTGCAAGTGAAGCCGCAGCTGCAACCGCATCATCGAAATCACCAATCTCATCGACTAAGCCTTTCTGAATCGCATCTTGACCTGTCCAAACTCGACCTTGAGCAATCTTGTCGACAGCATCGACTTCCAGACCGCGATTTTCTCCAACTAGGCTGATGAATCGGCGGTATCCGTTTTCAATGCCCATTTGGAACGCGTCTTTCGCGCCATCGCTAAGTCCAGTTGTAATACCAAGACCTGAGAAAGGTGAGGTGCCAACGCCATCAGTGTAAACACCAATATCGTTCAACCCTTTTTCGAAGGTGGTGATAACACTGAAGATACCAATTGAACCCGTTAGTGTGGTTGGCTGAGCTAGGATCTTATCCGCACCCATCGAGATCCAGTAACCACCCGAAGCAGCAAGGCTCGACATCGACACAACAACCGGTTTACCCGCTTGCTTGATCGCTTCTATTTCATTACGGATAACTTCAGAAGCAAAGGCACTGCCACCTGGGCTATCGACACGAAGTACAACCGCTTTCACTTTATCGTCGTTACGTGCTTGGCGCAGTAGGGCTGCTGTGGTATCGCCGCCAACGGTGCCACGTGGTTGCTTGCCATCCATAATTGCGCCGCTCGCTACAATCACGGCAACGTCGTGTGATTCACTAGTCATGTTTGGAAGCATGGTTGTACGGTATTCGTAGTAACCAAACGCGTTGTAGCTGTCTTGGCCGTCACTGCCGAAAACATCGGCAAGCTCTAGTCGAACTTGCTGGCGTGTCGCTAGCTCATCCACTAAGCCAAGTTTCTCGGCCAGTTTTGCAATGTCACCGTCCACAGACTCAAGTTCTTTCAAGAAGGTGTCCATGCTTGGGTTCAGTGTCTTAGCGTCTATTTGACGGTTGTTGCTGACGTCATCAACGTACGCACCCCATAGTTGGCTTAACCAACGAGAAGCGGACTCTTTCGCTGCGTCTGACATGTCATCACGAATGAAAGGCTCAATAGCTGACTTATAAGTGCCCACACGGAACACGTGCGTGTTTACGTCTAGTTTCTCTAACAACGTTTTGTAGTAAAGCGAGTAAGCGCTATAGCCTTTAAGAAGAACCCCACCATCTGGTGATAGGAAGACCTTAGTTGCGTAGCTGGCTAGGTAATATTGGCTTTGGTTGTAAAAGTCACCCACCGCATAAATCGGTTTGCCTGTTGCTTTGAACTCATTCAATGCTTTAGCAATGTAGCGTAGCTTGGTCAGGTTGGTTTCTGGCAGCTCTTTGAGAGCTAAAACGATACCAGTAACCTTGTCATCGTCTTTTGCGTAGCGAATCGTTTCAACGATATCAAACAGGATGTTCTCTTTTGGAAGGTCTTTGCCAAGTAGTGAACCTGTGACCGAATCCATCGGATTGATATAGCGGCTTTGTTCCACAATAGGGCCAGACAGATTAAGCACTAAAGCCGAATCCTGAGGAACCGTCGGTTGAGCCGTATCTGAATGGAAGTACACAAAGTAGATGATGGCGATACTGAGTAAAAAGACTAGGTTAACCAGCGCAAGACGTACAAACGTAATGAGCTTCCAAATCCCTTTAAAGAACATGCCTATAAATTTGAATATTTTTTTCATTCTGTCTCCGCAGTGAGATTACGTCGCTTTAACAAGCCGTAGTACCATTAATCTCAATAATATGAACTGCTTAGTATCCTACGATAATTCCCAAGCTCAAACTACACCAAGAATTGTTAATCGATATATATTCTCATTAAGTGTAGTCAAATTAAGGGCTTCTGAACGATTAATACGTGCAGCATTATGATCGGTGTTACAAAAATGTAAACGGTTGTTTGAACTTTTGGTGATTGAACTATACTGTGGTCAGACCACAAGGATAAAATAATAGAAGTGATGTCTGCCATGTACCCACATTTACTTGAACCACTCGATCTTGGATTTACCCAGTTACGTAACCGTGTATTGATGGGATCAATGCATACAGGTTTAGAAGAAAATAAAGAAGGTCTCCACAAACTCGCCGCGTTTTATGAAGAGCGAGCAAAAGGAGGCGTTGGCCTTATTGTTACTGGTGGTTTCTCTCCTAATTTACGTGGCAGATTAACCCCATTCAGTGCTGAATTCAGTAAAGTAAAGCACGCTAAAGCGCACCAAGTTGTTACCGAAGCCGTCCACAAGCACGGCGGTAAAATTGCGCTTCAATTGTTGCATGCAGGTCGTTATGCGATGCACCCATTTGCGCAAAGTGCGTCTGGCATTAAAGCGCCTATCGCTAAGTTCGCTCCAAGTGAGATGAGCCCTCGTCAGATTAAAAAGACCATTGGTGCCTTTGCCAACAGTGCCGAACTCGCCCAAGTCGCGGGTTACGACGGCATTGAGATTATGGGATCTGAAGGTTACTTGATTAACCAATTCATCTGTAAACGTACCAATATGCGTTACGACGAATGGGGCGGTTCTTATGAGAAGCGCATGCGTTTCCCGCTGGAGATTGTTAAATCGATTCGCGAAGCAGTGGGTGACGACTTCATTATTATTTTCCGACTGTCGATGCTGGATTTGGTTGAGCAAGGCAGCACCTTTGAAGATGTTGTTCTATTGGCTCAAAAGCTGGAAGAAGCAGGCGTGACTATTATCAATACCGGCATCGGTTGGCATGAAGCGCGTGTTCCGACTATCGCGACACAAGTACCACGTGGTGCATTCTCTTGGGTGACGGAAAAAGTGAAACCATACGTGTCGATCCCAGTGGTGACATGTAACCGAATTAATACGCCAGAAGAGGCCGAACGTATTCTTAGCTCTGGGCAGGCTGATATGGTGTCTATGGCGCGTCCATTCTTGGCAGACCCGGATTTTGTTAATAAAGCAGCTCAAGACCAAGCTCAGTTCATCAATACCTGTATCGGTTGTAACCAAGCTTGCCTTGATAACGTGTTTAAAGGTAAACGTGCGAGCTGTTTGGTGAACCCACGCGCTTGTTACGAGACTGAAATTGTTGTTCAGCCAGCGCAAGCGACTAAGACCATTGCGGTTGTTGGCGCAGGCCCAGCCGGTTTAGCTTGTGCGACGACACTAGCCCAGCGTGGACACAAGGTTGACTTGATTGAGAAAAATGACCGTATCGGCGGCCAGTTTAGATTAGCAATGCAGATACCGGGCAAAGAAGAGTTCAGAGAAACGATTCGTTATTTTGCTAACCAAATCGATGCATCCGGCGTGAATCTGAAACTGGATACGGAAGCAACGTTTGAGATGTTGTTGAAGTACGATGAAGTGGTGATGGCTGCTGGCGTAGAGCCAAGAAAGCTCGATATTGAGGGCATTGACCAAGAAAACGTGGTCGATTACCAAACCTTGATTCGCGAAAAGACACCAGTAGGCGAAAAGGTCGCGATTGTTGGTGCTGGTGGTATCGGTGTCGATGTGGCAACCATGCTCACCGAGCCGGCGTCACACAACCTAGATGATTGGCTGCATGAGTGGGGCATCGATAAGAACATGGAACACCCAGGTGGTTTGTATCCTTACCCGGATTCATTCAGCGACAAAACGGTTTGGGTGATGCAGCGTAAAGCGGGGCGCGTTGGTAAAGGTCCGGGCAAAACTACAGGCTGGATTCACAAACGCACACTAGAAAAACGCGGTGTTAATCTACTGGGTGGCGTGAGCTACAACAAGATTGATGACCAAGGTCTGCATATCAGCGTTGGTAAGAAAGAGCAGGTGCTGGATGCTGACTCGGTTATCGTATGTGCAGGTCAGGTGTCAGTTCGTCCATTCGAAGACATGTGGCAAGAGTTTGGTGGCAAACTGCATGTGATAGGCGGCGCCGATTACGCGGGTGAATTGGATGCAGTACGCGCAATTCGTCAAGGTGTTGAGCTAGCGATTAAGTTATAGAATCAGCTATCAAACTGTAATCTTATCAGTAGATATTGTTACTTAATTTGCTGAGTTAGATTTTGAACAAGGCTCCTAAGTCATAGATTTAGGAGCCTTTATTGTTTCTAATCTAGCCTAAATGGACAGCCGTTGAGATTTATTATCGTTTGTATTCTGTGCTAAAGTTCAAGTATACAAATAATAAAGAAATAGTAAGGACTTCAAATGGATGCTTTGGATCTGTTGCTCAACAGACGCTCAATCGCAAAACTCTCTGATCCGGCACCTGAAGGTGTGGCGTTAGAAAACATCATCAAAGCAGGGCTGCGTGCTCCAGACCACGGTGCACTAACACCATGGCGCTTTGTTATCGCGCAAGGTTCAGGCCTACAAAAGCTTTCAGACATCTTGGTGCGCGCCGCTGAAGCGGATGACAGCGAAGAAGCGGTTATCGAGAAAGTAAAAAAAGCGCCGTTCCGAGCTCCGATGGTGATTACTGTGATTGCCAAAGTAACTGAGCACGAGAAAGTGCCTGCTATCGAACAACATCTGTCTGCGGGTTGTGCTGCACAGGCGATGCAAATGGCCGCAGTCGCACAAGGTTTCCAAGGCTTTTGGCGCTCAGGTAAATGGATGTTCCACCCAGAAGTACACCAAGCATTTGGCCTAGAAGGCGACGATGAAATTGTTGGCTTCCTATACCTAGGCACTCCAGGCTGTACACCAATGAAAGTGCCAGAGCGCGACTTCTCTAAGTTCGTTGAGTTTTTATAAAGAAAGCTGAAGCTTGAATAGTGGAATGCTAACTGTATAAACAACCAGTTTTTCTTGATTTATTAGAGCCACATTAGATAATGTGGCTCTAATTGTTTGTAGCATCTGGAAAAACATGTCTCGCCTTATTATTGCTGAAAAACCAAGCCTCGGCCGCGCGATCGCCGCTGCACTACCTAATCCACAAAAGAAAGACCAAGGGTTTATCAAATGTGGCAATGGGGATGTGGTGACTTGGTGTATTGGACACTTATTGGAGCAGGTTGAGCCGGATGCTTATGACGACCGTTATAAGAAGTGGAATTTAGCCGATCTTCCTATCGTGCCGGAGCAATGGCAGCTAAGACCGCGTAAGACTTCAAGCAAACAGCTCACGGTGATCCGAAAGCTATTGAAGGACGCCACTCAAATTGTTCACGCCGGAGACCCGGATAGAGAAGGGCAGTTGCTGGTTGATGAAGTGATTGATTACTGCAAAGTCTCTAAGGCTAAGAAAGAGTCGATGGACAGGCTACTGATCAGCGACTTGAACTTACCTGCCGTAAAACGTGCACTTTCTCAAATGCGCAGCAACCGTGACTTTATTCCGCTTTCTATTTCCGCATTAGCGCGCTCTAGAGCCGATTGGCTGTATGGCATGAACATGACTCGTGCTTATACCTTACTCGGTCAAAAGGCTGGCTACCAAGGTGTGTTGTCGGTCGGGCGAGTACAAACGCCTGTACTTGGTTTGGTGGTAAGGCGCGATGAAGAGATCGAAAACTTTATTCCGAAAGATTACTTCACTTTGCACGCTTTGATCCCTTATCAAAATCACGGCCAGAGCTTTGATATTCGTGCGCGTTGGAAGCCAAGCGAAGCATGTAAACCATGGCAAGATGAAGAAGGGCGCGTGCTCAATCGAAAGCTGGTTGAGAATGTGGCTAACCGAATTGCGAATCAACCCGCGACGGTGACGGAATCAGAGCAAAAGCAAAGTAAACAAGCTGCGCCACTGCCTTACTCGCTGTCAGCCTTGCAGATTGATGCGTCTAAGCGTTTTGGTATGAGTGCTCAACAGGTGTTAGATACGTGTCAGTCATTGTACGAGAAACACAAACTCATCACTTACCCACGTTCTGATAGCCGCTATCTACCTAAAGAGCACTACTCGCAGCGAGAATCGATCGTTGATGCTATCGCTAACAATGCGAAAGAGCTGCAAAGTGGCGCTCAAGGTGCGGACCTTTCTCTTAAATCAAAAGCATGGAACGACAGTAAGGTCGATGCTCACCACGCGATTATTCCTACTCCGAAGAAGTCATCGGTGAACGGCCTGTCTGCCAACGAGATGAAAATCTATCAGCAAATCGCTCGTCAGTATCTAATGCAGTTTTACCCACCTGCGGTTTTTGCTGATGCTAAGCTGGTCTTTGATATCGCTGGTGGCGTGTTCATCGCAAAAGGGCGTCAGCTTATCAACCCGGGTTGGAAGGTGTTGATGGGTAAAACGGATACCGAAGAAAAAGGGGATGGCACGGATACGGTTCCTCCATTGGATAAAGGTACGGTGTTGACGTGCCGTGAAGGCGTGATTGGTGATAAGAAAACTGAGCCACCAAAACACTTCACGGAAGCGACATTGCTTCAAGCGATGACAGGTATCGCGCGTTTTGTTGCGAACAAAGATCTCAAAGCCATTTTGAAAGAAACCGATGGCCTTGGCACAGAAGCAACCCGTGCGGGTATTCTAGATACTCTATTCAAAAGGCAGCTGCTAACGCGCCAAGGTAAGAGTATTCACAGTAGCCCTGCGGGCAGAGGCTTGATTCATGCCTTACCTGAGGATTCTACCTTCCCAGACATGACGGCACATTGGGAGCACCAGCTGCAAGGCATGGCAGAACGAAATCAAGCGTATCAGCCTTTCATGCAAGCGTTAGAAAGCAAGATTGATGGTTTAATGGGTAAAGTAAAAACCGGCGAAGTTCCTGAATCACTCCGCCACCTTCCTAAAGTCGAGAGACCTGCCTTCAAACGCCGTAAAGGCGGTGGGGCGAAGAAGTCTTACGCCAAGACAGGTACGTATGCTAAGAAAGGTACTTCCGCTAAAAAGAGCACTAAAAGCTAAGACTTATTGAGGTTAGGATTAGCGACCGACTTTACGGCCACAACGTTTAAACAGTTGCTGCCAATAGTCAACATGGCGACGAGTGGATGATCGAAAGGCTTGATGTGCATCTTGGATGGGAAAGTAATAACTGTGCAGTTCAGGTTGCGCGTCAAACATTCCTAGTTGCGGGGCTATGTGCTGATAGTAGCCATCCAGTTGCGCCATGTAAGGCTGAACCTTACCTATGTATTGTTGCTCGAACACATTGTTGAGATAGCGGAACTTAGTGGTGTCTCGTTGTTTACCACAGATGATCTTGTCATCAAAAGTTGTCAGCTGTTTGGTGATGGTATCAAGCTCAACTGACGCCCGAGCGAGCGAGTAGTATAAATCCCCAAGGGTCGAACTCTTCTCTAATACTTCTTGAACCTCAGTGGTTTTGCCGGAAACGAGCGATGTGTTTAACGCTTGATTGATGTGTTCTAACGCATCACTGGTTTGTCGTACCTGATCGCCTATATCAGCGCGTAACCACTGACTACCCCGCATTTGTGACTGCATAGCATCGCTGGCATAGATGAGATTCCATTGATGCAGTGGAAACTGTGCGAGTTTCTGTTGCTCAATTTCTCTTAGTAATTCTACGATCTCTGGGTCTAATTCATTACTGGATAAACATTTGCCCACGCCTTCAAGTAGCGCGACTTGATAATCGTAATTACGAAACTCATCCGCGACCTTGCCCAGAACCGAATTTCTTTCTGCAATCAGATTGAACAATCCACACTGACGAAGCTGGTAGCTGTCGATGAGGCCGATAGAGAGTGAGGGCACGTCAAGCAGCAGTTCTCGTTTTCTCGGTAGGCTTTCAAATTCCCATTCCTCTATTATCTCGTCAGCATCTTGTACTCTGGCTATCTTTGTTTGATAGTCGTCGAACAAGTCGCCGGGGCCATCACTGAAACAGCCAGCTAGCATCACTGTTAGACAAAACAGCGTTGAGTGCTTAACTAGGTTTGAGAGATGCCCTGCATTCATCTGTGGATTACCAGTCAATTTCGCTGCCATCGAAATTGAAGAAGTGACCACTCACTTCGGTATTCGCTGACTCGATGACTTCAATCAGGCCGGAAGCTGAAGTGTCGGTGTCGATCAGAGCATTAGGGCCACCCATTTCAGTCTGCACCCAACCTGGATGCAGTGCTAACACCGTAAAGCCATCATCGGTTAAGTCGTTGCTTAGGCTCTTCACCACGGAGTTTAGAGCGGCTTTAGAGGAGCGATAGATGTAACCGCCGCCTGAGGTGTTCTCTGACATACTGCCGACTCTAGAGGATAAACAAGCGACCTTTTTGATATCGCTGTCTTTGAGTAAAGGCAATAGCGTTTCGACAAGCTTTAGTGGAGCGATGGTGTTGACTTCGAATACACGACGCCACTCTTCAACATCGGTATTACCCAGCCCGTAGCCTTTAGGGCCATAGTAGCCAGCGTTGTTGATCAAGATATCAATCGACTTTATTTGCGAAGGGAGTTGGTTTACTGCTTGGTAATCGGTTATCTCTAATTGAATACAGGTAAGGTTGGTGTTGTGGTCTGCGAGTGAGAGCAGTTCTTTTGCTGAATTGTCATCACGATAAGTCGCGTACACCTTGTGATTACTTTCCAAGTATTGTCGAGTCAGGCTTAAGCCAATGCCGCGGTTCGCTCCAGTAATAAAAATAACGCTCATGGTGATTCCTTTTCAGTTCAATTAGTTAAGTTTGATGGCTTAACACGAGAAAATCAACGCTCCACCAACTGGCCATTAGCATTCCTACAAAAATCATTACTGCTGCCGCTGAGCCGCAGATCACCCCAAAGATGAGTATTACGTTTTTCATTATGGTCTCTACTTTATAATTAATAACAATGATAACCATTATCATTAATTAAGGTTGTCGCCAAGTTTGAGGCTGTTATGATTTTGAGAAAGATACGCAATTAGCCTGATTATGATTCCTTTAATTTACCACCCAATCTATTCACAGTTACCTTTACCAGAAGGTCATCGCTACCCAATCAACAAATATCAGTTGTTGCATAGTGCTGTTGAGGCGCTGATGAATAGCGAACCTCGATGGAAGTGCAAGTTTGAAGTGTGCCAACCAACGCCGGTTTCGGTTGAGCAAGTAAAACAGGTACATGATAGCGAATATGTTGATTTGCTCGTGTCTGGTAAGTTACCTGCAGCAAAGATGAGACGTATCGGTTTCCCGTGGAGCGAGCAACTTATCGAAAGAACACTCTACTCAAGTGGTGGAACCTGCTTGGCCGCTGAAATGGCAATAGAGACTGGTTTAGCGATTCATTTGAGTGGTGGTTATCATCATGCGCATCATGATTTTGGAAGTGGCTTTTGTTTGTTGAACGATTTGGTTTTAGCGGCAAAACACGCGCTGACCTTTGAACATATCGATAAAGTGCTGATCGTTGATAGCGACGTTCATCATGGTGATGGCACAGCAACTCTTTGCCAAGACAACGACGACATCATTACTCTGTCGTTCCACTGCGATAAAAACTTCCCTGCACGAAAGCCGCTATCCGATTTAGATGTGCCATTAAGTCGTGAAACAGAAGATGAAGAGTTCCTACGTTGTTTTGAACAAGTCACTAAGTTAGCGATTGCTCACCATCAACCTGATCTGATTATTTATGATGCGGGGATAGATATTCATCAAGACGATGAACTGGGTTATTTGAATGTCTCGACACAAGGGATATTTGAGCGCGACTGTTTCATGATTGAATTAGCGAAATCAGAGTCTATTCCGATGGCTTGCGTAGTCGGTGGCGGGTACCGCACTAAACACCAAGATCTGGTGCCGATTCACATGCAGCTGTTAAAAGCGGCCTATCATGTTCACGGTTAACCTCTCAAATTAGCGGCTGATAGTTCATTGAAATGATGGTGTGAAATAAGCGCCTTTTGCACCATAAAAGACACGCTTGCACCATTGTGACTCATATAAAGTACTTTTTTATTAATTACGTATTTGTGTGGTTAATTGTGGTCTGTAAATTGCTTGACCCATGTGTCTATAAAAACACAAGGGATAAAAATGAACCTGACGGACAAGGAACGTAGTTGGCTTAATTGGTTTGGCGCAACAGGAAAACTGGCTATGCGCAGAGCTTGTTTCCTCAATCGAAGTAGGACGGAGGAGCTTGAACAAGCTTTTGAAAGTATTGCTCACACGCGAGTTCAACTTCTGCATAACTGGGTCAAGAATCAATGGGACTTTTTAGAAGACTCTGCTGTTTATTTGGCAAGTCGAACGGAAGAGCAAGCACAGGGGACGTTATCTAGCCTTCTTAAACGCAGTACGGATTTTTCTGAGTTGGCGATCGTCGATGCTAAGGGGATAGCACAAGCATCGAGTTATCATGAGCATGTAGGGGTTAACCTTGGAGACAAGAAGGCTTTAGTTGAAGGGGCTTCAAAGCGTTATCTGCATGGGCCGTATATGGATCAGCGCACGTTGAACGTAGGGGCTTCGAGTTCATCGTTTCATGACCAAGTAACGCTGATGTTTTATGTCCCCTTTTCTCGGGATGAAGGGGCGCCGCAATTCCTATGTGGTCGTGTTCCAAATGATGTTATTGGTGACATTATTCAAAGAGAAGCGGGGCATATTTATAGCGAGTCGGGTGATAACTATATCTTTATGGTCGACTCCATTCATGATCCTCATACTCAGCCGGGTGTTGCGCTCTCTCGTTCTCGCTTTGAAGATAATACCTTTTCACACGGCGAGAACTTAAAGCAAGGGGTTCATACTGATTGGGGAACGGTTAAGATCCAGCACCACACCGAATTTGAGATTCGCTTTACAGACCCAGCCACTAATCAGCTTCACCCAGGCGTAAGAGAAACCATTAAAAATGGCAATAACTTGTTTATTGGTTATCCGGGGTATTCTGACTATCGCCACATACCCGTTATTGGCAAAGGTATCACTTTTCAATTGGATGGTTCACCAGATACCTTTGGCATGATGTGTGAGTCCGATTTAGAAGAGGTCTACAGAGACCGAAGTCTAAGTTATACCTTATCTAAGCACTTTATCAGCTGCATGCTACTGCCTCTATTTGTTCCATTACTGTTTGCCAACCTTTATACACTCACACCTTTTATGCAGAGTGGCATTATGTTCGCTTGCGCGTTGCTTTCATTGGGCTTATTCCGTTTAGTTAGCGCCAAACCACTAGCGAAGAAGATTCATGAAATGACCGGGGTAATGCAGACCTTAGCTGAAGGTGATGGCAACTTAAGTCGGAGACTTGATCCCACCACATTCAGTCATAATGAACTTGGCAACTTAGGGCGCTGGACTAACAGTTTTATCGACAATTTAGATAACACGGTGAGTGAGTTGATCCATGCGAGTCACGAAGTTAGAGAGGTTTCGGAATCGATGTTTCGTCGCAGTGTCGTGATGAAGCAAACCAGTGATGATGCATCACAAGCGTTAAGCAATATGCTTCAGTTGAGTCAGTATCAACAGAGCGAAATTACTCATGCGAGTGTCTCAGCAACGCAAATGGACACGGTGATGAAACAAGCCGTCCTGAGCGCAGATAAGGAGTACAATCAGTCCGTCGAAGGCATGGAGATTGTTCGCAATATCGTAGAAAGCTCGGCGCATAGCGTGAATGAGGTGAATAATGAAATGACTAAGGTGTCTGACATTATAGATATCATTACTGACATTACCGCGCAGACTAACCTTTTGGCCTTGAATGCGGCCATTGAGTCGGCAAGAGCAGGTGAACACGGGAGAGGGTTCTCTGTCGTCGCTTCTGAAGTAAGAACTCTGGCTGACCGAACTTCACAAGCTGCTAACCATATTAGTGACCTAATGAAAGAGCTGCATAGTAAGTCTCGCAGTGCTGTTGAGTCTATGGAGCGAGGCGTGGAGAATGTGAGTAAGGGAAACTTAACAGTAGACTCAAACACCCGCAGTGAACAAATTCAAGCAGCGGTGAGTGACCTCTTTACCACGATGTCTAACTTAGATGAGAACAGTCAGAAAAACGGACAAACGGCAGATAAAGCCCAACGTTCAATATCTGACTTACAACTGTCTACTAAGCAACTCGCACGTCGAGTTTCTTTGATGGGCAATGCATTGAGCCGCTTAGACCAATTGATTGGACGCTTTGAAGTGAGCCGAAAGGTGGCGTAGTAGAAACTACGTAAGCTCTTTACGTAAACGCCAGATACAAAAAAGCCGCTGATTTCTCAGCGGCTTTCTTTAATGTGGTGGAGGGATAGGGATTTGAACCCTAGAACCGCTATTAACGGTTGCCGGTTTTCAAGACCGGTGCTTTCGACCACTCAGCCATCCCTCCAGTGGCGCGTATAATATAAGGGTGGCTTTCGCTTGTAAATACCCTTATTAACTGACTGCTTTTTTTATGAACGCTTTTTGGTATTTTTGTTCTGAATGATTATTTATTGTTCGGTTTATTAAGAAGCCGACAAAATCTAATATTCAATAAGCCAAGTATTCCCAACTTTTGTTATACGTGAAGTGTTTCTGTGCTATTAAAAAAGAAAGTATCTAATTGGCTTGCAGGTAAAGTTATGAGGGGAGTGGCTTAGGCGCATGAACTTTTAGTTTAGAACGGTGAGATCGGAATTTAAAACTAGGTATAAAGTGAATGGGTTTGAAACTGGGACTGTAGAGAGTTTTGTTAGATGAGCTTTATATTTTAAAAAGCTTCAGATGCAAAAAAGCCGCTGATTTCTCAGCGGCTTTCTTTAAAGTGGTGGAGGGATAGGGATTTGAACCCTAGAACCGCTATTAACGGTTGCCGGTTTTCAAGACCGGTGCTTTCGACCACTCAGCCATCCCTCCAGTGGCGTGAATAATATAAGGGGTGGAGGATCTTGTAAACCCTTAATTTTCATAATTTTGTTTTGTTGCTTGTTTTCTAATCATTCACGGCAATAAAAAAGGGAAGCCATTGGCTTCCCTTTGCTGTTTGCTGATTATTTAGTCATTTTTTGTGTAGAAACGCTGTAGCTCTGTCAGGCCTTGCATCAACACAGGTAAGCGAGGGCTTACGTTTTTCAGGCGCTTGTAATTTTGGTCGTACAATTTGTAGTTACCAAATTTATCCAACACCGTTGTTTGCTGGTCAGTAACAAGAGCAAGTTCACGAGAGTCGCCCGCGAGAATCCACTTTCTGTTACGTTCATTAAACAGGCTGCGACCACTACTGAAATCTGTTGGGTTCGAAGATACACCCAATAGCTCTTGCATCAGTGTTACTGACACGTCTAGATGACTAGAACGGTGGGTGTATTCAGAAGCAGACTTGCCAGGCCAGCTGATAAACAGTGGTACTTGTAACTGATAACGACTGTAGTTGGAGTTTGCACCCCAGCTGTTGGTTTTGGTTTCGTTAAACTCAGTACCGTGGTTAGAGGTAATGATAACCACCGTGTTATCGGCAAGCTCTAAGCGTTCCAGTTCAGCGTAGATAGTTGCTAGCTGAGCATCGGCCGCTGTCGCCGACTTTTGATAGTCTGCTGCAAAACGCTCTGCTGTCGTTAGCGTAGAGTCCGACTCTGAACTTGAATCGTAGCTGGCGAAGTTATCCAGTGTGGTTAATTCAATAAAGTTAAACCAAGGGCGTTTAGCTTGCGGTGATTGAATCCAGTTAGACCAAGCTTTTATGGCACTCTGGTCATCATAAGTTGCTTGCTCTAGCATCACATCACGGCCTCGGAAGATAATATCCGAGTAAAGTGCATCGCTAAAGTTGTCGCCACTGAAAGCAGCGAACTTGTAATCGTGATTCTCTAAAACATCGAGCAATACTGCGCTTGACCCCTGAGCTTCAATGCTGCTTGCGTAGCTGCTCGGTAGGCCGTAGAACAAGCCAAAAATACCGAACATATCGTTACTTGAACTGTAGTGGTTGGTGAAGTTGATCGACTGTTGCGCGTAGGCATAGCTGTTTGGCATCGCCGTCGCATTAAGTGCGTCAGAGCGAAGGTTGTTCACACTCACCATCAGGATATTAAGATCATCACTGCGGCGGTTGTATTGAATTTTTTCTAGCGGGTAGCTAACTAGGTTTACGTTCTCTTTGTTCGCTTCTAAACGCTCAAGGTACTCTTCACGGTCTAATAGGCCATGTTTTTCCATAAAGCTTTTCGCTGTCATTGGGTAAGACAGTGGGAAGTTCGCTTTCTGGCTAGTAATTGGGTTATAGAAGTACGCATCAGCCCACATGTAGGTCAAGTGGCTGCTGATGAAACACAAGAAGAAGACGGCAGTAATCGGACGGCCAATGTGTTTATGAGACAGTTTACGCTGCTTACGCCAAACCCACTCAGACAGACCAAGCTGTAGTAAGAAGATAAATGGCATAACAATGAAGAGGTGCTGCAAATCAGACGTGAATGCAGATTCCTCTCCACTGAATAAAACCTCCCACACGACAGGCGTCAGGTGGAGGTTTATATTTTGATACGTTTGGGTATCAATCAGTAGGACAGTTAAACCTATGGTCGCGAAGATAACGGCAACCAAACGTAATAACTTCCTCGACGGAAGAATAAAAGTGAGCGGGAACAGCACTAATAGATAGAGCGCGAACACTAAAAAGCCAAAATGACCAACCCACGATGCAGCCAAATAGAATTGGCCTAGCAAGGTTTCTGGCCAAGCAGATTGAGTAATATAACGAGTACCAATCAACATCGCAGCAATGATGTTGAAAAATGCAAACCAGTGACCCCAACCAACCAGTCGAGATACACGATCGCTATATGAGTTTGCGCTGTCTACCATTTATAATTCTTTTATCCGTCAATCAAATTTAGTGAGACTTTTTATCTTCAAGAGAAGAAATTAAAGCCTCGGCAAATTTTTCAGCAATTCCTTTGCGTTGTGAAGCAGCAACATTCTGATTTAAGACATTGGTTGCGATATTTCCAGCGATCATCAGTGAAAGTTCTGGCGAAGCTTTGTGCTTAGTTAGTACAGCACCTACTTCAGCTAGGATTTTTTCAACTTGATCATCTGTGTATTTAGATATAATCGGCATAAGGACTCTAATAATGATAGTAAAAGCGGCTTATGATAACCTACTATGCACGACAACTGAAACCTGAACGGTAATATTTTCACTATGAGCCTTCACCTTTCCAACGTAATTTTACACCAGCTGAGCAAGAACGATCAGGATGAGCTGATTGTTAACTATCGTGCTGAATCTCTAGAAAACGATGCTTCATCTGAAAGCCTAGTTGCTGAACTTCACCGTGTTTTTAATTCAAAAGCAGGCAAAGGGTTTGGTTCTTTCAAATCTGACAGCGAATTCCAGCAGTGGTTGCATCAACTTCGTGCTGGTGAGACAAACTTTTACGATTTTTCTCAAAAGAGTGCGCAACGTCTAAAAGACGAACTATCAAAGTACCCATTCGCTGACGAAGGTATCTTGGTAATGGCTGAATATCAGTCACTTGCAACAGATTATCTTTTCATTGGTTTATTGCCTTCAAACCAAAGCCTAAAGGTAACTGAAGGGCTTGATATTAGTGCGACTGACTACCTTGATATCTCAAAAATGGATATCGCGGCTCGTCTAGACCTTTCAACTTATGAGACTGATAAAGAGTCAAACCGTTACTTAACTTATATTAAAGGACGTGTTGGCCGTAAAGTCGCGGATTTCTTCTTAGATTTCTTACAAGCTGAAGTCGGTTTGGATGCGAAACAGCAGAACCAAGTACTGATGCAAGCGGTAGAAGACTTCGTTTCTGACTCTAAATTAGAGAAAGAAGAAGCGATCAGCTACAAAAAGCAGGTTGCGGATTACTGTAACGAGCAGCTTAAAGCGGGCGATGAAGTACAAGTTCGTGAACTTTCTGGTGAGTTGCCAGCAAGCACAGATGGCACAAGCTTCTTTGACTATACTAGTGAGCAAGGCTACGAGTTAGAAGACAGCTTCCCAGCCGATCGCGCAACTATGCGTAAACTAACAAAATTTGTTGGTGCTGGTGGCGGTTTGAATGTTAGTTTTGATAGTCTGCTTCTAGGCGAACGTATCTTTTACGATCCGGAGACAGACACGCTAACGATTAAAGGCACTCCACCGAACTTACGTGACCAACTGACTCGCAATAAGTCATAGTCCGAAGTTAACGGATAAAAGCGGCAGCAGGACGTTGTCGCTTATTTTGTGCTTAATCTTTTAGCTACGGTCATGGCTTCAAGTTAACACGCACAAGGAATATAGATGGAACAATCAGTAGCAAAGCCCAAACGCTTTAAAAAACCAGCCACCTTTTTGGTTGTGCTCTTGGCTCTGTGGTTACTTCCTTCATTGGCTCTTCTTAATCTAAGCCGTTCCTACACCAATTCTCTAGCTCAAATCGAAGAGCTCGGTATTCGAGTCAACGAATTGAGGCAATCGCTTTATTTCTCAGAACCGCTTCGAGTCTCTCGTATCAATGATCTCGCACTCGATGCTCAGTTGGTTTATTCGATCCGACTGCAGATTGAATCTGATTTCCAACACGCCTTGTTTCGTCCTGATGTCAACCAACTGTTGTACGTAGCTGATCAGTTCCTAGAAAAGTTCGATGAGTTCATTCCAATAGAAAGCCAAGTTCAAGACATCGTTGATAACATTAAGATCTTGCGTGCTGATAAAGAGCTTTCCCCTCAGCTAAAACCGCTCCTCAACGAATTCGGTGTTGTGGTATTTGAAGCCATGTATTCTGAAAATCAAAGTTCGTCAGCGACTTATCGCGCCTTTGATTCCATTCTAGAAAAATCTTATTCCTTAGAAAACGAAGAACAAGATGCACTCCAACAACTACTGGCTGATGCGTCAGCATTGTTGAGTGATTACGCTCAGCTTAACTATTTGGTTGATAAGATTAAGAAAAACTCAGTAAATGAACAGATCATAAAACTCGAAGCTGAGTTCCATGATCGTCAATTCAACCTATTGTTGGTGATGCTAGGCTTAAGCTTGGTGGCGATGAGCGGGATAGTGTTTTGGGGCGTTAGGTCCACAAAAACGATGAAAGAAGCAGACCAAGAACTCAGCTCTGAACTAGAAATTAATTCAAATAAGGAAGACGCTTCTTATAGCGATGTTGTTTCCTCAGCAGTGAAACAAGCAGATAGTGACGCTTATGTATCCGAGAACAGGCCAACGCGCCAGTCTTCCGACTCTCAACCTCCGCAGAGCGTTAACGTTACAAGCCAACCCGTTGTACCGCAATACTCTATTCAGCAAGTCCCTGAACAGGCGCCAGTAGTAGAGAAACACGTTGCCAGTGTCACAGATTCAAAGCCTGCGATTGATATCGAAGACATGTTAGAAACGCTCGATGGTGATGCTGAGTCTGTCGAACTCTTGCTTGGTGTGTTTGTACAAGACCACGCAGGTGACTACGAAAAGTTTAAGTCTTTGTTGACCAAAGATGAAACCTCCGCGGCTCGCATTGTACATAGCTTAAAAGGCGTGGCTGGCAGTATTAAAGCGTCTCGGTTAGCCATCATTGCCGCAACCATTGAAATGACAATGAAGCAGTCCAGAGCAATCAGTGAACATGATTTAGCTGAACTAGAGCAGGCTATAAAAGCCTCTGTGGATTCTGCTCATGAATATTTAGACAGTCAGCGTTAACTTTTACAGGATTTTTGACAATACTATGACGAAGCGCTCATACAATCAGCGCCCTTAGTCTTTGTCAGAGGTTTATATGTTACGAGTTTCGAGTCGAAGTTGGATGGTGTTGGTGCTTAGCATTGTGCTAAGTGGTTGTTCTCTCTTAGAAGTTAAGTTAGATAGTCAAACGACGCCTCTCACTCAACAAGAGTTAAATGCTCGGATCATGACGCGTGAATACGCCAAGATGTTCTTTACACGAGTAGAAGATTCGGCCGATCTCATCGCGCAATCTTACCCTGCTGATGACACCTTACATCAATCTTATGTGTTGCTTTGGAAGATCCATGCAGAGCAGGGCTTACAACAAGCGGCTTACCAAACTTCCCCTATGTCTGCGTTAATTGACTCGTGGGTTTTCACTGCCCAAATGAATCAGTTTTATAGCCAAGGCGACGGCGCGGATCTGTTCGCGACGGATGATGCAGTAGAGACCGCTCGTTTTCTTGATCAAGAAGCCGAGAAGCTGGCAAAGGGTGTATTGAGCTCGAGTGATTTCAAAAACAGCAAAGCGTTCGTTGCGCAGTTTTCTGCTAGCCACCCATTTAAAGACCTCACATTCAGAAGCACACCTGCTTACCGTGAATGGCTAAATTACCTTGGTAAAGACGAATCGCAAATCGTTCAGAGCTTAGGCACCATGCCAGAAGCAATGAGTGACGCATCTGATCGTTTAAGCCTTATGGCTGACCAGACACCAAAACTGATGTCGTGGAAGGCGGAGTTGGTTGCATTGAATAGCTCACTAACGGGTGAAGACCTATCGATGACGCTGGAAAGCCTTCGCCAAACATCAGCAAGCATGCAAGACTTCATTGAGAACAATCCGGAGTACATGCAAACACTGGCTTCTATTATGTCGACAGAAATGCAACCATTGCTCAACGACCTCAGTGATAAAACCGACCAAAAATTAGCGATGCTGAGTGATGAACGTGTGGCATTAGAAAAAATGGTGACACGTGAGAGAGAAGCTCTAGTAGAGATGATTGCGAAAGAGCGCATCGAGATTGCCGGCATTGTGACTTCAGAAAGAGAACTGTTCACGCAAGACCTTGATCGCGTCTCTCAAGAGGTGGTGGTACTGGCGATTGATAAGCTAATGGAGTTAATCAAAGGTGTGATTATCTACTTCATCCTGTTTATCTTAGTAGTGTTCTTTGCACCGTTAGGCATCGGTTACTGGTTGGGTAAACGAACCGCCAACAAATAAGTAAATCAGCAGATCAAAAAAGAGCGCCCTAGGGCGCTCTTTTTGCATTTAACCATTAACGTTTTGAGTTATGTTCGAAAGCGTTAGCTCCTGAACTTAAGCTTGTTGCTTGCTTAACTCTGTTGCTTCTTCAGCTTCAAACGCTGGTGCTGTTGGTTCACACTTATCAACGAACCAACCCATGTAAGATGTCACGATAGTCACGATGATACAGATGAAGCTTAACCACATGAACGGTGCGTAAGACAGCGTCGCAACACCAAGAATACTCGCCATGTAGATACCGTTATCACTCCACGGAACCATACCCGACGTTAACGTGCCACCAAACTCAGCATTACGCGATAGGTTCTTACGTTTGTAGCCTAAACGGTCGTAGTTTTTCGCACAGATTTTTGGTGTAAGGATTAACGATACGTACATTGCAGAACCGAATACGTTACCCATGAAAGCCGTACCAATTGTGCTAGTCGCTAGTGAGCCTGCGCTGTTTACGCGGCGCTCAAACACCTTAGCGATTGTCTCTAGTACGCCCACTTTATCCAGTAAGCCACCAAAACCTAGACCAAATACGATAACCGCAACTGAACCCAGCATTGAAGACATGCCGCCACGGTTAAGAATCGAATCAATAAACTCTACGCCAGATGAGATTGAGAACGGTGCCCAAGCCGTGTTGAATGCCGTTAGGAAGTCGATATCTTGGATCATGACTGCCCAGATAATACCCAGCAGAGAACCAAAACTGATGACCGGGAATGAAGGCATACGGAAAGCCAACAGACCAAGCACGATAAGTACCGGAACGAATGAGTAAGGCGTGATGTAGAACTGAACTTCCATTGCTTTGATTACAGAGTCTACTTGGCTCATGTCAACGTTGCCCGCGTAGTGGAAACCAAACGCAGTAAACATGATGCCTGTAATCACGTAGCTGATTAACGCAACTGGAAGCATGCCCTTGATGTGTTCAACCACTTCAACACCAGACATTGAAGAAGCCAGAATCACTGAATCAGAAAGAGGAGACATCTTGTCACCGAAGTAACAGCCTGACAGCACGGCACCTGCAGTAATCGGTGCTGGAACACCTAGGCCTTGGCCGATACCCATCATCGCGATACCTGCTGTACCCGCAGCACCCCAAGAAGTACCGGTCGCCAATGCAGTTAGAGAACAGATGATCATGGTCGCTAAAAGGAAGATAGAAGGGTGGATAGCTTTCAGACCATAGTAAATGATAGTAGGTACGATCCCGCCTGAGATCCAAGTACCAACAAGAGCGCCAACGGCTAAAAGTATTAAAACCGCGCCTAAGCCATTGGATATTCCTTTGAGTGCTGCTTTTTCTAAGTCTTTGTATTGGTGTCCAAGACGAATACCAAGAACCATGATAATGAACCAGCCAATATACAAGGCAAGTTGAATTGGAAGGTCAAGCTTTGCAGTAAAGGAAAAAGCAAGGGATAGAAATAGTCCTAACGCGATGAATACCTGCAATAGGTTCGGTAGGCGAGTTTTACTCTGCTTCATAAAAGCCTCTTGTGATTTCGAGCATTTATAGTGCTTCGTTATAGTGTGTGGTGCAAAACGGACACTACAGTAATTAGTTTATTATATCGAAAAAATACGCCCAAGTTGTGATATTTGACTGTTAACTCAATCAATTGTGGTTTCATAATCTAAATTTTTGTTACATTCATGATTGTTACATGTTGAGATCTGTCGCGCGTTGTTTTCGTTTTGTAAAATAAAACTCTGATTAACCTTGGTTTAAAAGAGGGATTTACTGTTTGTGATGAGCGTCGATTGAATCGACTTTGGCGATGTAAATGTTTGAATTTGAAGATAATGGACGCTTAATCAATGAGGTGGAGATGGAATGTCGATACAGAGATAACTGCACGATTCATTACGTTCACTTAAAAGAAACGAAAAAGTTACACTTTTTGACAAAAAGCACTTGAGTTCTGTTTCTGAAAAACTTATAGATGGGGGAGAGCAATTTTTAATTTATACATGGAGAGTGAGCGATGAGAGTAGGTCTAGTTGGTTGGCGCGGTATGGTTGGTTCTGTACTGATGCAACGTATGGTTGAAGAGAAAGACTTCGACTTGATTGAGCCTGTTTATTACAGCACATCTCAGATTGGTATTCCTGCCCCTGTTTTAGGTGGTAAAGATGCGGGTCTACTTCAAGACGCTTTTGATATTGATAGCCTAAAACAGCTTGATGCTGTGATTACCTGTCAAGGCGGCGATTACACATCAAAAGTATACCCAGCACTGCGTCAAGCAGGTTGGAAAGGTTACTGGATTGATGCAGCATCTACTCTGCGTATGGATGCTGATTCAATCATCACTCTTGATCCTGTTAACTTGGCTCAAATCCAGCAAGGCATTCACAGCGGCACCAACACGTTCGTTGGCGGTAACTGTACTGTGAGCTTAATGCTTATGGCTCTAGGTGGTCTGTACGAGAAAGGCATGGTTGAGTGGATGAGTGCCATGACTTACCAAGCAGCTTCTGGTGCGGGTGCTAAGAACATGCGTGAGCTGATCTCACAAATGGGTGTGATCAACGACAGCGTAAGTTCTGAGTTAGCAAACCCTTCAAGCTCAATTCTTGATATCGATAAGAAAGTGGCTGATACGATTCGTTCATCTTCATTCCCAACAGACCAATTTGGTGCTCCGCTTGCAGGCTCACTGATTCCTTGGATCGATGTGAAGCGTGAAAACGGTCAGAGTAAAGAAGAGTGGAAAGCCGGTGTTGAAGCGAACAAGATTCTTGGTCTAGATGGTCAGCCAATCCCAATTGATGGTACTTGTGTACGAATCGGTGCAATGCGTTGTCACGCTCAAGCACTAACGATCAAGCTTAAGCAAGACGTGCCAATGGACGAGATCGAAGAGATCATCGCAACGCACAATGATTGGGTTAAAGTGATTCCTAATGACCGCGACATCACGGCACAGGAGCTAACACCAGCGAAAGTAACAGGCACAATGTCTGTACCTGTCGGTCGTCTGCGTAAGATGTCGATGGGTAACGACTTCCTAAACGCCTTCACGGTTGGTGACCAACTACTTTGGGGTGCTGCAGAACCACTACGTCGTACTCTACGCATTATCCTTGCTGAGAAATCGTAATAGGCAAGATTGCTTAAATTCTATTAGCTGATAAACCGAAAGGGTTGACGACAAACGTCAACCCTTTTTAGTTTATTGCTACCTCGTTATTCGGCCCTCGAAACTGCCCTTAAATCTCTTCGCATCTCGCTACTCGAATCTCGTGTCTGCTTTTATTTCTCGTCGGTGACGACACGCTTGTCTGGATCCGCTAATTCGCTAGCACAGTGCTTGCAATACATGGCGTCTGAATCATGACCCGCTCGGTTACAATTCGGGCACTTAACCAACTCTTTGTGCGAGTTCATCTCATTACTGAGTTCTGCAGTAATGATCCCGGTTGGCACTGCTAAGATAGAGTAACCCAATAGCATGGTCAGTGATGCTATGGCTTTACCAAGCGCGGTCTGCGGCACCATGTCACCATAACCTACCGTAGTGATAGTCACGATGGCCCAATAGATACTGTGAGGAATACTGGTGAAGCCATTGTCAGGACCTTCAATAACAAAGATCAAGGCGCCAAAGATAACCACCAAGATGCCGACGGTGCTAAAGAAGATCAGTATCTTTCGTCGTGCCATTAATAGTGAGCGCAACAGAATATTGGAATCTTGCAGGTAGCGAACCAGCTTTAGAATTCGGAAGATACGCATCACACGCAGCAGTCTCACCACACCCATAAATGAAGCGCCTGGGAAGATGATTGCTAGGTAGGTCGGAAGAATCGCCAATAGGTCAACGACACCATAAAAACTGGTGGCGTAAGATTTTGGCTTTGGGGAGCAATAGAGCCTTAACAAATACTCAAGAGTGAAGAGTGCAGTGAAGGTGTATTCGATATAACGCAGCTGTTGTGACCATTCGGTCATCACATTAGGGATGGATTCTAAGATCAGAACCAACAGCGAAGCCAAGATTGCAACGATCAGAGTTATATCAAATGCACGTCCGGCTGGCGTGTGAGTACCAAAGATAATGACGTACAAATGATGCTTGAGTGGCTTGCGTGACATAAGGAGAGGTTCGTCTTCTGTTAAATGCATTAACAGTCATTATACAAGCTTCATAATAACGAGGCGAGTGAAAGCCCAATTGCTTTACTCGCCTCATCTATATTTCAATATTGTTGCCCTTTATAGAGCAACCGAAATGTTGTTAAACGTTATGCCAAGCCTGGGAACAGATTACGTAGACCATTGGCGATGAACTCGATGCCCAATGCGCCAAGAATCAGGCCCATGATACGAGTGATCACGTTGATACCCGTTTGACCTAAAAAGCGAACGATAACCGGCGCTGAACGGAACAAAAGCCAAGAGCATGTTGCGAATGCGATGATACTAATGCCGATGCCGACCGTATCAATAGCAGCAGGGTAGCGAGACCCGTAAACAATGGTCGAGCTGATAGCACCTGGGCCTGCCATTAGCGGCATAGCCAGTGGAACAACACCGATTTGCTCTTTGCTGATGTATTCAGATTTTTCTTGTTTGTTCTGCTTATCTTCACCGAGCTTACCGCTCATCATCGAAAATGCGATGCTCAGTAATAGTAAACCACCTGCAACACGGAATGAGTCCAGCGAGATACTAAACATATCAAGCAGCATTTGCCCCGCAACAAGAGAGACAATGAGGATCACGGCAACAGCAATGTTTGCTTGTAAGGCTGTCCTGTTCCTCTCTTCTGGCGGCATATGAGCAGTAAGAGAAACAAAAACAGGCATGATGCCGATTGGGTTTACGGCAGCAACAAGCCCAAGGAAGAATTGCATAAAAATTGCGAGTTCTAAGCCTTGCATGAGAGCGATCTCCAGTTAGCGTACTTAAGGTTGAAGGGTTGATCTGTGAATAGTTTAGGCGCGTAATGTAAGGGACAAACTCGATTTACGCGAATGAAAAAAACTAACTTGAAATGGGTGATTCTTTTTAGAAAAACTAATTGAATCTCACTTTTGTTTTAAGCCTGTTGCAAGCTAGTTGGTAGTGTTTAATTTTGTAATTTATTATTGAGTAACTGTTAACCGACGCACGAAATTAATAAAAATTATGTCAGAATCTAGCCCGTACAACGGTATGGATATACTCTCAGTAGCACGAATATAGCTGTATACATGTAATTTAACGGACTAAAAATGAAACTTTTTTACAGTTTGTTACGCTATGTAGAAAAAATTTGTCTGTTTGCTTGTTTTTTGCGCGAACGAAAAGTGTGAGTTTAATCTATATAAATCATGCTCTTAAGTTCATTTTTGCGATTGCCTTACTACTTTCTGGTTAATTCTTTTTGGGTAACTGATCTGGGTCAATTTTTTTCACACAGTGAAATAATATACTCAGCCCTGAAAGCAATTTACTAAGAACGTTGGTGTTTAAGGTTAACGGCAAGCAGCGAGTTTAATAAAAAGTTTTTAATATTTATTATTTTAGGAGATCCACCATGCCTGTAACTAACTTAGCGGAACTTGATGCTCTAGTAGCTCGCGTTAAAGCAGCACAAGAAGAGTTTGCAACATTCTCTCAAGAGAAAGTAGATGCAATCTTCCGCGCAGCTTCTCTTGCTGCTAACCACGCTCGTATTCCACTTGCTCAACAAGCAGTTGCTGAATCTGGAATGGGTATTGTTGAAGATAAGGTTATCAAAAACCACTTTGCATCTGAATTTATCTACAACAAATACAAAGACGAAAAAACATGTGGCATCTTAGAAGAAGATGACAACCTAGGCACAATGACTATCGCTGAGCCTGTAGGTATCATCTGTGGTATCGTTCCAACAACGAACCCAACTTCTACAGCAATCTTCAAATCTCTAATTTCTCTTAAGACACGTAACGGCATCATCTTCTCGCCACACCCACGTGCAAAGAACTCAACTAACGACGCAGCGAAACTAGTTCTAGACGCAGCTGTTGCAGCTGGTGCTCCACGAGACATCATCGGTTGGATCGACCAACCATCTGTAGAGCTTTCTAACGCGCTTATGAAGCACGACGGTATCGCACTTATCCTTGCTACTGGTGGTCCAGGCATGGTTAAAGCAGCATACTCTTCTGGTAAGCCTGCTATCGGTGTTGGTGCTGGTAACGTTCCTGTCGTTATCGATGAAACAGCTGACATCAAACGTGCTGTAGCATCTATCCTTATGTCTAAGACTTTCGATAACGGCGTAGTATGTGCTTCTGAGCAAGCTGCAATCGTAGTTAGCGAAGTATATGACGAAGTTAAAGAGCGTTTCGCTTCTCACAAAGCTCACGTTCTATCTAAAGCTGACGCTGATAAAGTACGTAAAGTTCTGCTTATCGACGGCAACCTAAACGCTAAAATCGTAGGTCAACCTGCTCCAGCAATCGCTGAAATGGCTGGTGTTAAAGTTCCTGCTGATACAAAAGTACTTGTAGGTGAAGGTCTTGGTAAAGTTTCTTACGATGACGAATTCGCTCACGAGAAACTATCTCCAACTCTAGGTCTATTCCGCGCAGATGACTTCGAAGACGCAGTTGCTCAAGCGGTAACTATGGTTGAAATCGGTGGTATCGGTCACACATCTGGTCTTTACACTAACCAAGATACTAACGCAGACCGCATCCGTTACTTCGGTGATAAGATGAAGACTGCTCGTATCCTAATCAACATCCCGACTACTCACGGTGGTATCGGTGACCTGTACAACTTCAACGTTGCACCTTCTCTAACTCTAGGTTGTGGTTCATGGGGTGGTAACTCTATCTCTGAGAACGTAGGTCCTAAGCACCTTATCAACAAGAAAACTGTAGCGAAGCGAGCTGAAAACATGTTGTGGCACAAACTACCTAAGTCTATCTACTTCCGTCGTGGTAGCCTTCCAATCGCAATGAGCGACCTAGAAGGTAAGAAACGCGCATTCCTAGTAACTGACCGTTTCCTATTCAACAACGGTTACGCAGATGACGTAGTTAGCTTGCTTAAAGCACAAGGCATCGAAGTTCAAACTTTCTTCGACGTAGAAGCGGATCCAACGCTATCTGTTGTTGAGAAAGGCGCTGAAGCAATGAAGAGCTTCCAACCTGACGTAATCCTTGCTCTAGGTGGCGGTTCTCCAATGGATGCTGCTAAGATCATGTGGGTTATGTACGAGCACCCAGAAACTCACTTCGAAGAACTAGCAATGCGCTTTATGGACATCCGTAAACGTATCTACAAGTTCCCTAAAATGGGTCAAAAAGCTGAGCTTGTATGTATCACTACAACTTCAGGTACAGGTTCAGAGGTTACTCCATTCGCTGTTGTTACTGACGACAAGACTGGTGCTAAATACCCACTAGCTGATTACGAAATCACGCCAAACATGGCTATCGTTGATGCGAACCTAGTAATGAACATGCCTAAGTCTCTAACAGCGTTCGGTGGTTACGATGCAGTAACTCACGCTCTTGAAGCTTACGTATCTGTTCTAGCGAACGAGTACTCAGACGGTCAAGCTCTTCAAGCTCTTAAGATGCTTAAAGAATACCTACCATCAAGCTACAAAAATGGTGCGGCTGACCCAATAGCTCGTGAGAAAGTACACAACGCAGCAACTATCGCTGGTGTAGCATTTGCGAACGCATTCCTAGGTGTGTGTCACTCAATGGCTCACAAAATTGGTGCTGAGTTCCACCTACCACACGGTCTTGCTAACGCACTACTTATCTCAAACGTTGTACGTTACAACGCGAACGATAACCCAACTAAGCAGACTGCATTCTCTCAGTACGACCGTCCACAAGCACGTCGTCGTTACGCTGAAGTTGCTGACCACCTAGGCCTAAGCCAAGCTGGTGACCGTACAGCTCAGAAGATTGAACGTCTACTGACTTGGTTAGAAGAGCTTAAAGTTGACCTAGACATCCCACTATCTATCCAAGCTGCGGGTGTTAACGAGTCTGACTTCATCGCTAAACTAGACGAGCTAGCTGTTGAAGCGTTCGATGACCAGTGTACAGGTGCTAACCCACGTTACCCTCTAATCACTGAGCTAAAAGAAGTTCTAACAACTTCTTACTTCGGCCAACCATACGTTGAAGGCGAAACTTTCGAAGGTACTACAGTTATCCTTAAGAAAGCAGACCAAAAGCCAGCTGAAGCGAAAGCGCCAAAAGCTAAAAAAGAAAAAGCTAACGCATAATAAGTAAGCATTAGTTTTGAGATAAGTTTTCGCTAGCACGATACTTATCTATCGGGAAAAGATGAAAGCCCCAGTCGAGAGACTGGGGCTTTTTTTTTATGTTTGGTTCGTTTGTAAAACGGATTGAGAGGCAATAGCTCTGCTACTTAATATGAGCTGAGCCAGTCATGTTCAATTGGAATAGGGAGTTAAACCTCTGCCGCGACAACTCGCCCACTGAAGTAGTCATTCGAGACAATGTATTCGGTTGTTCTGGTCAGCTCGTCTTGCAGCTGCGCCCAGTGACATCGGTTGAGCTTGCCATCGGAGTTATGAACGGCGGGAACAACGCCACCGACTCGAATGCCAAAGGGAGTCAGCTCTTTCGCCCAACTATGGGTAAAGCCAGTGATCATTGAGTTTGCGCTCTCTAAGCCAGACACATCGTGAAAGTCATCATGAGATATCACATTCACAATCACGCCTTCCTTATCTTCCTCTCGCAATCTCTCAGCACTGATTTGCCCAAATGCGAACAGGGTCGATGCCATCGATGAGAGATCATTAATAAAGCTGCTCACAGGCTGATCGCCAATTAGGCTAGGCATTGGGGAGCTTATCCAGTTATTGACCAGCACATCGGGTGTCGTGTTGAAGGTGGTTTGAATAAAATCATATACGCTGAGAATCGCTTGGCTGTCATTGCCTTTGAGCGTGTAGTGGTAAACAGAGTCAGAAAACCGGGCACACTGTAGATACGTCGCTTTAAGTGCTTCCGTGTCTTTATCACAAAGGATGACGGTGGCTCCAAGGTTAACAAAGTGGTTCGCAATCGCCCCCCCCAGTCGCGAGCCGGCAGATGTCACCAATATGATTGAGCTTTTTATTTCCATCCCAGTACCTAAACAAATCGTCCATGTCGGATAAGGGTGGGTTAAAATTTATACAACGGGTGTGAATTGGTTCAAACTAAGGTGTGCCAATTAATAAGTTTTTATGAACTTAGTGGCACGTCACATTTTGTAGTAACTTCAAGCGGTAACCGACATCAGGTGTTTTTAGGTTGCCTAAGGCTAATGGTTCATATCATTCGTGTGAATACTTTGAAGTGTGCGAGTTAGTCGAAGAAGAGCTATGGATAGACAGCGAAAAAGGGAAAGGTAGGCGACCGCTATACTTGAGCTTGAATTTGATACTGACGTTGCGCGGTGGTTAGCTCATTGTAGAGCGTGGCATGTGGCAAATCAGCTAAATGCTTGTTTGCGAGTTTGCGTCGGTCATGACCAGAAAGGTTTTGGTAAACCTCTTCGGGTAAGTCGGCTGTATCTTCAGGCATGAAGGCAAGCGCTTCAGGTTTCAAGTAATGGCTGAGTTTGGCGCTGGCAAGGCTAGCTTGATGAAAATGATTAGATTGCTGAGCTGAAATCTCATATGAAGACTGGTTTGAACGCAGTTGTTGAGGTTCTGCTACGCCAAATTGTTTGCGCAGGCGATCTTCATTTGTCTCTGTGATTTCAATGGTGTCAATTGGCGTGCAATCACGGACATCATTAGAAAACATAGATAACAGCAACGCGAAATCTGCACGGCGACCTTGCTCAACCGCTTGGCTGATCCCGATGCCGAACTTCAGTTCGTTGATGATTCCTGCTTTGTCTAAAGTATGTATTTGCATGTCGCCTCTCATTGGATACACCTTTAACGGCATGGAGTCGGCAAACTTTAGTGTTTAATTACAGGCAAATAGAGAATTTATGTAGGGTTGGGAAGAAGGCTATCAATAGTTCGAGAAGTAAGCGCTATTGGCGGGTTTATTACGAAATGTTTAGATTTTGTGGAACACGACAGATACAAAAAAGCTCACGCCGAGGGCCGAGGCATGAGCTTTCAATAGATAACTCGCTATAAATAGCGCAGCGTAAGCAATAATTACTTAGCTAGGTTCTCTTCTACGAAAGACCAGTTTACTAGGTTCCAGAATGCAGCCATGTAGTCAGGGCGAACATTGCGGAAATCGATGTAGTAAGCGTGTTCCCATAGGTCAACAGTTAGAAGTGGAGTAACACCTTCTTCTGTTAGAGGAGTAGCAGCGTTAGAAGTGTTAACGATGTCTAGAGAACCGTCAGCTTTCTTAACTAACCAAGTCCAAGAAGAACCGAAGTTGTTGATTGCTGAATCAGTGAATTTCGCTTTGAATTCTTCGAAAGAACCGAATGCAGCGTTGATAGCTTCTGCAACAGCGCCAGTTGGTTCGCCGCCCGCTTTAGGAGCAAGACAGTGCCAGTAGAACGTGTGGTTCCAGATTTGAGCAGCGTTATTGAAAACACCACCAGTAGAAGTCTTAACGATCTCTTCTAGTGTTTTGCCTTCAAACTCAGTACCTGGGATAAGGCCGTTTAGCTTAACAACGTAAGTGTTGTGGTGCTTACCGTGGTGGAAATCTAGCGTTTCTGCTGAGATGTGTGGTTCTAGCGCGTCTTTCGCGTAAGGAAGAGCCGGTAGTTCAAATGCCATTGCTCAATTCTCCATTGATATGAAAGAGTTAACTCTTTCGATTGCTTCCAGTGATATTATTATTCATGGCTCGCTATACTGCCAACCATGGTCAATTTGCTGACTTGCGATATAGTTTAGCAAGTTTTTACTTTATTAAAAGCTTATTTCATTACTTTTGTGTGAATTGTTAGCTTAGCTTGTTAACCGCTTTTTTTATATGGTTTTTATTCTTTTAGTTTGGGGTAGAATAAAGGCAATAAAAGCCGTAATCCATTAACGAGGAAGCAATGGAAACTATCGATAAAATCAAACAGCAAATTGAAGAAAACACTATTCTACTGTACATGAAAGGTTCTCCTAAGCTACCTAGCTGTGGTTTCTCTTCTCAAGCGTCTCAAGCTCTAATGGCATGTGGCGAAAAATTTGCTTACGTAGATATCCTACAAAACCCTGATATCCGTGCAGAGCTTCCTGCTTACGCACAGTGGCCAACTTTCCCACAACTTTGGGTTGAAGGTGAGCTAATCGGTGGTTGTGACATCATTCTTGAGATGTTCCAAAAAGGCGAACTTCAGCCAATCATCAAAGAAGCAGCGGCTAAAGTTGCTGGCGATGACGCTGAATAAGTTCTAGCCTTTGCGCTGAATAGTTAAAATGAGGGGCCTTAATCAGGCTCCTTTTTTGTTTGAATTGATCGAATCATTGACTCGATAAGGAATGAACAATGAACGTAAAACTTCATTATGTGCATGATCCAATGTGCAGCTGGTGTTGGGGTTACAAGCCAACACTTGAGTTATTGAAACAACAATTGCCTGCGAGCATTGAGTTTAACTATGTAGTGGGTGGTTTGGCCCCGGATTCTGATGAGCCAATGTCAGAAGAGATGAAAGGCAAGCTGCAAGCGATTTGGAAGCAGATCGAAGCTAAGTTGGGTACTGAGTTTAACCATGATTTTTGGACAGAGTGCCAACCTGTTCGCAGTACTTACCCTGCGTGCCGTGCCGTGATTGCTGCAGGTTTTCAAGACCACTACGAAGCGATGCTTGAAGCGATTCAACATGCTTACTACCTTCGTGCGATGTTGCCACATAGCCAAGACACACATTTGCAGTTGGCTGAAGAGCTAGGTATGAATGTTCAACAGTTGGAAAATGACCTTTCTAGCAAGTTATTGGAAAGTGAGTTAGATGACCAGCTAGGCTTTAAAGAAGCGATGGGTGTATTTTCTTACCCGACCTTAATGCTTGAAGTGAACGGCATCTTTAGTGAAGTTGAATTGGATTATCATTCAACGGAAGCGACGCTTAAGTCTATTCGCGAAATTTTAGTGAGTAATGCTCCCGCTGCGTAATTCAGCGAGAGTCATCTGTATTCGCAATGATTTCTAAGGCTTACTCATCAGAGTAAGCCTTTTTTGTTTGGTGTCGCTAGTTCAATGAGAGTGAGCGGAAGGAAGAGTAGAATGAATCTCAGAGACAAAAAAGACCGCACGAGGCGGTCTTTATAAAAGTGAGCGTAGGACTGTTTAACTACAGAACCTAATTACAGAACCATGGCTGCAATCCAACCGAATACGATCAGTGGGATGTTGTAGTGCAGGAACGTCGGTACTACGGTTTCCCATACGTGCTCGTGTTGACCATCAGCATTTAGACCAGACGTTGGACCTAATGTTGAGTCAGAAGCCGGAGAGCCCGCATCACCAAGTGCAGCAGCTGTACCTACTAGAGCGATTGTTGCCATTGGCGAGAAGCCAAATGCTGCTGCTAGTGGAACGTAGATAGTTGCAAGGATTGGAATCGTAGAGAACGAAGAACCAATGCCCATAGTAACCAATAGACCAACAATTAGCATAAGTAGTGCTGCTAGAGGCTTGTTGTCGCCGATGCTTGTTGAAAGTGCTTCAACCAGAGATTCAACGCCACCTGTTTGCTTCATAACTGCCGCGAAACCTGCTGCTGCAATCATGATGAAACCGATCATTGCCATCATGTGAACGCCCTTGGTGAAGACATCTTGTGTCTCTTTCCAAGCAATAACGCCACCGAAGGTAAATACCATGAAACCCGCTAGAGCACCGATGATCATAGAGCCAGTCGATAGTTGAACTGTTAGCGCTGCTACGATACCAGCTGCTGCTACTAGGATGTGCTTCTTGTTGATCTCTTTCACTTCTGTTGAAACAACAGTGTGAGAGGTTTCTTTGTATTGGCGAGGCTTACGGTAAGTAAAGAATACTGCAGTAAGAAGACCGAAGATCATGCCCGCAGCGGGTAACAACATCGCCATTGGCACTTGGCTTGCTACTACGTTTTCAAGACCATTGTCGTGAAGGTTTTTAAGCAGAATGTTGTTTAGGAAGATGCCACCAAAACCAATCGGTAGCACCATGTAAGGTGTAATCAGACCAAAAGTAAGTACACACGCAACTAGACGGCGGTCTAGGTTCATTTTTGCGAATACGCCTAGTAGAGGTGGGATTAAGATTGGGATGAAGGCGATATGTACTGGAATCACGTTTTGCGAAGACATGGTCACTAAGATCAACGACGCAAGCATGCCGTATTTAAGACCAGTCGATGCCGCACTGTTCTCTTTGCCGTGAATGCGTTTGATAACACTTTGAGCAAGGAGATCTGTGATACCAGAACGTGAGATAGCAACAGCGAATGTACCAAGCATAGCGTAGCTAAGTGCAATCGTTGCACCGCCGCCTAATCCACTTTCGAAAGCCGCGACTGCGTCGTTCAAGCTCATACCAGAGGCTACGCCACCGATAATTGCACTGAACGTCAGAGCAACGACTACGTTTACGCGCATCAAAGCTAAAACAAGCATGATGCAAACTGAAATTACAACAGGATTCATATTATTCTCGGGATGTTGTGTTTTTTATGAAGGCAATACGAAAAAACGTTTACCGACTCTATTTTTTATTCTTCGTCAACAAGAGGCCAACCACCAAGGGCTTTCCATTTGTTTACAATGCCGCAAAATAAATCTGTGGTTTTTTGCGTATCATACAAAGCAGAGTGTGCTTCTTTGTTGTCAAATTCCATCCCTGCAGTGCGGCAAGCTTTAGCCAAAACGGTTTGACCGTAGGCAAGACCACTAAGAGCTGCAGTGTCAAAAGTAGCAAATGGATGGAAAGGGACGCGTTTAAGCTTACAGCGCTCACTTGCCGCATTAACGAAGTTCAAATCGAATGTAGCGTTGTGAGCAACCATGATTGCGCGACTGCAATCTGAAGCTTTTTGTTCTTTTCTCACTAGCTTGTAGATTTCTTTAAGGGCTTCTTGTTCCGACACAGCACCACGTAATGGGCTAAATGGGTCTTTAATTCCGTTAAAGTCTAATGCTGCCCGCTCTATATTTGCGCCTTCAAAAGGCTCAATGTGAAAATGAAGCGTTGATGCAGGGTGCAGATCTCCGTTCTCATCCATTTTTAATGTAATGGCACAGATTTCTAATAATGCATCGGTTTCAGCGTTAAACCCTGCGGTTTCCACGTCGATGACCACTGGAAAATAGCCGCGAAAGCGTTTTTTTAGGGTCAGAGCTTCGTTTTCTACAGTCATGTTAGCCCAAATAAGTGTGATTAAGGCTGCATTATTGCAGATAATAGCAGTGATAAAAACTAGGGAAGGGCAATAAATCTTAAATTACCTAACCCATTGCGGCTTGATAATTGCATATTTAAACGTGAGAGAAAAATGCGGCAATTGGCTGCATTGTTAAACGAATTGCTTAAGAGATACTCCACTTTATGAAGAAACAACTCATAACAGGTTCAATGCTATTTTCGCTACTTGTGTCGTCATCGGTCATGGCACAAGAAAAGCGTTACGGAGCATCTCCTCAACAGTCGACATGGGAGATGGTAGCCAACACGCCACTTGAATGTCGCTTGGTCCACCCAATTCCAAACTTTGGTGATGCTGAGTTCTCATCTCGCGCGAGTAAAAAAATCATTTTGGACTTTGAGCTTAAAATGCGCCGTCCAATGGGTGCGACGCGCAATGTAAGCTTGATCTCTATGCCGCCACCTTGGCGTCCGGGTGAAAGTGCTGATCGTATGACAACCATTAAGTTCTTCCAGCAATTTGACGGCTATGTCGGCGGTCAAACAGCTTGGGGCATCTTGAGTGAGTTGGAGAAAGGGCGTTATCCGACATTCAGCTACCAAGAGTGGCAGAGCCGAGATCAACGTATCGAAGTGTCGTTGTCGTCGGTGTTGTTCCAAGAAAAATACAATGTGTTCAGTGACTGTGTTGCTAACCTGCTGCCTTACAGCTTTGAAGATATCTCTTTCACTATTTTGCATTACGACCGCAACAGCGACCAGCTGAACAAGTCGTCGCGCAAAAGGCTGAGCCAGATTGCCGATTACGTTCGCTATAACCAAGACATCGACCTTGTGCTGGTGGCAACGTACACCGACTCTGTCGACAGCAAAGGTATTAGCCAAAACCTGTCAGAACGAAGAGCTGAGTCTTTGAGAGAGTACTTTAAATCACTTGGTTTGCCGGAAGATCGCATTCAAGTGCAAGGCTATGGTAAGCGTCGCCCGATTGCGGACAATAACTCGCCAATTGGTAAAGATAAGAACCGACGTGTTGTGATCTCTTTAGGTCGCACACAGGTTTAAGCTAAACAACAGCTTGTTTTGAAATGACAAAGCCCGTCTTGATGACGGGCTTTTTTATGTTTTAAATTTGGAGTCGTTGTTTTAACGGAACTTGTTTAATTCAAGCGGAAGCGGGCGATCATTTCACAGTTGGTCGCGGTATCGATCTTTTCCACCATAGAGGCAATTTTAGGGTTTGGGTGGCGTTTCATGAAATCGATCAGCGCTTTCTTACAGCAACCAATAGAATCGATAAAGCTTGAACATTGAGTATTAGGGCACTGAGGGATCAGTGTGAGTACCTTTTCGGAAGCCAGTTGAAGATACTTGAGCTCGTATTCAGTGTCGCCAGCCCAACGCCAGAATTGAGCAAGATTGTGGCAAGAAATCACCGAGATCAGTAAGCGTTCATCGGCTTGAATATCGGTGCGTTCTGTAATTTCTTCACTTAAGTTCAAAGCCTGCTGATAATGAAGAATACTTCGTACAGGATCGTCGAGCTGCAATGCAGTATCGGCAAGTAACGTGTGTTTTTCCCATTCGCTAATCATTGTATTACCTCACTAATCAATAGGT
Source organism: Vibrio sp. 10N.239.311.G01 (assembly GCF_041465805.1). NCBI lineage: Bacteria > Pseudomonadati > Pseudomonadota > Gammaproteobacteria > Vibrionales > Vibrionaceae > Vibrio > Vibrio sp. 10N.239.311.G01. Next base: position 102,607 of record NZ_JBFSRM010000001.1, read on the forward strand.
GGTTAATTTAAATGATAATCATTATCATGTAAAGTTTCATCAATGAGATTGTTAAGAATAATTGGTAAAGAATATCGATTATGGTGAGAGTGATAAAAAAGAAGCGAGCATAGTGCTCGCTTCGTTTTTCATTTCTTCAGGCGTTCAAACCCAACTTCTCAAAGAGGTTAAGGAATTAACCTTCTAGACCTGCGCTTGCTTGTTTGTTCTGAATCAGCTCAATCATGTAGCCGTCAGGGTCTTTTACGAATGCAATGTGAGTAGAACCGCCTTTTACAGGGCCGGCTTCACGAGTCACGTTACCGCCAGCGGCTTTAATCGCGTCACACGTAGTGTAGATATCATCAACACCGATCGCTACGTGACCGAAAGCTGAGCCTAGGTCGTATTCAGTTGTGCCCCAATTGTAAGTTAACTCAATAACAGCACCTTGAGATTCGTCACCAAAGCCAACAAAAGCCAGTGTGTATTCGTACTCTTTATTTTCGTTCTTACGTAATAGCTGCATGCCCATTACATTGGTGTAGAACTCGATAGACTTGTCTAGATCACCCACGCGTAGCATGGTGTGTAAAATACGACCGTTTGACATGATTTGCTCCTAGCTTGTTATTGGTTGTTTCTTTTATAGCACTATATATGAGCAAGCTCATAAGCAACACCAAAGAGATGATGAGTTTGGTCATATTTTCTTATTCTCATCATCTATCTTACTCTCCCCCTCTGCCTTTTTTCTTATTTGTATTACAAGAAATTAAAGAGCGACGGCCTTATTAATTTGTCAGTCACTAGCGCTTAATTCGCAGTTTTGCATAAATAGTAAGTTTGAGTGTTGGTCTTTTTTGTAATGGCCAAGAATGGCCTTGGTTGTTGAATTGTGACTTATATCTCCATCTTGTTGCTGATTTCCTTTCGTTTTTACAATTGGCATCTAACTTTCCATTTTATCAATTTATGATTACGCCAACATCTCCCTGTTTATAGAAAGGTTATTCCGATGTTTTACTTCGTTATTAAGGAATTTTCGATAAAATAAGCCGATAACCAATGGTTTTTACGAAAGTGCAAAGGGTGTCTATTTTTTGTGCTTATCTTTTTTAAACAATAGTTTGGGCTTGTATTGTTTGTTTTATGTTTGATGTTTGATGTGGTTGTGTTTTCAAAGTAGTTGTCAAGTGTGTATCAAGTGTATCTTTTGCGATCTTTGCTAAATAGACAATCCTTACTATATAGTTTTTCAAGCGCACCAAATCGACTAAATATTCACTTTTGATTTGTGCGATTTTTCTATCACATAAGAATAAGTATTATTTTATTACATTAGCCTCGGCGTGAGGCATTGATGTGGAGTACTCAAATGACGAGTAAATGGTTTACACAACAAAGTTCAGATGTTTTAAACGAACTGAACGCAGATCAAACGACAGGTTTATCAACTTCTGAAGCGGATGCACGCTTAGAGAAGCACGGCACTAACGAACTGACTGCACAAGAGTCAGCTTCTGCGTGGGAACTGTATATTCATCAATATAAAAACCCACTGATTTTTATTCTAGCTGTTGGTGCAATCGTTTCTTGGTCTACTGGCCACGCGATTGATGCTATGGCTATTGCAGTGATTATCCTTATCAATACTGGTATCGCGTTCTGGCAAGAATTTAAAGCTCAGAAAGGGATGGAAGCGCTAAAAGAAATGGCAGCTCCAGAAGCCGAAGTGATGCGCGATGGTAAATGGATCAGTGTTCCAGCTAAAACCCTCGTTCCTGGTGACATCATCAAAATTAATACTGGCGATATTCTGCCTGCTGATGTTCGTATTCTTGAGTCAAACCGTCTGACGGTAGATGAGGCTGCACTGACCGGTGAATCTGAGCCAGTGAATAAGCAGTCTGAACGCCTTGAAGATGAGACCCTTGGTCTTGGCGATCAGAAGAACATGGGCTTCATGACAACAATCGTGACTACAGGTACAGGCCTTGCTGTGGTAACAAGCACAGGTATGCAAACTGAAGTTGGTCACATCGCTGATATGATGAACCAAACGGAAGAGACGAAAACACCAATGCAAGAGCGTATGGACACCATCGCACTCGCATTATTGGTTGTTGCTCTTGTGGTTGTTGCTATTGTTTGTGCTATCGGTGTTTACCACGGTATGCCATGGTTAGAAATCCTAACAACAGGTATCTCTTTATCGGTTGCCGCTATTCCTGAAGGTTTACCAACGGTGGTTACTATCGTATTAACGATGGGCTCGACTAAGATGGTTAAGAATAATGCTTTGGCTAAACAGCTAGCAGCAATCGAAACGCTTGGTTCTACAACCGTTATCTGTTCAGATAAAACCGGTACGCTAACACAAAACCAAATGCAGGTGATGAAAGCGTACGATGTGTCTGGTCGTTACTGGGATGTGTCAGGTAAAGGTTTTGATCCTAAGGGTGAATTCATTACCAAAGGTCACAATGTCGAAGCGACAAACAGCCCTGCAATGATGAAAGGTCTTGTTGTTGCAACGCTTTGTAACGATGCTGAATATGTAAATGCTGATGGTAAATGGACGGTTCGTGGCAACCCGACAGAAGGTGCACTAATTGTTGCAGCTGCAAAAGCAGGTCTTAAACAAGATGAAATGCTATCAACGGGTGGCTACTCAATCGTTAAGAAGTTCCCGTTCGATTCTGGTCGTAAGATGGCTTCTGTTATCGTTCGTGACCCACAAGGTAAGCACTTCCTAGCATTGAAAGGTGCGCCAGATGTTGTTCTTGGTAAATCAACCAGCTTCATGGTTGACGGTGGTTTCGTACCAACGATTGGCTGTGAAGTTTCAGGCAACTTGGCTCTCGATACCGCACCGTCTCAAGAGCTTCATTTAAACTTTGAAGCGGCAATCCAAACCTTTGGTGGTGATGCTCTGCGTACACTTGCCGTTGGTTTCCGTGAATTAAAAGAAGAAGAGCTTGAGTTAGATTTCCCTGAGCTTGAAAAAGACGTCAGCATCCTGGGTATCTATGGCATCATGGATCCACCACGCCCAGAAGTACGCGATGCAGTAAATAGCTGTTATAGCGCTGGTGTTCGTACGGTAATGATTACCGGTGACCACGCAGTCACGGCAGCAGCGATTGCTCGTGAAATCGGAATCATCCGTAGCGAAGACGATCTAGTGGTAACGGGTGCTGAGCTTGACCAAATGGATGACGAGAAGCTGTTGTCTATCTGTTCTCAGGTTGCAGTATTTGCCCGTGTTACTCCAGAGCACAAGCTGCGTATCGTAAAAGCGCAGCAAGAGAACAATGAAGTTGCCTCTATGACCGGTGACGGCGTGAACGATGCGCCAGCACTGCGTCGTGCAGACATTGGTGTTGCGATGGGTATTACAGGTACGTCTGTTGCGAAAGACTCAGGTGACCTTATCCTGTTGGATGACAACTTCAGTACTATCGTGAAGGCGGTACGTCAGGGTCGTCAAATTTTCGATAACCTACGTAAGTTTATCCGCCAAGCACTTACAGCGAACGTGGGTGAGGTTTCGGTAATCCTATTTGCATTCCTACTCATGGGACCAGATGTAGTACTTCCGCTAACTCCACTAATGATTTTATGGGTTAACCTCGTTTCTGATGGTCTACCAGCACTCGCACTCGGTGTTGAGCCAGAAGAGAAAGATCTCATGGAGCGTAAGCCAGGCAAACGTGACCAAGGCTTCTTCTCTAATGGTCTAGGCGCTCGTATCCTAACTCGTGGTCTCGCATTAGGTGGTCTAAGCTTTGTGACATTCTCTTACGCACTCGACGGTGGTTACAGTGCTCAATACGCACAAACCGTTGCGTTTTTAACACTGATCTTTGCTCAACTTTGGAGCTTGTTCGATGCACGTACGTTTACAACGATTTATCGTAAGAATCCGTTCACTAACCACTACCTACTTGGTGCGGTGGCAGTATCGGCTATCTTGTCTTTAAGCGTTGTGTACACAAGCTTCGGTCAGTTGGTATTCAGCACAGAAGCGCTAGAGTTTAATCACTTAATATCGTTAATCTTCATTGCAGCAGTACCAACATTTGTTCTATCTGCTATCAAAGAAGTGACTAAAGTGGAGTTTATCTAAGACAGACTTCTTAGCTAAATAATTGAATCCCGCCATAAAAGGCGGGATTTTTTATGCCTGTTGTCTTGGGAACGCAGAATTAGAAGTGAAAACTTATGTAGAGGCGGATTCTAGAGAGTGGCAATAAAAAAGCAGCGCTTTAAGCGCTGCCGTATTGATTAATCGTTGTGAACGGAAAGACTAATCTTCGCTCTTTTCTTTGAATTCACAGAGGTCTTCAATGATACAGCTGCCACAGCGTGGTTTACGTGCGACACAGGTGTAACGTCCATGAAGAATGAGCCAATGGTGGACATCCAGTTTGAATTCTTTTGGGATAACTTTAAGTAGTTTTGCTTCGACATCGTCGACGGTTTTACCCATCGCTAGCTTAGTGCGGTTTGATACACGATAGATGTGAGTATCAACGGCAATGGTTGGCCAACCGAATGCGGTATTTAACACTACGTTTGCTGTTTTACGACCGACACCTGGAAGGGCTTCTAATGCAGCGCGATCTTCCGGTACTTCACCATTATGTAGGTCAAGCAGCATACGACACGTTTTGATGGTGTTTTCTGCTTTTGAGTTAAATAGGCCGATGGTCTTGATATACTCTTTTAAGCCATCAACACCTAGGTCGAAAATTGCTTGCGGAGTGTTGGCTAAAGGGTACAGCTTATCCGTCGCCTTGTTCACGCTGACATCGGTTGCTTGTGCAGACAATAGAACGGCAATCAGCAGCTCGAATGGGCTGTTCCAGTTAAGCTCAGTCTCTGGCTTTGGATTGTTTTCTCTTAAACGCTCAAGTATTTCTACTCGTTTTACATTGTTCATAGCGACATTACTTTCAAATAGTTAGGGCATGAAGCTTGGATTGCTTCTGCTTTATCATCGGTTACGCGCTCTTATGAGCGTCATTATTATATGTACTGTTTAGATCTGATTTCCCCCCGCTGAGTGGTTGAGCTAACTCAGCGAGGTTTAAGCTAATTTAACTTATTAGGCATTGGTAACGCGAGCGCGTTCAATGACTGGTTTTTCTTGTTTTGGTTGTCTAGATTTTGCTTGGTTATCGATAATGTTTTTCAAAGCAATTAAGAAACCAACACCAATGAAGGCACCCGGTGGAAGCAGGGCTAACAAGAAGCTGTTATCAAATTGGAATATCTGGATTCGTAACACAGAAGCCCAGTCACCAAGCAGCAGGTCTGCGCCATCAAATAGGGTTCCGTTACCAATAACCTCACGCATCGCACCTAACACGACCAATACTGATGTCATGCCAAGACCCATCCAGAAACCATCTTGAGCAGCAGGTAAAACTTCGTTTTTAGAAGCGAAGGCTTCAGCTCTGCCAATGATGATACAGTTGGTTACGATCAGTGGGATGAAGATACCCAAAGATAGGTAAAGCCCGTATGCGTAGGCATTCATCAGTAGTTGAACACAGGTTACCAGTGATGCAATGATCATCACGAATACTGGAATACGCACTTCTTTTGGCACATGGTTTCGAACCAAAGAAACAGAAACGTTCGAACCGACCAATACAAGCAAGGTAGCAATACCTAAGCCAAGTGCGTTCGTCACTGTCGAAGAGACAGCCAACAGCGGACACAACCCAAGAAGTTGCACTAGGGCAGGGTTGTTGGCCCACATGCCATTTTTAATTAGTGTTTTATGGTCACTCATTATTCACCACCACAATTTAGAGGTTGAGCAAGCAATGCTTGGTTGTTTTGGTTAACGTATTGAACCGCCTGTTTGACGGACTTAACGACCGCTCTTGGTGTGATGGTTGCGCCGGTAAACTGGTCGAAATCACCACCGTCTTTACGAACCTTCCAACGGCCAAGATTAGAATCTGTTACTTGTTTGCCTGCAAACGAAAGAATCCAATCACTCACACGCAAATCAATCTTATCACCCAAACCTGGAGTTTCTTGGTGAGAAAGCACGCGAGTACCTAAAATAGTACCGTCGATCTTCATTCCAACAATCACTTTAATCGCGCCGTTGTAGCCGTCAGGGGCAATCGCTTCAATCGCAATCGCACTCGGCTCACCATTGATTTTAGCAATGTAAGCCGGCATCGCTTGCTCAGTGCCCAGCTCTTCTGCTTGAACCAGAGTACAGGCTGAAAAGAGTTCATTATCGTGCAGATCATGCGGGATCACTTGGTTAAGCACAGACAGTAACTGAGCCTGTTCTTGCTGTTTGATCTGATCTTTGGTCAGGTAGTGAGTTACCGCGACCAAACCTGTTGAAGCACACGCAAAAATCGCAAGTACAAGACCGTTTTTCTTAATTGCATTTAGCATAGTATCTGTTTCCTTAGTGGCCGTATGTACGAGGTTTGGTGTAGTAGTCAATCAGTGGAACACACATGTTGGCTAACAATACAGCAAACGCTACGCCATCAGGGAAGCCGCCCCAGCTGCGGATGATAAAGACTAGACCACCGATCAGCGCACCAAATACCAAGCGACCTTTCACTGTCGTCGAGGCGGAAACCGGATCGGTTGCAATGAAGAATGCACCAAGCATGGTTGCGCCAGACAATAGGTGAATGGTTGGCGAAGCGGTTTCACCTGGAGTTAAGATTAAGAATACCAGGCTAAACAGCGCAAGGCTGCCGATGAAAGCCACAGGGATATACCATTGAATAACACGTTGCTTAATCAGCACTAAACCGCCGATTAGGTAAGCAAGGTTTACCCACTCCCAGCCTACGCCAGCTAACCAACTAAATTGAGGTTGAGATAGTGCTTCTGAGGCAGTATTGCCTGCCGTTAATGCCGTTTTGAATGCATCAAGCGGCGTCGCCATTGTGGTGCCATCAATGCCAAGGCGTGCTTGTTGCAGAGACAAACCTTCGTTATTGAAGCCAGTAAAGATCATCAAGAATGAGTCAATAAAGCTTGTTGCTTCTGCTGTCAGGCTCGCGGGAGCATTCCAACTGGTCATTTGAACTGGGAATGAAATCAGCAAAACAACGTAAGCGACCATCGCAGGGTTAAATGGGTTCTGCCCTAGGCCGCCGTATAAGTGTTTCGCGATAATAATAGCGAAGAACATACCAATGACGAGGATCCACCACGGAGAGTGTGGGGGAATCGCGACACTCAGTAGCCAAGCGGTTACAACAGCACTGTAATCACGCAGTGCCATTACTGGCGGGCGTTTTCTCAATAGCATGACGGCTGCTTCAAAGGTAACAGCAAGTGCAATAGCAAATACTAACTGGATGAGGGTACCCCATCCAAAGAAGTAGGTTTGAGCTAGTAGACCTGGCAATGCACAAATAGTCACCCATTTCATTAGATCTGGGGTGCTTCTACGGCTATGCGCGTGCGGTGAGCTGGCGATAAAGAAGGCCACTACTCTTTCTCCTCATTGTTCTTTTTATCTAGCTCTTGCTGTGCTTTTCTTGCTTTAGCACGAGCAATAGCGGCAGCAACGGCTGCTTTTTTAGGGTCAACAGCTTCAGATTGAGTTTCAGCTGCCACTTCGAGCACTGGCTCTGGCGTTTCTACTGTTTCGTCTTGTTTCGCTTGCTGGGCTTTTTTCGCTTTAGCACGAGCGATAGCTGCAGCAACAGCAGCTTTCTTCGGATCGACCTGTTCAGATTGAGTATCAGTTTCTACTTCAACTACTGGTTCAGATGTTTCTGCTTGCTTAACTTGCTGTGCTTTTTTTGCTTTAGCACGGGCTATAGCGGTAGCAACGGCGTCTTTCTTAGCATCGCCAGAACTTCCAGCTTCAGTTTCAACTGCAGGTTCAGGAGCTTCGGTTGTTTCTTGTGTCGCTTGCTGTGCTTTCTTAGCCTTAGCGCGAGCGATGGCCGCAGCAACAGCAGCTTTCTTAGGGTCGACTTGCTCCGATTGAGTCTCGGTTTCAACTTCAACCACTGGTTCAGATGTTTCTGCTTGCTTCGCTTGCTGGGCTTTTTTGGCTTTAGCACGAGCGATAGCGGCAGTAACAGCATCTTTCTTGGCATCGCCGGATTTTTCAGCAGGAGCTTCAGCAGCAGATTCAGCTTGTTGAGCTTTCTTGGCTTTAGCACGAGCAATGGCCGCAGCGACAGCATCTTTCTTAGCATCGCCAGAGCTTTCAACAGGAGCATCCGAAGCAGATTCCGCTTGCTGTGCTTTCTTCGCTTTAGCGCGAGCAATCGCAGCAGCAACGGCGTCTTTCTTCGTATCGCCTGAGCTTTCTGCAGGAGTATCGGCTGCTGCTTGTTGTGCCTTGCGCTCTCTCGCTTGACGCTTGCGCTCTTCACGCAGTTTAGACATTTCAGAGTTGTCTGGTTCAGCGCCTTCCGCTTTTTGAGCTGCAGCTTGTTTCGCTTTTGCCTTCGCAATAGCGGCAGCAACCGCAGGTTTCACTGCTGGTTCTTCATTCGGAGCCTGATCCGCAGCGGCTTTTTGTGCTTTAACACGAGCAATCGCAGCAGCAATAGCATCATCACCGCCGGATGTTTTCATATCTTTACGGCGGTTATCTGCGGCTTTTTTAAAGCGGTTTTCACGTTCGGCTTTATCACGCTCCATACGAGCGTTCTTCTCTTCAAAACGAATCTTGGCGCGTTCTGCAGCAGCGGCTTCATCTTTTCGAGTTTTGATTTCAGCTTTTGCTTGGCGATAGTACTGAACAAGAGGGATTTCGCTTGGGCAGACAAATGCACATGCACCACATTCAATACAGTCTTTAATATTTAGCTCTTCACACTTATCCAACTCGTTGGCTTTGGCGTGCCATTGCAGTTGTTGAGGAAGTAGAGACGCAGGGCAAGCTTCAGCACATGCGCTGCAACGGATACATTCCATTTCGTAAGTGCTTGGTGAGATCTCACGACGCGTTGGCGCCAAAATACAGTTCGACGTTTTGGTGATTGGCACATTGGCATGCGGCAAGGTAAAGCCCATCATCGGGCCGCCCAAAATTAAACGCGGCAGTTTTTTATCTGCTTTGTAGCCAAACTCTTCAAGTAACTCATGTACTGGTGTGCCTAATAGCGCCCAAACGTTACGAGGTTGCTTAAAGGTTTTACCGGTTAATGTCACAACGCGGTTAACCACAGGTTCGCCGTCAATTACCGCTCGCTTAATCGAGTAAAGAGAGCCGACGTTCTGAACCAAAACACCAATATCTGCAGGTATACCACCAGCTGGAACCTCTTTATTGGTGAGGATCTTGATGAGCTGTTTCTCACCACCCGAAGGGTATTTAGTTGGGATAACTCGAATGACGATGTCTTTGTTTTTCGCTGCAACCTCAAGTGCTTTTATTGCATCAGGTTTGTTGTCTTCAATACCGATAACGGTCAGCTTTGGTCGAAGGATATGTTCAACCACTTCAATGCCTTTTAAAACTTCGTTGGCATGCTCTTGAAGCAACTTGTCATCTGAGGTGATGTAAGGTTCACACTCAGCAGCGTTGACGATCAAAATGTCGGTACGACCTAAACCTGATTGAAGCTTCTTAGCCGTAGGGAAGCCCGCGCCGCCCATGCCTGAAATACCGGCTTGGCGAATCACATCCAGCAGTTCGTCAGAGGTTTTTTTAGAAAAGTCTTCAACTGGATTTTTTTCAATCCAAGTGTCTAAGCCATCAGGTTTAATAACCACGCACATTTCGCTCAGACCTGAAGGGTGAGCGGTGGTTCTTGGTTCAATAGCGGTAATCACACCCGAAGTTGGTGCATGTACTGGCAAAGTAAAACCCGTATCTAAGGCCGTCAGTTGTTGACCTTTTAGTACGGTGTCACCAACAGCAACCAATAGGTTACCGGGCTTACCGATGTGCTGTTTCACTGGAAGAACGATTTCTTCAGGAAGCCTTGCATGGGTGATATCGGTAGTATTTGACTGTTTTTTGTTTTCAGCAGGATGCACGCCGCCCGGGAAATCCCAAATAGAGCCCGTGCGAATTTGTTCAATTAAAGAGATCATACCAACTAACCCTATGCTTTTGGCTCTGATGCAGTCGCATCAGTGGCTTGGTTAGTGATATCAGTAACAGGAATGATGTTCATCTGCCATTTCCAATTTTCAGTCGTTGTTGCCACTGGAATCATTTCGATACAGTCAGTAGGGCACGGTGCGACACATAGATCACAACCTGTACATTCATCTTTAATTACTGTGTGTAGTGCCTTGGTACCACCAACAATGGCGTCAACAGGGCAGGCTTGAATACACTTAGTACAGCCGATACACATATCTTCATGAATGAAGGCAACGGTTTTTACTTTGTTATCTAAATCATGAGCGGAGTCTTCAACTTCTACGCCCATTAAGTCTGCTAGCTTCTCAATAGTTGCTTGGCCGCCCGGAGGACATTTGTTGATCTTGTCTCCGTTAGCAATCGCCTCTGCGTATGGGCGACAACCTGGGTAGCCACATTGACCACATTGAGTTTGCGGTAAGATGGTGTCGATTTGATCGACGATAGGATCGGCTTCAACTTTAAAGCGGATAGAAGCAAAGCCCAAAATAGCGCCAAAAACAGCGGCTAAAACGGCTAGCGCAATGATCGCAATTAAAATGGTACTCATGCTTATTTCACCAACCCAGTAAAGCCCATAAATGCCAAAGACATTAAGCCTGCTGTGATCATCGCAATCGATGCGCCTTTGAAGGGCATTGGAACATCAGCAACCGCAATACGTTCACGCATCGCAGCAAATAGGATCAATACAAGAGAGAAACCCACCGCAGCGCCAAAACCATAGATGATCGACTGAATGAAGTTGTGGTTTTCATTGATGTTCAAAAGTGCCACACCTAATACCGCACAGTTGGTGGTGATAAGAGGCAGGAAGATACCCAATAGGCGATAAAGAGTCGGGCTGGTTTTGTGAACGACCATTTCCGTAAATTGAACGACCACCGCGATAACCAAAATGAAGCTCATGGTACGCAGGTATTCAATACCCAGAGGGGTAAGGATGTAGGTTTCTACTAGGTATGCAGATACCGACGCTAACGTCAGAACGAAAGTCGTCGCGAGGCCCATGCCAATCGCAGTCTCCAGTTTCTTGGAGACTCCCATGAAAGGACATAGCCCTAAAAACTTCACTAGCACAAAGTTATTGACCAGCACTGTGCCAACCAACAACAAAAGGTATTCGGTCATAATGGATTAATTCTTGAGATTCCGATCCCGATATTATCCTGCTTTGCTCACCTAATAACAACCAAGGATCACTAGGGATTTAGACACTTGGTGAAAAAAACATCAGGTAATCGATTGATTATTAAAGTTACCGTAAGTATAGACGGCCAATTTTTACTTCGTGAGACAAGTTTGTAGGAGTAGTTGAATTGGATCTTTCATAAGATCATTCTTGAATTGAACTCGATTTGCTTCCTACGAATAGGGTCATATTTGTGGCTTTTTGTGCTCAGAACTATCAAAAAGAGGAGTGAAAGAGGCGAGTAAAATACGAGCCCAAAGCACTAAAACGCAAAAAGCCGCATCGAGTGATGCGGCTTCTTTAAATTTGGCCCCCTTGTCGAGACTTGAACGCGGGCGGCTAGGTTTGTGACATTAACTTGGAACAAGTTAGTCGCAGTTATATACGAAAAAAGCCCAATCTTTCGATTGAGCTTTTTTCTGAATTTGGCTCCCCTTGCAAGACTTGAACTTGCGACATACGGATTAACAGTCCGCCGTTCTACCAACTGAACTAAAGGGGAATTGCTTGTTAGCGACGCGAATTCTAATAATTGTCCGGATTTCTGTCAATAAAAAATATCAGAAAAAAGTAAGATAAAAAACTTTACTTTCTTGAACGCCTTATAGGATTTAGCTTTGCTTTAGTTATCCACCAAAATTGTGGATAAGTGTGTGTGTGAAACTTTAACAACAATAATCGGGATAAATCGAAAAATGTAAAAACCTTATCTAACGTAATGTATTTAAAAGATTTATAGCAAAATATCGCAATTGTATAACTTTTGTAGATTATAAAACGAACAGTAAAACAAGCGGTATTTTTAGGTTTTTTGGGGAAAAGTAGTGGATTAAAATTCGAGTAATTTAGCTGGGGAAACTTTGCAGGGCACGGATAATACCAAGTTCTAAAAATAAAAGCTATAACTGATCTCTGATCTTAAGATGCATTTCTCTAGATAATTGTTGCAACGACACTCCTCCTAGAGTGACAATGACCTGATTAAAAAAACAGTATGGAAATGGCGACCTATGAGTAAACTCTTTGACTTGGTATCGGACTACAGCCCGTCCGGTGATCAGCCGACAGCGATAACCAAATTACTAGACGGATTAGATTCTGGTTTGGCACATCAAACTCTACTAGGGGTAACGGGCTCAGGTAAAACCTTTACCCTTGCCAACGTCATTTCCCAATCTCAAAGACCTGCGATTCTGTTAGCGCCTAACAAGACATTGGCGGCTCAACTTTACGGTGAGATGAAATCTTTCTTTCCAAACAATGCCGTTGAGTATTTCGTTTCTTACTACGATTACTACCAACCTGAAGCCTACGTTCCAACCACGGACACGTTCATCGAGAAAGATGCGTCTGTGAACGCTCATATCGAACAAATGAGGCTTTCGGCAACCAAAGCCTTATTAGAACGAAAAGACGCCATCATTGTGGCTTCTGTGTCGGCTATCTACGGTCTGGGTGATCCTAAGTCTTATTTGAAGATGATGCTTCATTTGAGTCGTGGCGAGGTGATGGATCAGCGAGACATCCTGCGTCGATTGGCTGAGCTGCAATATTCAAGAAACGATGTCGCCTTTGAACGTGGTCAGTTCCGTGTTCGTGGTGAGGTGATTGATATCTTTCCGGCTGAATCTGACCAAGATGCGGTTCGAATTGAGATGTTCGATGACGAAGTGGACTGCATTAGTATTTTTGATCCTCTGACTGGTGCGGTGAAACAAAGAGACTTGCCGCGCTTTACGGTTTATCCAAAAACTCACTATGTAACGCCAAGAGAAAAAATCCTTGAGGCGATTGAGAACATCAAGGACGAACTGCGCGATCGTGCTCAATACTTAAAAGACAACAATAAGCTTTTGGAAGAGCAGCGTATCTCTCAAAGAACTCAGTTTGATATTGAGATGATGACTGAGCTTGGCTTCTGTTCCGGTATCGAAAACTATTCACGATACTTGAGCGGCCGTGCGGAAGGGGAAGCGCCGCCAACGTTATTTGACTACCTGCCTGATGATGGTTTGCTGATCATCGATGAGTCACACGTGACTGTGCCGCAAATTGGTGCGATGTATAAAGGTGACCGTTCTCGTAAAGAAACCTTGGTCGAGTTTGGTTTTAGACTGCCTTCTGCATTGGATAACCGTCCAATGAAGTTTGAAGAATTTGAGTCTATAGCCCCACAAACGATTTTTGTGTCGGCAACACCAGGTAATTACGAGATTGAAAAATCAGATGGCGAGATTGCTGATCAAGTGGTACGTCCTACTGGTCTGTTAGACCCAATCATCGAAGTAAGACCTGTCGCGACGCAGGTGGATGACTTGCTGTCTGAAATCAGAATCCGTTCAGTGAAAGAAGAGCGTGTTTTGGTTACCACGTTGACCAAGAGAATGGCAGAAGACTTAACCGAATACCTAAGTGAGCACGGCGTTAAAGTGCGTTACTTGCACTCGGATATCGATACCGTTGAGCGTGTAGAGATCATCCGAGACCTACGTTTGGGCAAGTTCGATGTGTTAGTGGGCATTAACTTACTTCGTGAAGGTTTGGATATGCCTGAAGTGTCGCTGGTGGCGATTCTTGATGCAGATAAAGAGGGCTTCTTGCGTTCTGAGCGTTCTCTGATTCAAACCATTGGTCGTGCTGCTCGTAACTTGGAAGGTCGAGCAATCCTTTATGGTGATTCGATTACTAAGTCGATGAGAAAAGCGATTGATGAAACCGATCGTCGTCGCGAGAAACAGCAAGCCTACAACGAAGAGCAAGGCATCACTCCGCAAGCGTTGAAACGCAATATCAAAGACATTATGGAACTGGGTGATCTAACCAAGTCGAAGCAGCAGCGCCAATCGAAACAAGTTCCACTATCTAAGGTGGCAGAGCCTTCTGAAAGTTATGCAGTACTTACGCCGCAACAGCTTGATAAAGAGATCAGCAAGCTAGAATCTGCGATGTATCAGCATGCTCAGAATCTGGAATTTGAATTGGCCGCACAGAAGCGTGATGAAATTGATCAGTTAAGAAAGCAGTTTATTACCAACAGCTAATCTCACTTTTCGCTCGAGAATTGATCCCCCTCAACACAAGAATTGAGAGTGTTTCAGACAAAAAAACAGCCAGTAGTAAATGTTCTACTGGCTTACGTTTGTGAACAATCGGTCCACTAACAACGTCAGTTGGCTAGGTGACCCGAAGGTCATTTATACCGTTGCATCGTTCGTGCCAGATAGATAAAACATTGATTGTTTGAAGCAAGTAAAAAAACACACTACAAATACTGTGGCTAATTTGCATAATGCAAAGCGGAATGCGACTATAATAAGAAATGCAAATTATAAATGGCTAGGATATGCAATCAAAAACGCTAGATAACAAATCGAAGTATTTGTTGATGGTAGAGGATACCGCTTCGGTAGCAGCTTTATATCGCTCGTATCTTACACCGCTCGAAATTGATATCAACATTGTCGGCACTGGCCGCGATGCAATCGAGAGTTTGAATCATCGAATCCCAGACCTTATTTTATTAGATCTACGTCTGCCTGATATGACGGGTATGGACGTACTATTTGCTGTAAAACAAAAATACCCTGAAGTTCCAGTTATCTTCATGACGGCTCACGGCTCTATCGATACCGCTGTAGAAGCGATGCGTCATGGCTCTCAAGATTTCCTTATCAAACCGTGTGAAGCCGACCGACTCCGTATTACGGTGAATAATGCGATCCGCAAAGCCACCAAACTTAAAAATAGCTCGGAACACCCGGGAAACCAGAACTACCAAGGTTTTATCGGCAGCAGCCAAACCATGCAGCAGGTTTACCGAACTATCGATTCTGCTGCATCGAGTAAGGCGAGCATTTTCATTACTGGTGAAAGTGGTACCGGTAAAGAGGTATGTGCAGAAGCCATTCATGCGGCGAGTAAGCGTGGCGATAAGCCGTTCATCGCGATTAACTGTGCCGCTATCCCTAAAGACCTGATTGAAAGTGAGCTGTTTGGCCACGTTAAAGGTGCCTTTACCGGTGCTGCGACCGATCGCCAAGGTGCTGCTGAGCTTGCTGATGGTGGAACACTGTTCCTTGATGAACTGTGCGAAATGGACTTAGAGCTGCAAACCAAGCTGCTGCGCTTTATCCAAACCGGTACTTTCCAAAAAGTCGGCTCTTCGAAGATGAAGAGTGTCGACGTTCGTTTTGTGTGTGCGACCAACCGTGACCCTTGGAAAGAAGTACAAGAAGGTCGCTTTAGAGAAGATTTATACTATCGTTTATACGTGATTCCATTGCACTTGCCGCCATTGCGTGAGCGTGGTGAAGATGTCATCGAGATCGCGTATTCTCTGCTAGGCTATATGTCGGTCGAGGAGGGGAAGGCGTTTGTACGTTTTGCTCAGGAAGTACTTGATCGCTTTAATCAATATGAGTGGCCGGGTAACGTTCGTCAGCTACAAAACGTGTTGCGGAACGTGGTGGTTTTGAATAACGGCAAAGAGATTACTCTCAACATGCTTCCACCACCGTTGAACCAACCGATTGAAAACAGTCTGCGATTGAAAGAGAAGCAGAATGAAGACATCACGGTAAAAGATATTTTCCCATTGTGGATCACTGAGAAAACGGCTATCGAGCAGGCCATTAAAGCGTGTGATGGCAACATCCCTCGTGCGGCAGGTTTCTTAGATGTCAGTCCATCGACGATATACCGTAAGTTGCAAACGTGGAATGCGAAGCAGTAATCAACAAACAATAAGAAAATAATAATGACGAAAGTATTAAATCAGCAAAAAGTTGATGAGCTTGCCGGCGAAATAGGCCAAGAGAATGTCCCGGTTTTACTGGAAATCTTTTTAGGTGAGTTGAAAGGCTACTACGAACACCTAGAGATAAATAAAGAGTCGGATACCTCTAAGTACTTGGCTGATATCAGTCATGCGCTTAAGAGCAGCGCAGCAAGCTTTGGTGCGGATTCTTTGTGTAGTTTTGCGATTAGCTTAGACGCAAAAGTGAAGCAAGCGTTGCCTGTAACCGAGATTGATTTTCAAGATATGCAAGACCTCCTGTTATCGACGTACACTGAATATCAGCAGTTGATGACGGACCTTTAAAACAGCGAGTTATTACTGAGATTAAAAAAGGAGCAGCATGCTCCTTTTTTGTTGTTTGTCGCTTGAACCTATGGCTACGCCAACTGGGCTTCAATGGCTTGTTGAAGCTTCACACGGTCGTGTCGCCAATCTCGGTTTGCCGATGCAAGATCTGTGGTCACACAATTCCATTGCACTTCTAGTTCCGGGTGAGGTTCATTGCCTAACACGATGTCTATTTTCCTTGCCTTACAGGTACGTTCACACCACTCCAATTGCTCTTGAAGCGTCATTTTCCCTGCGGGACCGTGCTCTGGTGAAAGGTTTTCAACGAAGATAACTTTTGCCTTGGTGTTCTCAGAGATTGCTTTGCCAATCTCTGGAAGGAGAAGAGGGGGCATCACACTGGTTAAAAAGCTTCCAGGGCCAAGGACAATGCAGTCTGCTTGCTCAACGGCAGCAACGGCTTCTTTGGTTGCTGGCACTTCTGGAGACAAGTCCATCATGCGCAGCTTTTCCGTCATGTCATCAACGTTGGTTTCGCCGGTAACCCAGCGGCCGTCCATTGATAGAGCCGTGAGGTCTGAAGGATGCTCAGTCATCGGCACGATATTGACATCGACCTTGAGCATATTTCGAATCAGGTTAATTGCTTCCAATGGGCGAACGGAAAGGTTGTCTAACGCCGTCAGCATTAGGTTACCCAAGTTATGACCGTCTAGCTCACCTTGACCACGAAAGCGGTATTCGAACATCATCGAACTGATTGAAGGCTCTGTGATTAATTGGTTGATACAGTTGCGTGTATCTCCCCATGCGATGCCACCTTGGCAATCTCTAATACGTCCGGTGGAACCGCCGTTATCTGTCGTTGCAACAATGCCAGTTGCGTTGTTACCAAAGTCTTTTAATGCAGCTAACATGCGACCTAAGCCATGGCCACCGCCGATTGCTACGACTTTCTTTGAAGAGTAAATATTCATTTATTGTTCTTGTTAGGTTATTACCAACTATAATTTAGGTTAAATGCTTCTCGCTATATACTCAACAAGAGTTATTTTGAGCGTTTGATACGTTTTTTTTGCCGATGTGACCCGTTTTTTACCATCAGAGCTAGATTCACGTACAAATATTAAGTATTTTATTACTCAGCTACTGCGCGTGTGAATATAACGCTCAGTTGCCATAACTCCGAGCTCTCGCATGCTAAGTCGCACAGTGGTATTTGCTGTACCGATACGCATCAAGAGCCAGTGACATGTTGTCACAAGGGCTTAATTGGAAATGATTATGCCTCCCGTGTTTGGAAAGGTGTTCCGTGGCGCAACAATTCGAAGATAGATTCCATCGCAAGTTTTATTACTTGCGCTTGTCGGTTACAGACGTCTGTAACTTTAAATGTACTTACTGCTTGCCAGATGGTTACAAACCGTCAGGGCAAAAAAACTCGTCTTTTTTAAGTGTTCCCGAGATCAAACGCATTGTTAAAGCGTTTGCAGATTGTGGTACCTCAAAGATCCGCATTACAGGCGGAGAGCCGAGTCTGCGTAAAGACTTTCCTGAAATCATACATACCGTTGCTTCTACTCCAGGCATCGAAAAAGTAGCCACCACAACGAATGGCTACCGCATGGAGAAACAAGTAGGGCAATGGCGTGATGCTGGTTTAACCCATATAAACGTGAGCGTGGATAGTTTAGATTCGCGCATGTTCCATCAGATCACTGGTGAGAATAAGTTTACTGAGGTTATGCGAGGCATTGATAAAGCGTTTGAGGTTGGCTTTGAACAAGTCAAAGTCAACGTCGTATTAATGAAAGACCTCAATAGTCAGGAATTACCAGCCTTCCTTAATTGGATCAAAGACAAACCTATTCAATTACGTTTTATCGAGCTGATGAAAACCGGCGAGATGGACGAGTTGTTCGATAAACATCATGTGTCTGGCGTTGCGATTCGCAACCAGCTTATTGCTAATGGTTGGCTGTTAAAAGTCAAAGCCGTTAACGATGGCCCGGCGCAAGTGTTTGTCCACCCAGACTACAAGGGTGAAATCGGTTTGATCATGCCTTACGAGAAAGACTTTTGTGAGAGTTGTAACCGACTGCGCGTTTCTGCGACCGGTAAACTTCACTTATGTCTGTTTGGCGACCATGGTGTTGAACTGAGAGATCTGATTCAAGAAGATCAACAAGAGCAAGAACTCATTGATCGAATTCAGGCTCAGCTTCAAACCAAGTCCGTTAGCCACTTCTTACACGATGGCAACAGCGGCATGACTCCAAACTTGGCGTCAATCGGCGGTTAACCCGCTACACACTCTAAAGCATTTTATCGCTCAGCTTCTTCAGGCTGGGCGAATCAGTCTAATGAAAAATTTATATAGGTGAACAAATGGGTCACGCAGAAAGCAAATTCCAAGCAGCAAACATCGCAGTACTAACGGTTTCAGATACTCGTACAGAAGAAAACGACACTTCAGGCGGTTACCTAGCAGAGCATGCTAAAGAAGCGGGTCACAACGTGGTTGATAAGCAAATCGTTATTGATGACATGTACAAGATCCGTGCGATCGTATCTAAATGGATCGCTGATGAAAGCGTACAAGCTATCATGATCACGGGTGGTACTGGTTTCACTTCTCGTGACAGCACGCCTGAAGCGCTTAAGCCACTGTTCGACAAAGAAGTAGAAGGCTTTGGTGAGCTATTCCGTCAAGTATCTTACGAAGAGATCGGTACTTCGACAATTCAATCTCGTGCGATTGCGGGTTTTGCTAACCACACGGTTATCTTTGCGATGCCAGGTTCTACAGGCGCTTGCCGCACCGGTTGGACTAAGATCATCAAGCAACAGATGGATGCTAGCCACCGTCCTTGTAACTTCATGCCACACCTTTCTGTATAAGGCGGTTTGAGTATGAGCCAATTTACACACATTAACGCGTCTGGCGAAGCAAACATGGTCGATGTATCGGCTAAAGCGGAAACAGTACGTGAAGCGAGAGCGGAAGCCTTCGTTCAAATGTCGGCAGAAACGCTAGAGCTGATTGTTTCTGGTAGCCACCATAAAGGTGATGTTTTCGCAACGGCACGTATCGCAGGTATTCAAGCGGCTAAGAAGACGTGGGATCTGATTCCCCTGTGTCACCCTCTGCTATTAACTAAAGTAGAAGTGCAGCTTGAAGCTATCGAGTCTGAAAACAAGGTTCGCATCGAATCTGTTTGTAAGCTTGCGGGTAAGACGGGCGTAGAGATGGAAGCGCTAACGGCTGCTTCTGTTGCT
Organism: Vibrio sp. 10N.239.311.G01; assembly: GCF_041465805.1. Taxonomy (NCBI): domain Bacteria; kingdom Pseudomonadati; phylum Pseudomonadota; class Gammaproteobacteria; order Vibrionales; family Vibrionaceae; genus Vibrio; species Vibrio sp. 10N.239.311.G01. Next base: position 122,266 of record NZ_JBFSRM010000001.1, read on the forward strand.
GCGTTAACGATTTACGATATGTGTAAAGCTGTTCAGAAAGACATTGTTATCGAGAATGTACGCCTGTTAGAGAAGACGGGTGGTAAATCTGGTCACTTCAAGGTGGAATCATGATTACAGTACTTTTCTTTGCTCAAACTCGTGAACTTGTTGGTGTGGACAGCGTTGAAGTTGATGCACAGTTCAAAACGATTGAAGCGATTCGCAGCCACCTTGTAGAACAAGAAGGCAAATGGGATATCGCTTTGGAAGAGGGCAAGCTTCTGGCTGCGCTTAACCAATCTATCGTGCCTTTGACGACTGAAGTGAAAGACGGCGACGAAGTTGCTTTCTTCCCACCAGTGACTGGAGGCTAAGCATGGATCCAAGAGTATTAGTGACAGCTGAGGATTTCTATGTAGGCGACGAATACGACTACTTGGCTCAAGGTACAGCTGCCGGAGCGATTGTGACGTTCGTTGGTAAAGTGCGCGACATGAACCTTGGCGACAATGTGATAGGTTTGTCTCTGGAGCACTACCCGGGTATGACAGAGAAATCACTGAGCGAGATCTGTGATCAAGCTGAGGCACGCTGGCCAATCCAAAAGATGCGAGTTATCCATCGTGTTGGTGACCTAGATATCGGTGACCAGATTGTTTACGTTGGTGTATCCAGTGCACACCGCGGTGCGGCCTTTGAAGCCAGTGAGTTTGTGATGGATTTCCTAAAAACCAAAGCGCCGTTTTGGAAGAAGGAACGCACCACTGAAGCAACTCGTTGGGTTGACTCTCGAGACTCAGACGCGAAAGCTGCAGAGCGTTGGGAAAAATAATCACCCAAGGTTACTCACCTTCAGAACGAATATTAAAAGCCGACTATTAAAGTCAGTTTTTTTGTACGTGCTACAAAGCTATTTATAAATAAGTGGTGTATTAATAAATGGTTAATCATTCAAGTTGCATATAAATTCGGTACGTGATTTTGCCTGTCTTGGTGCATTTCTAAATCTGTTTTGGTGCAGTGCATTATGCTGTTTTGTATAAAGTGATAATCCTCACAAATAGTGGAGTCTATTTAGGGGATATGTGATGTGCAATTAGATTTCATGTGGCATTAATGTTAATTTGCTGACCGTGTTCTAGCATAAGATGCTAAAAAAAAGTATCAATACAGATACATCAACACTAAAGGCTGTTTTTAATTAATCCCTATGTGTAACTCACTATTCATTAGGTTTTTATTAGAGATTTACACTGTTACCTTGAGTAATTCGGAGAATTATCCGATTTTTTGCGACTTGTTTATGGCAAATTACTTCAATGGTTGATAGTGTGTGCCTCAATCTTTGTAAGGTTTTAGATTTTTATGCTTAAAATTTGAGCTAAATAAATCTAAATCACTGCCGTTCAGTGAACCAAGCAAAGAAGTCATGGATGCAATACGGAAAACTTGGAGTTTATTAAATGTACAAGAATAAAATCACTCAGGCCCTTCTTCTAGGTGCTGGTTTGGCAGTGGCTGCCACTTCTACTCTTTCTATCGCTGCTGAAGTTCCAGCAGGCACTGAACTAGCAAAAGTTCAGGAACTGGTTCGCGGTAATGGTACTGAAGTAGCAACACTCGACCCTCACAAATCTCAAGGTGTACCAGAATCTCACGTAATTCGTGACCTTCTAGAAGGTTTAGTGAACCAAGATGGCGACGGCAATACTATCCCAGGAGTAGCTGAAAGCTGGGAAACGACAGACAACAAAACATTCACTTTCCACCTACGTAAAGACGCAAAATGGTCTAACGGCGATCCTGTAACGGCAAATGACTTCGTTTACAGCTTCCAACGTGCGGTTGATCCTTTAACTGCTTCTCCATACGCTTGGTACATGGAATATACCAAGATGGCGAATGCGAAAGACATCGTTGCGGGTAAGAAAGACAAGAGTGAACTAGGCGTTAAAGCTTTAGATGACTACACGTTAGAAGTGACTTTAGATACAGCTGTCCCATATTTCGTAATGATGATGGGTCACACAACAGTGAAGCCAGTACATAAAGCAACTGTTGAAAAATTCGGTGACCAGTGGACTAAGCCTGAAAACTTTGTTGGTAATGGTGCATTTGTTCCAAATCAATGGGTAGTTAACGAGCGTCTTGAACTAGTACGCAACGAAAATTATTGGGATAACGAACATACAGTTCTTAACAAAGTAACATTCTTACCAATCGAAAACCAAGTAGCGGAAATGAACCGCTTCCTCTCTGGCGAACTAGATTTCACATACGAAGTTCCTAACGAGCACTTCCGTCGCTTACAGAAAGAATACCCAGAAGATGTAAACATTAAGGGTAACCTGTGTACTTATTACTACCAATTTAATGCACAGAAAGCACCTTTCGACGACGTACGTGTTCGTAAAGCAATGTCTTATGCGATGGATCGTGACATCGTGACGAAAGCGATTCTTGGTCAAGGTCAAAAACCAGCTTACTTCTTGACTCCTGAAATTACTGCTGGTTTTGACCCGGTAACTCCAGAGTATGGTCAACTTTCTCAAAAAGAGCGTATTGCTGAAGCGAAGCGTCTTCTTGAAGAAGCGGGCTACACGAAGAGCAACCCACTTGAATTTAACCTGCTTTACAACACGTCTGAAAACCACAAGAAGCTTGCTGTAGCAATCGCATCAATGTGGAAGAAAGAGCTTGGTATTAACGCGAAACTCGAAAACCAAGAGTGGAAATCATATCTAGACAGTAAAGATACTGGTAACTTTGACGTTGCTCGTGCAGGTTGGTGTGGTGACTACAATGAAGCATCTTCATTCCTAACATTGATGGTTAGTCAAAATACAACTGCTGGTCAGCACTATAAGAGCGCAGACTATGACAAGATTATCGATAAAGCACTAAGCTCTACTTCAGAAGAAGAGCGTACTAAGCTATACATCGAAGCAGAAAAATTGCTAGCTAAAGACATGCCAATTGCTCCAGTCTACCAGTACGTTACAACACGTCTTGTATCACCTCAGCTAGGTGGTTACCCAGAAGGTAACGCCGAAGATAAGATCTATTCAAAAGATCTTTATATCAAAGCAAAATAACCTCCTATAAAAATAAAATATAACTAACTTAGACCTGTGTGCGAGAAATCGCACGCAGTGTCTATTTAATTTTTAATTGTCACAGACTGAAAAGAGTGAGTTTATGCTTAAATTCATTATGAAAAGGATATTCGAAGCGATTCCAACCATGTTGGTGTTGATCACTATATCTTTCTTTCTCATGCGTTTTGCACCGGGTAACCCGTTTTCGAGCGAACGCCCATTACCGCCAGAAGTTATGGCTAACATCGAAGCTAAATACGGCTTAGATAAACCTGTATTTGAACAGTACACCACGTACTTGACTAACATCGTTCAAGGTGACTTTGGTCCATCATTCAAATATCAAGATTACACCGTAAATGAGCTGATCGCAGTCGCACTTCCAGTATCTGCGAAGGTAGGTTTTATTGCCTTTATCTTTACCCTGATTATGGGAGTATCGGTCGGGACGATTGCCGCCTTGAAGCACAACACCTGGATTGACTACACCATAATGTCGACCGCTATGCTCGGGGTAGTAATGCCATCCTTCGTGTTGGCTCCAGCGCTTATTTACCTGTTCTCTCTGCACTGGAACATATTCCCAGCAGGTGGTTGGCACGGCGGTACTTATATGTACATCGTCCTGCCAGTTATCGCGATGTCTCTTCTTTACGTAGCCACATTTGCTCGTATTACTCGCGGTAGCATGATTGAAACGCTAAACAGTAACTTTATCCGAACTGCTCGTGCAAAAGGCCTAAGTTACCGTTACATCGTTCTAAAACATGCACTGAAGCCAGCACTGCTGCCTGTCGTTTCTTATATGGGACCTGCGTTTGTAGGTATCATTACAGGTTCTGTTGTTGTTGAAACCATCTTCGGCCTACCAGGTATCGGCAAGCTGTTTGTTAACGCCGCGTTTAACCGTGACTACTCGCTAGTAATGGGTGTAACCATCTTGATTGGTTTCCTATTCATCTTGTTCAACGCAATCGTTGATATTTTGCTAGCGCTAATTGACCCGAAAATTCGCTACTAACAGGGACGCATGGTTATGTTGAAGAAAAAAGAAAATTTAGAAGCGATCGAAAAGTTCTCTGAGAGTTTAGAGATTGAAGGTCGCAGTTTGTGGCAGGATGCCCGCATTCGTTTTATGCGAAACAAAGCGGCAATGGTAAGCCTGTTTATTCTTACGCTTATGGTACTGGCGGTTATCTTCTTACCGATGCTTGCTCAGTACACTTATGATGATACTGACTGGTACGCAATGCATGCAGCGCCAAGCGCGGACCACTGGTTTGGTACTGATAGCTTAGGCCGTGATTTGTACGTTCGTACTCTTATCGGTGGTCGTATCTCATTGATGGTTGGTGTGATGGGCGCATTCGTAGCGGTACTGATTGGTACGCTTTACGGTGCAGCTTCAGGCTTCATCGGCGGTCGTACTGACCGAGTGATGATGCGTATCCTAGAGATCTTGTACGCAGTGCCATTCATGTTCCTAGTAATCGTACTGGTAACGTTCTTTGGTCGTAACATCGTCCTAATCTTCGTTGCTATTGGTGCGATTGCTTGGCTAGATATGGCGCGTATTGTACGTGGTCAAACGTTGAGCCTACGTAGTAAAGAGTTCATTGAAGCTGCACACGTATGTGGTGTAAGCAAATGGAAGATCATTACACGTCACATCGTACCGAACGTACTGGGTATCGTAGCGGTTTACTCTACGTTGCTTATTCCAAGCATGATCCTTACAGAATCATTCTTATCTTTCCTTGGTCTTGGTGTTCAAGAGCCTATGACAAGCTGGGGCGCATTGCTTCAAGAAGGTTCGCAAACAATGGAAGTTGCAATCTGGCAATTGACATTCCCTGCGGCATTCATGGTAGTTACGCTGTTCTGCTTTAACTACGTAGGTGATGGTCTGCGCGACGCGCTTGATCCAAAAGACAGATAACGAAATAGCAATTAAAAGCTATAAAAGATTAAGGAAGCAATAATGAGCTTATTAGATGTCAAAGATCTGCGCGTCGAATTTACCACACAAGATGGTATCGTAACCGCAGTAAACGACTTGAACTTCTCACTTAACCAAGGCGAAACGCTGGGTATTGTTGGTGAGTCGGGTTCAGGTAAATCACAAACGGTATTTGCACTGATGGGGCTGCTGGCTAAGAACGGCATCATCTCAGGCAGTGCAAAGTTTGAAGGCAATGAAATTCTCAACCTGCCTGAAAAAGCACTGAACAAGGTTCGTGCTGAACAGATCGCGATGATCTTCCAAGATCCAATGACCTCACTGAACCCTTACATGAAAGTAAGTGATCAGCTGATGGAAGTACTTATGCTGCATAAAGGCATGGGTAAAGCAGAAGCGTTTGAAGAATCAGTACGCATGCTTGAAGCGGTGAAAATCCCTGAAGCACGCAAGCGTATCACTATGTACCCGCACGAGTTTTCGGGCGGTATGCGTCAGCGTGTGATGATCGCAATGGCACTGCTGTGTCGTCCTAAATTGCTTATCGCTGATGAACCAACAACGGCACTGGATGTAACCATTCAAGCGCAAATCATGGAATTGCTGAACGAACTAAAAGATGAGTTCAATACAGCAATCATTATGATCACCCATGACTTGGGTGTTGTTGCTGGTTCTTGTGACAAAGTACTTGTGATGTACGCGGGTCGTACAATGGAGTACGGCACGGTTGATGAAATCTTCTACGAGCCAAGCCACCCATACGCGGAAGGCCTGCTTAAAGCGATTCCTCGTTTGGATACCGAAGGTGAAATTCTACCGACGATTCCAGGTAACCCACCTAACTTACTTCGCCTACCAACAGGTTGTCCTTACCAAGACCGTTGTCACCGTGTAATGGACCGTTGTAAGCAAGAAGCACCGATTTTGCAGCCATTTGCTAAAGACCGTCAGCGTGCTTGTTTTTCAGATTGGGAGACTTGGACAAAATGAGTAAAGAATTACTATTAGATATTAAAGACCTGAAAGTTCACTTTAGCATTGCAGCTAAGTCTGCTTGGCCTTGGGCAAAACCATCAAACCTTAAAGCGGTTGATGGTGTTGATGTTCACCTTTACGAAGGAGAGACTCTGGGTGTAGTAGGTGAGTCTGGTTGTGGTAAGTCGACTTTTGCCCGTGCGATTATCGGCTTGGTTGAAGCGACTGAAGGTCAAGTGATGTGGTTAGGTCAAGACCTAACTAAGATGCAGGAAGTGAAGCGTCGTGAGACTCGTAAAGAGATTCAGATGATCTTCCAAGACCCGCTAGCATCGCTTAACCCACGTATGTCAGTAGGCGATATTATTGCTGAGCCTCTAGAGACTTTCTTCCCTGAACTTTCTAAACAAGAAGTGAAGGACAGAGTTAAAGAGATGATGGCAAAGGTTGGTCTACTACCCAACGTAATCAACCGTTACCCTCATGAATTCTCTGGTGGTCAGTGTCAGCGTATTGGTATTGCACGTGCGCTTATCTTGAAACCTAAGATGATCATCTGTGATGAACCTGTTTCTGCACTGGATGTATCTATCCAAGCTCAAGTAGTTAACCTTCTGAAGGAGCTACAAAAAGAGCTAGGTTTGTCTTTGGTATTCATCGCGCACGATTTGTCGGTTGTTAAACACATCTCTGATCGCGTATTGGTGATGTACCTAGGTAATGCGGTAGAACTTGGCGAATCAGATGCATTGTTCTCTGATCCTAAGCACCCATACACCAAAGCGTTGATGTCTGCAGTTCCAATTCCAGACCCACGCTTAGAGCGCAGCAAAACCATTCAGATGTTGGAAGGTGATCTCCCATCGCCAATCAATCCGCCATCAGGTTGTGTGTTCCGTACTCGTTGCCCACAAGCAACAGAGGCGTGTGCGCAAACTAAGCCAACGATTCAAGGCGATGACGTTCACGCAGTATCTTGCTTGCACGTACAAGTCTAGAGCCTATTTAAAACGGTTCAGCCTGTGACAGGCTTAAGCGCGACTAGTTATTAGAGTCGCGCTTTTTTTGTCTTAGGCTTATTGGTTCGCTCAACAAGCTTCATCAAAATATTCGAACAACTAAGCCAACTTCTTCTAGTTTTGAAAAAGTTGGCTTTTTTTATACTAGAGAAAAGTTTCGATGACAGAGGTTTGGATATGGGTAAGTTAGTTGAAGGTGTTTGGCACGATGTGTGGTACGACACCAAAGAAAGCGGTGGTAAGTTTGTTCGTGAAGATGCGGGCTTTCGTCACTGGATAGAGAACAAACCGGGCGCGCAGTTTGAGCCTGAAAGCGGCCGTTATCACTTATACGTATCATTGGCTTGCCCTTGGGCGCACCGAACCCTTATCTTCCGTGAGCTGAAAGACCTAACCGATCACATTGACGTGACGGTTGTTTGCCCAGACATGATGAGTGAAGGTTGGCAAATGGGGTTACCTGAACCTCTATTTGGCCATACCCGCATGCACCAAATCTACACTCAAGCCAAGCCTGACGACTCGGGTAGAGTAACGGTACCTGTGCTGTGGGATAAGAAAACCAACACCATTGTGAGTAACGAGTCGTCTGAAATCATTCGCATGTTTAACTCAGAGTTTAACGAGCTAACGGGTAACACCGATGATTACTACCCGTGGGAGTTGTCCAAGAAGATTGATGAGTGGAATGATTATATCTACCCAAACATCAACAACGGCGTATACCGAACCGGCTTTGCGACAACACAAGAAGCCTACGAAGAGGCGTATGAAGCGTTATTTGAAGCCTTAGACAAAGTAGATGCGCACCTTAGCGAACATCGCTATTTGGCGGGTAACGAGATTACAGAAGCGGATTGGCGCTTGTTTACCACTCTGGTTCGATTTGATGCGGTTTATGTGGGTCACTTCAAGTGTAACAAGCAACGAATTGCGGATTACAAACATATCCAAGGTTATCTAAAAGAGCTCTATCAAATAGAGGGTATTAAAGAGACTACGGATTTCTACCACATCAAGCGCCACTACTATTACAGCCACACTGGTATCAACCCGACTCAAGTGGTGCCTAAAGGGCCTGATCTGGATTTAGATTCGCCTCACGGACGTGGTTAGAATCATTAATTAATCCGCTTTTCTTCAGGCGTAAAAAAACCCTAGATAAACATCTAGGGTTTTTGCTTTCTGAAAAAGAAAATTAGTTAACTACTTTTTCTTCAGCTTGTGCAGCTTGGTCTGCTTGGATAGCCGTTAGAGCTACTGTGTAAACGATGTCGTCTACTAGAGCGCCACGAGACAAGTCATTTACTGGCTTGCGCATACCTTGAAGCATTGGACCGATAGATACTAGATCTGCTGAACGTTGTACCGCTTTGTAAGTCGTGTTACCAGTGTTTAGGTCTGGGAATACGAATACAGTCGCTTTACCAGCTACTGGAGAGTTCGGTGCTTTAGAAGCAGCAACGTTTTCCATGATAGCAGCATCGTATTGTAGAGGACCGTCGATCACTAGATCTGGACGTTTCTCTTGAGCAAGCTTCGTCGCTTCACGTACTTTATCTACGTCTGCACCCTTACCAGATTCACCAGTAGAGTAAGAGATCATAGCAACGCGTGGGTCGATACCGAATGCCGCAGCAGAATCTGCAGATTGGATAGCGATTTCAGCAAGCTGTTCAGCTGTTGGATCTGGGTTGATCGCACAGTCACCGTATACAAGAACTTGATCAGGCAGAAGCATGAAGAAGATCGAAGATACGATAGAAGCATCAGGAGCAGTCTTGATGATCTGGAACGGAGGAACGATAGTGTTCGCCGTTGTGTGAACAGCACCAGAAACTAGGCCGTCAACTTCGCCAGCTTCAAGCATCATAGTACCTAGGAATACTGAATCTTCTAGCTTCTCACGAGCAACAACTTCAGTCATACCTTTAGCGCCACGAAGTTCTACTAGACGAGCTACGTAGTTTTCGCGAACTGATGCAGAATCGATGATCTCAACGCCAGCGCCAAGCTCAACACCTTGCTGCGCTGCAACGCGACGGATTTCTTCAGGGTTACCTAGAAGTACACACGTTGCGATACCGCGCTCAGCACAGATAGCCGCAGCTTTAACTGTACGTGGCTCATCACCTTCAGGAAGAACGATGCGCTTAGCCGCTTTACGAGCAAATTCAGTTAGCTGGTAACGGAATGCTGGTGGGCTTAGACGACGGATGCCTTGAGTACCTTCAGATAGAGAATCAATCCAAGGGCCATCAATGTGGCTTGCAACGTGATCGTTAACGAACTCGATACGCTCTTTATCGTCTGCAGGAACTTCTAGGTTGAAGCTCTGTAGGTTTAGAGATGTCTGCCAAGTGTTACCTTGAGCCTTGAAGATCGGTAGACCTGAAGCGAATGCTGGTGCACAAAGGTTAGCAATGCTTTCTGGAATGTCGTAACCGCCAGTAAGCAGGATTGCGCCAATCTCAACACCGTTTTTCGCAGCAAGAGCCGCAGCAACGATAACGTCAGGACGGTCTGCAGAAGTTACTAGCAGTGAGCCTGGTTTGAAGTGCTCAATCATGTGCGGTAGAGAACGTGCACAGAAAGTGATGCTCTTAATACGACGAGTTGAGATTTCACCTTCGTTAACGATTTCAGCGTTAAGGTGCTTAGCCATATCAACCGCACGAGTTGCGATTAGATCGATGCTCCATGGCACGCAGCCAAGAACACGGATAGGGCTAGAGTTGAAGATTTGCATTACTTCAAGGTTCGCTTGCTGAGCGCTGTCTGCATCATCAAAGATTTCAGATAGGTCAGGGCGAGTACGGCCAGCCTCATCAACAGGAGCGTTAAGCTTGTTGATGATTACGCCTTTGATGTTTTTGTTCTTAGTACCGCCGAAGTTAGAACATGCTACTTCTATACGCTCTTTAAGCTGCGTAGGGTTGTCAGTACCAGGAGTCGCAACGAATACGATCTCCGCGCCAAGTGTTTTTGCGATTTCCGCGTTCACTTGGTTAGCAAATGGGTGCTTACGAGTAGGTACTAGACCTTCGATTAGCGTAACTTCTGCGTCTTTGTTGATCTTGTTGTATTGCTCAACAACAGACTCAAGAAGTTCGTCCATTTTTTCGCTACCGATCAAAGCTTCAGCTTTAGTCATTGCGATTGGCTCACCAATCTTAATGTCGCTGTTTGCGCTGATGATAGTAGACGTTAGATCTGGTTGGTTACCACCGCTGCGAGGCTGAGCGATTGGCTTGTAGAAAGAAACACTTACGCCCTTACGCTCCATAGCGCGAAGAACACCCATGCTAACACTAGTAAGACCAACACCAGCGCTTGTAGGGATAAGCATAATAGTACGTGACATTGACGAACACCTTTGACTATTGGAAATAAAAAAAGCTCAACTGCTATTCCCACCGATATTTAAATTGGGGTAGGAATAGAAGTTGAGCCCCATTTTCTTGATATGAAAAACTGACTAGCTTCGAATGAAGCTAGTCAGGAAAATCAATTAAAGACCTGCTAGTTTCGCAGTGTCTTCAGCAATTACTAGCTCTTCGTTAGTAGAGATAACCATTGCAGGGATACGGCTGTTAGCTGTAGTGATAGTACCTTCGCCGCCGAAACGAGCTTTAAGGTTAGCTTCACCGTCAACTTCGATACCGAAGATGCCTAGGCGGTTAAGAACCATTTCACGGATTGGGCCTGAGTTCTCGCCGATGCCGCCAGTGAAAGTGATTGCGTCTAGACGACCTTCTAGAGTTGCAGTGTAACCAGCTACGTACTTAGCTAGACGGTGACAGAACACGTCCATTGCACGAGTTGCTTCTTCTTTCTCACCGTAGTTGTCTTCAACGAAACGACAGTCAGAAGTCACTTCAGTTAGACCAGCAAGACCAGACTCTTTAGTTAGCATGTTGTTGATTTCTTCAACAGAGTAACCAAGTGCGTCGTGTAGGTGGAAGATGATTGCAGGGTCTAGGTCACCACAACGAGTACCCATTACAAGACCTTCAAGAGGAGTAAGACCCATAGAAGTGTCTACAGATTTACCGTTCTTGATTGCACATACAGAAGCGCCGTTACCTAGGTGACAGTTGATGATGTTAACTTCTTCAACTGGCTTGTTTAGTAGGCCTGCAACTTCACGAGTGATGAATAGGTGAGAAGTACCGTGCATGCCGTAACGACGGATGCCGTGCTCTTTGTACAGGTTGTACGGTAGAGCGTATAGGTAAGACTCAGAAGGCATTGTTTGGTGGAACGCAGTGTCAAAAACAGCAACGTTTTGTAGACCAGGGAAGTTCTGTTGAGCCGCTTCGATACCGATAAGGTGAGCAGGGTTGTGAAGAGGTGCGAAAGTCGCAGCGTCTTGAATACCCTTAAGAACTTCATCAGTGATAAGTGCAGAAGAAGTGAACTGCTCGCCACCGTGTACGATACGGTGACCGATAGCGCCAAGGTTAGCTTTAAGCTCAGGCTTAGAAGCAAGAATAGTTTCTACCATGAAAGATAGTGCTTCTACGTGAGCTGCGCCCGCGCCTAGTTGTGCTTCATGCTTGCCATCAAGTTTCCACTTCATACGAGCTTCTGGAAGACCTAGACACTCAGCAAGACCAGTTAGGTGCTCTGCACCTGTTTCTGCATCAACAACAGCGAATTTAAGAGAAGAACTACCACAGTTTAAAACTAAAACTAGCTTAGACATTAATGACTACCTGTTTATTTTTCTGATCGAAATCAGTTAAGGATGAAAATTAATCTCAAGAATAGTCGAAGCACATAGGCTTGCGTACTAACCTTGGTCAAAAAAACGTTAATTTCCGTATAAAGTGAAAGCGCTCTTTATCAAAAAGAGGCTTGTGCATTCCTTGCAGAAGTCTTCTCAAAGTTGCTTAAATTGTAAATAAGGGCAACAATGAGATTGAGGTCTGCAAATAATAGCGATATTGTGCAAATATAACAAAAAAATTTGAAAGAATATTATTTTTCGTCAAATTTTTGTGTTTTTAGTTGATGATTTCAACTTTTTTTTAATGGGAGACTCATATGAGCAATAGAGTTGGTTTAGCTAGTAGTTTAAAAGATGGCCAAAAGTACATGGATCTCTGGCCTGTTCGAAAAGAGTTAAACGCTATTTTCCCTGAGCAACGCATTATTAAAGCGACCCGTTTTGGCGTGAAAGTGATGCCTGCGATTGCCGCTATCAGTGTTCTTACACAAATGGTCTTTAATAATTACCAAGCGATGCCACAGGCTGTGGTTATGGCTTTGTTTGCGATCAGCTTGCCGCTACAAGGTATGTGGTGGTTGGGCAATCGCTCAAATACACAACTTCCGCCGGCGCTAGTATCGTGGTACCGCGAACTGCATGAAAAGATCACTGAAACGGGTTTTGCGTTAGAGCCTATGAAGCCGCGCCCTCGCTATAAAGAATTGGCAATCATTTTAAATCGTGCCTTTCGTCAGTTAGATAAATCCTCAATGGAGCGTTGGTTCTAAAGAATCCCAGCTCTCCCTCTTGTCTGAAAACAACTATTCATCTTCTATAGCTTGTTCTCAGATTTGCTCCTCTTTTTGTTACCTCGCTTACTTTCCGTTTAGCTTACCTGTCCTTATTCACTTGGTTTCTTACCTTCCTCCGAAGTCAATATAACCTTTCTCACATAACTCGAGCCTTGTTGTATTTTTGTTAAATATCACTTCAAGTTATCAATGGTTACTGGTAATAATGTCAATAGTGATTTTGATGTTGTTCTCTTTGAGCGAGTAATGACGGGTAGAGCTTGATTCAGGGAGCGATAATGAGTTCTGTAAGAAAGGTATTGGCAGCGGTTTTAAGTTGCTTGATGTTGCTATGGACTGGCAATGCAATGGCAAACGTGGCCAAAGTGTCGGTTTCACAAGTTGTTGACCATCCAGATCTGAATGCGACACGTTTAGGGCTTCTTGAAGGATTGAGAGCCAATGGTTATGAACCCGGTAAGAACTTAGAATTCTCCTATGAAATGGCGAATGGTAACCCGGCTCAGGCAGCCAAGATTGCCAGAGAGCTCGTCAGTGAAAATCCACATGTACTTGTTGGTATCGCGACACCGACTTCACAAGCCTTAGTGTCGGCGACTCGCTCGATTCCTATCGTGTTTACCGCGGTTACGGATCCTATCGGCGCTAGGCTCGTTAAACAATTAGAAAAGCCGGGGCGTAATGTCACGGGGCTTTCTGACTTATCTCCGATCACTCAGCATGTGTCATTAATCAAAGAACTGCTCCCTGAAGCTAATTCAATCGGTGTAGTTTACAACCCAGCAGAAGCAAATGCCGTTGCGTTAGTTGGGTTATTGAGAAAGGCAACTCGAGATTTCGGTTATACACTTCACACCGAAAAAGCGCTGACTGTTGACGATGTCGAAGCAAAAGCAGAATCCATTGCTAAGAAGTCCGATGTTATCTATGCCTTGACCGATAATACGGTTGCAAGCGGCATGGAGGGTCTTATCAAAGCGGCTAACCATGCAGATACGCCAGTCGTCGCAGGCGCCACATCTTATGTCGGAAAGGGAGCGATTGCTGGTTTAGGTCTAGATTATTATGATGTTGGGGTTCAGACCGCGGATTATGTCGCAGCCATTCTGGAAGGACAGAAGCCCGGGAAGTTGAGTGTCAAAACTGCGCAGAGCTCTCAGCTGGTGGTCAACCTAGATGCTGCTCGTGAGCTTGGCGTGACAGTGCCTCAATCTGTGATTGAGCGTGCGGTCATTAGCCGGTGAATTGAGTTTGGTGTTAGGTGAGCTAATAGGCCATAAGTCATATTATTAACAGCATTGAAATGGGCTCAGATAACAAACTCACCTGCTCTATATGTTGGCGCTTCTCTATTTTATTCATTTGTAAGCGGTTATTTGACCGTTAGGTGTGTCGTTAATATCAATTTACATTATTTTACGTCGAGCGAATTGCCGATTAATGTAATAATATTAATGGGGAAAATGAAAATAGCTGAACGCTAAGAGCACATTATATGAAAGTAAATAGGCACTTTAGCCTAACCTTTGTTTTCGGGTTTCCCGCTGTGATCGCCGCGATGTTACTTGGCCTAATAGGAAAGAATCATTTTGACGCGGTAGAAAAAGATATCAGTAGTGAGTTTCATCGTATTGAAGATGTGTTCAAAAGAACCACAAAAGTGGCGACAGCCCTAGACTACAGCTTCTCCAACTATTATAAATCAGGAAACCCTCTCTTTCTTGATCACAACAAACATGTTGTGGATGGTCTTTGCCAAATTTGGCCCATTGATGTATTGCTACTTGCCGACGGTAAAACCTCAGACATTCCCTCTGTCGATATCGACTATATGCTAATCGGTCAAGAGTCTCTTTGTTCTGAAAGCAGTGATAGTTATAAGAGCGCGTCAGAAAAAATAGCGTTAGCTCCTATTCTTTCATTTTTATCCCAGCTTGATGAATACCATGCCGGCGTGCACTTTATTGATACGAGCGGCTATGTGATCTCTTCACCTGAAGGTTTTGCCAAAGGGCTGAGCAAAGAGTTACTCGCGACCATAAAGAGTCGTCCTTATTGGCAGAAAACTGCCAACAACCCTGACCAACTCACCCTTTCAGGCCCTGGTTATCGTTTTGATTCCCTTGACCGTATAATCAGTATGACGATCCCTGTATTCCATAAAGGCGTTCACCAAGGGATGCTGTCGGTGGATATTAATGCTGACAAGCTGCTCGCAAACTCGAATGAGCATCTTGCAGGTCGGATCGATATCATTGATACCACTTTAGCGACTCCGGTAGATTCTGCTGCTTTTTATCACGAGATCAAACTGGATGGTGTCTCGTCTCACCATGCGATGTATTACAAATTAGACATCGCGAAAGAGGTTGAGCACTTTTTCGTCTACGAGAAAGACAGCCTTATTGTTGCCATCATTGTGTATCTGTTCTCAGTAACCATCTTCTTCTACGTCAATTCCAATATTGAACGTGGTTACTTCAAAGATCTCGCAGCCAAAGACCCTATGACAGGGTTATTGAATCGTCGTGGCTTAGAAGCGTTCTGGCGCAGTGTAGAGCACGATCAACTGTTTGCATTAACCGTCTTCGATATTGATGATTTTAAGTCAATTAACGACACCTACGGCCACGATAAGGGGGATGATGTGATTCGTTATATGTCGCGTCAGATCAGCAACAGTATTCGAAGCAGTGACGTTGCAGCACGGTTTGGCGGTGAAGAGTTTGTCGTTTATATGAAAGGCGAAGATCGTGAAACTTTGATGAGAACATTAGAGCGAGTGAAGAATGCGATTTGTTCCACTTCAGCCGACATTATTCCAAATGGATTTACGGTGTCTGGCGGTGTCTGCATTGTTGAAACTGAGCAAAGTAAACTTAACTTCGATGAGATATTTAAGTACGCCGATGAAAAGCTGTACGTGGCTAAGACGACGGGTAAAGACCGTCTTAAATTTTAACCACGTTATTGAATCGATGCTTTGTATGAAAATGAAAATGAAAGAGGGAAGAGCGAACGTGTCTACCAAGCAAAGCTTATTTGCACCGGTAAACACGTTTGTAGCGTTGGGTATTTAACCCTAAACATAATCTTAAACAGGTTGGCGGCGTTCTTCTTGATAACGCTGAAGGCGTTCTACAATCGGTGGCGCCTTTTTGAAAGTACGAATTTCTTTAAACAGTTCGTTCGCTTCAGGGTAGCCTTTACTCAGATAAACAAACCACTGCTTCACTCTATTGGGGTAGTACATGCCTTTGTCCCCTTTAATTTGAAACTCTGAATAGCGCAGCAAAAGTTCAATGACTTTATCCCACGGCATTTTCTGGTGGTTGTGCTTAACGACGTTACCAAGGTTTGGAATATTGAAAGCACCACGGCAGACCATTAATGAATCGACGCCTGTTGCTTCTATGCAATCTTGACCATCTTGATAGTTCCAGATCTCCCCATTAGCAATCAACGGCAGAGATGTTTTTTCTCTTATTTGATTGATGAAGTCCCATTTGATTTCGCTGGCTTTATAGCCGCCAACTTTGGTTCTTGCATGCACGGTGAGTTCGTCAGCTTTGGCTTGTTCGATGGCATCGACGATTTCAAAGCACTCTTCCGGATGCTCCCAACCCAATCGAATCTTTGCGGACACAGGAATGTGTGCCGGTACCGCTTCTCGACAGGCGTTCACCACTTGATAGATGAGCTCTGGCTCTTTTAGCAATGAAGCGCCACCATTACTTTTGTTGACCGCTTTTGCTGGGCAACCAAAATTAAGATCGATCCCTTTCGCGCCTAAGCTAGCAGCTTGAAAAGCATTCTCGGCCATCCAATTTGGGTGTTGCCCTAGAAGTTGGAGATGGATTGGCACACCAGCCATGGTCTGAGAGCCTTGATGTAGCTCAGGGCAAATACGGTGGAACACATGCGGGGGAAGAAGTTGATCTACGACGCGCACAAACTCTGTCACACAGAGATCGTAATCATTAATCTCTGTGAGAATTTCACGCATTAGGTGGTCTAGAACGCCCTCCATAGGGCCAAGTATTACGCGCATGTTGCTTTACCAAAACTGAATGAACCGAAAAATTCGAGGCGTGATTGTACGGTGTGCTTACAGAATTGTCACTATGAGTGTGGTGCATGTCTTAATGATGGTTTCGTCTCTTAATAGCGACATCTTTGGGAGGATGGCGTTATAATATCGAAAATGCCCAATATCCAGAGCTTTCATGACATATCAATTATTAAGCCTACCAGAATCAATCACTGACATTACTCCGCAGTTTATGGAAGGTGCAATCCTTGCCTCTAACTTAGCGACCAAACCACTCGATCCAGAAGAGTGGCTGGTTATCGTTGCGCCTGAAGCGGGTAAAGAGCTGGTAAAAACGGTGACAGAACAGATTAATCGCCAGCACAACCTGATTCAGCGTAATGAATACCTATTAACAGACGTACTGGCTGAAGGTGACTTTAACGAACAGTTCGCTGATTTTTCTGAAGGCTTCATGATGGTTTGGCCAACAGTGGAAGAGCAGTGGCAGAACGTGACAGTCGCGGATGGTACTCTGCGCATGTTGCAAGCGCTCTTAACCACCTTGATGCTTGCGATTGATGAAGAGCAAACTCAACAACAAATGATCGCTGCAGGGCTTACTAACCCACCATCGCTTGCCGATTTAGTGGGTCAAGTCGATCTGATGATCTCAGAAGTGGCAATGGCAGCGGATGAAGCTATGTTGGGCAATAAGTCCCAGAGCGTGAACCCGTTTAAAGACATCGGTCGAAACGACCTTTGCCCTTGTGAAAGCGGCAAGAAGTTTAAACAATGCTGCGGTAAAAGCAGCTAATCACGGCTTGTTGAGCAACTTAGTTTGTGTGAATAACAGACTCTCTTAATATGTTCAAAAGCTTAAGTAATAAAAAAGTCGACCTCGTGGTCGACTTTTTTGTTGTCCAAGTGTCAACGGCTTACTGTTAGTCGTTTTTCGACTTCACAAATTGAGAAATAACCACAATACCGAAAGCAACCAAGTTACCTGCAAAGATAATTACTAGCCACTGAGGCATAGAAAGATCGAAGAACTGCCACACAACCTTGCTGCAATCGCCGTAAGCCTCAAACATCCACGGAGCCCATTGGTTTAAAGGCGCCCAGCTAGGGAAGGTTACGAATAAGTCGCAGGTTGCGAAAGGGGACGGATTGAACTGGTAATCGACGTGCTCTAAAGCAAGCATCAAACCTTTGTATGCGCCAAATCCCCAGCTAGCAAGGCCTAACCAGCGTGATATTGGGTTATTCGGGGCAATCGCACCAATCATGGCGGCAACACCGATAGCGAGCATAGCAACGCGCTCATAGATACACATCACGCAAGGACCAAGCATCATCACGTGTTGGAAGAAGAGAGCGCACGCTTCAAAAAAGACAATAAAAGCCAGCAGTAAAAGCCAAGATAAACGTCCCTTAGAGAAGTCTTTGATCATTGCTAAAAAGTTCACGAATTGAATCCTGTCTATAAAATAAAAAAGCCCTGATTACTCAGAGCTTTTTATCTTGGATAAGTTTCCTAATCAACTAATATTTTTGATTAGTTAGTTATAGTTATTGTGGTTTGCGACACAATGTTTAGCTTAATGACCACCAGAGATAACTGGAGCAACGACTTCACCAGTGCGTTGAATGATCCAACCTGCATCATAGAACCATGCTGTCATTGGCTCTACGAAGAACACAATGCCTGCTAGGCCAACCAGTGCCAATACGATGGTGTATGGCAACGCCATGATAACCATGCGACCGTAAGACAATCTAATTAACGGAGCAAGTGCTGATGTTAATAGGAATAGGAATGCAGCCTGGCCGTTTGGCGTTGCAACAGAAGGTAGGTTAGTACCAGTGTTGATAGCAACAGCAAGTAGGTCGAACTGATCACGAGTGATGATGCCTTCAACCAGTGCAGTTTTCACTTCGTTAATGTAAACCGTACCGACGAACACGTTATCTGAAACCATCGATAAAATACCGTTGGCAATATAGAAGAGTGCGAGCTGTGCGCCTTTATCTTCAACGTGAAGTACTGCATCGATGACTGGCTTAAATAGAGCTTGGTCGATGATCACAGCAACAACAGCGAAGAAAACGGCAAGAAGTGCAGTAAATGGCAGCGCTTCTTCAAAGGCTTTACCCATAGAGTGTTCTTCAATAACACCCGTAAATGCTGTAGCTAAGATGATCACAGACAGGCCAATCAAACCTACTTCAGCAACGTGAAGTGCAAGGCCGACGATAAGCCAAACTGCGATTGCACTTTGAACCCATAGTTTTGCTACGTCTTGCTTCGTGCGGTTTGCACGTTCTTTGTTGTCAAACTCAACTAAGATTTGGCGAACATTCATTGGTAGTTGAGCACCGTAACCAAACACTTTGAATTTCTCGACAAGTGCACAAGTTAAAATACCGCAGAAGAAAACAGGTAGTGTTACTGGCAGCATACGGATGATAAATTCACCGAACTCCCAACCTGCTTGCTTAGCAATTACCAAGTTTTGTGGTTCACCTACCATGGTCATTACACCACCCAGTGCTGTACCCACACCAGCGTGCATTAGCAGTGAACGTAGGAAAGCACGGTAGTTTTCTAGGTCATCACGAGTTAGCTCTGAGATCTCTTCATCATGAGTATGATCGTGCGAAGACGTTGTGCCCTTGCCTGATGCAACCTTGTGGTAGATAGAGTAGAAGCCGACCGCAACGCTAATAACTACGGCGATTACTGTTAGTGCATCTAGGAATGCTGATAAGAAAGCGGCAGCAACACAGAAGGCAACGGAGAGTAAAATTTTAGATTGGATGCCAAGCAAGATCTTCGTGAAAATGAACAAAAGCAGTTCTTTCATGAAGTAAATGCCAGCAACCATGAATACGAGCAAGAGTAATACAGGAAGGTTTGCTTGCAGCTCGTGATAAACCATTTCTGGTTTGGTCATGCCAATGGCGACTGCTTGAATAGCTAATAGACCACCCGGTTGAAGTGGGTAGCATTTGAGAGCCATAGCTAGAGTGAAAATAAACTCAACCACCAATAGCCAGCCCGCAACAAATGGGTCAACTAGGAAGAAAACAAACGGGTTGATGATTAAAAAGGAAATGATGGCAAGTTTATACCAATCAGGAGCTTTACCAAGGAAGTTCTTGATAAAAGCGTTTCCGAGAGACATCGGCATGTTAATACTCTTTTATGTTGATTATGAATAGACAAGCAATACAACATTTTGAGAATCGAGCTATAGAAATTGTTAAAAACTATAACTAACAGTGACTTAGAAAAACTACATTCCATGTAATGTTCTGTGGTCTTGCCAAGTCACTCCCTTAGAAACTCAAGCACTGCTTATTTTTGAGCGCAACTTTACTCTTAGATAACATTTAGTCAACAGGAAAAGCCCTGTAGCCCTAAAAATACCTCTTTTTTGTTGAGAAACGCGATCAAAGTAGCGCAAGCATACCACTTAAAATGTGATAAAAACCGACTAGAATCAATATTTCAGCGAAATGATTGAAAATTACAGAATAACGACGGCTTATATATGATTATTACAACTTAATATTGCAAATTAATAGCTTTAAAAATATGACCAATCCCATTGATTTTAAAGAAAAATTGTTGTGTTATCGGTTTGTTTAAATGGTGGTTTAGAGTCGCTTGCTTTACAAACCTGAGGTGCAAACGTGTGCTGAACTTTAGAGTTATAACTCTAACGGTGTTTAGGGTGAGTAAAATTTTTGAGGGTGTTTCCGCTAGGTGTGAACTAGTGGTATGATGAGTAAATTAGAACAGAATAATTAAATTGGATTGAAGTGTAGATGGTCATTAAGGCGAAGAGCCCGGCAGGATTTGCAGAGAAGTATATCATTGAAAGTATTTGGAATGGCCGTTTCCCTCCAGGTTCTATCTTGCCCGCAGAGCGTGAGCTTTCTGAGCTGATTGGTGTTACACGTACTACGCTTCGTGAAGTACTACAACGTCTTGCTCGTGATGGTTGGTTGACAATCCAACATGGCAAACCAACTAAAGTTAACCAGTTTATGGAAACCTCAGGTCTTCATATCCTTGATACGCTAATGACGTTGGACGTTGATAACGCAAGCAAAATGGTAGAAGACCTGCTTGCTGCTCGTACTAATATCAGCCCGATCTTTATGCGTTATGCATTCAAAGCAAACAAAGAAGCTTCAGAGCGTACTATCAGTAACGTGATTGAATCTTGTGAAGCGCTACTTGCGGCACCAACTTGGGATGAGTTCCTAGAATCGTCGCCATACGCTGACAAGATCAAACAAGCGGTAAAAGAAGATTCAGAAAAAGATGAAGCGAAACGTCAGACGATCTTAATCGCGAAGACTTTCAACTTCTATGATTACATGCTTTTCCAACGTTTGGCATTCCACTCAGGCAACCAGATTTACGGCCTGATCTTTAACGGTGTGCGTAAACTTTATGACCGTATCGGTAGCTACTACTTCTCTAACCCAGAAGCACGACGTTTAGCGATGGACTTTTATAAAGAGTTGTTCATTATCTGTGAAAGTGGTGAGCGCGAAACTTTGCCATTAGTGATTCGTAACTACGGTATCGCAAGTGCACAAGTTTGGAATGAAATGAAAACGACATTGCCGACGAACTTCACTGAAGACGACAGCTAAGGCATAGGTTTACTATTGTTGTTCCTGTTTAGTCAGTGACGTAAAGAAAACGAAAAAGCGGCGAGATAATTCAATTATCTCGCCGCTTTTTATTTATCTGTCGTTACTAGAAAATTATCAGTGGGTCAGTTACTTACCTATGACGAGTAATTTATCTATGTGTAGCAACTTAAAATTTATCTAGGAGTAGTAACTTAACCCGCAAACTCTTCTGAGTCTGGACGGTTGGTAAATTGCACACCGTTTAGAAAATCGCAAAGTAGTTGGTCTTCACACACTTTGTAGTTTTTGTTTTCTGGCTTGCGGAAGTAAGCGCCGATTTCGTACTTGCTCAAGCTAATGCCAACCACTTCTAGTACGTCCAAAACATCTTCTGCTTTCATGTTCAATGCGATACGAAGCTTCATGAAGATCATGTTGTTCGTCAGTGCAACTTCAGGTTTAGGTTGCTCGCCTTCTTTTTTGCCACGCTTAAGGTTGATGAAACCATTTAGGAATACCGCTAACTCTTTATCTTTCATCTTAGAGCATGACTTGTCGTTGTCATCTTTTAGCCAGTTAATCACTTGGTCATGAGCAACAGTCACATCAGCTTGTTCGATAGCTTTGATGATTTGTGCATTTTTAAGGTTTAGTGCGTGTTGAATACGACGCAAGATTTCGTTGTTAGTCACTGGGGATTCCTAAAAAGGGTTTTAGAGTAAAGAGGTGTTGGTTTAGCCTATTTTTGTCGACGAACCAATTTCTACTCTACATAGCATAGTTGACGGCGACTCTAACAGAGAACGCTAATTTTCGGTAGATATAAAAAATCCCCAATGCTGATTAACTCTTTCAAGTCAAAAATGCATTAGGGATTTAGTGATGGGTGCTTGTTATCTGACTGGAGTCAGAATTACATTACACGCATACCAGGTTGAGCACCTTCGTGTGGCTCAAGGATCCATAGGTCGCTGCCGCCAGGGCCCGCTGCTAGGATCATGCCTTCAGACATACCAAACTTCATCTTACGAGGTTTTAGGTTTGCTACCATTACAGTTAGCTTGCCTTCTAGCTCTTCAGGTTTGTATGCTGATTTGATACCAGAGAATACTTGGCGAGTCTCACCACCGATGTCTAGTTGGAACTTCAGTAGTTTGTTCGCTTTTGGTACTTCTTCACAAGAGATGATACGAGCGATACGCATGTCTACTGCTGCAAAGGCATCGAACTCAATCTCGTCTGCGATTGGCTCTTTGTCTAGCTCAGTTTGGCTTGCTTGCTCTTTTTCAGCTTCTGCTTTTTCTTTCGCTGCTGCTTCAGCGGCTGCATCTTCTTTAGAAGACTCAACCATTGCTTCCACTTTCTTAGGGTCAATGCGGTTGAATAGCGCTTTGAACTTAGTGATCTCGTGATCAGTTAGCGGAGTAGCAATCGCTTCCCACGTTAGCTCTTCGTTTAGGAAAGCTTCAGTGCGAGCTGCAAGCTCTGGCATCACTGGTTTCAGGTAAGCCATCAGTACGCGGAATAGGTTAATACCTACAGAAGAAACTTGTTGAAGCTCAGCTTCTTTGCCTTCTTCTTTTGCAAGAACCCAAGGTGCTTTTTCGTCGATGTACTGGTTAGCTTTATCCGCTAGTGCAGTGATTTCACGGATAGCACGGCTGAATTCACGAGTTTCGTATAGCTCACCGATACGCTCAGCAGCAGCAACGAATTCGTTGTATAGCTCAGGCTCTGCAAATTCAGCAGCTAGCTTGCCTTCAAAACGCTTAGTAATGAAGCCAGCGTTACGAGAAGCTAGGTTAACAATCTTGTTTACTACGTCAGCGTTTACACGTTGAGTGAAGTCTTCAAGGTTAAGATCTAAGTCATCGATGCGGCTGTTTAGTTTCGCAGCGTAGTAGTAACGTAGACACTCAGGGTCTAGGTGGTTTAGGTACGTGCTTGCTTTGATGAATGTGCCTTTCGACTTAGACATCTTCGCACCGTTCACTGTTACGTAGCCGTGTACGAATACGTTGTTTGGCTTACGGAAACCTGCGCCGTCTAGCATTGCTGGCCAGAATAGGCTGTGGAAGTAAACAATGTCTTTACCGATGAAGTGGTAAAGCTCAGTTGTGCTGTCTTTCTTCCAGTATTCATCGAAGTTTAGATCGTCACGTTTGTCACATAGGTTCTTGAAAGAAGCCATGTAGCCAACAGGTGCGTCTAGCCATACGTAGAAGAACTTGTCTTTTTCGCCTGGGATTTCAAAGCCGAAGTAAGGTGCATCACGTGAGATATCCCACTGTTGCAGACCAGACTCAAACCATTCCTGCATTTTGTTTGCAGTTTCATTCTGTAGAGAGCCAGAACGAGTCCACTCTTTAAGCATGCTTTCGAACTGAGGTAGGTCGAAGAAGAAGTGCTCAGAGTCTTTCATTACTGGAGTTGCGCCAGAAACCGCTGATTTAGGGTTAATTAGCTCAGTTGGGCTGTATGTCTCACCACAGTTATCACAGTTATCACCATACTGGTCTTCTGACTTACACTTAGGGCAAGTACCTTTTACGAAGCGGTCTGGTAGGAACATCTCTTTCTCAGGATCGAAAAGCTGAGAAATAGTGCGGCTAGAAATGAAGCCGTTCTTTTTAAGTTCTAAGTAGATGTGAGAAGCCAGTTCACGGTTCTCTTCGCTGTGTGTGCTGTGGTAGTTATCAAAGCTGATATCAAAGCCAGCGAAGTCTTTTTGGTGCTCTTCACTAACAGCAGCGATCATCTCTTCTGGCGTGATACCCATCTGTTGAGCTTTAAGCATAATTGGCGTGCCGTGAGCATCGTCAGCACAGATGAAGTTTACAGTGTTGCCACGTAGACGCTGGTATCGAACCCAGATATCAGCTTGGATATGCTCAAGCATATGGCCAAGGTGAATAGAGCCGTTAGCGTACGGAAGCGCACAAGTTACCAAAAGTTGTCTTGGATCAGTTGCCATACTTAATAATTCGCTTTTTTGATAGGTATAAATTTGAGAGGTAATACTACTTTATAACGTGTGATACGCCAAGGTATCAGACTAAGGATTCCCCTAGTTTTTTAGGGGTTCAGTCTTCATCTCGTGGGTGATAGCATAAATAAAAAAAGGAGTCCCAATGCGTAACTTTACTTCTAAGCAAGATTTCTGTTCATGGTTGAATGAGTTCGAGTCACCAATCCTCATCCCAGAGTGGGCGCTACACCAAAATATTGTATCGGTTGATCCGCGTGGATCATTTGTTATCACCTTACCTTTTGCCGCTAATCAGCTTGCGGTTGAATTGGAACAGTGGATTCACTCTCAGATTGAACAACAGCTTGTTAGCGCTTTTCAGTTTGAAGTGAAGGTGAAGCCGTCTGCGTTAGAAACCACGGTTGCGACACCATTGAAGGGGGTGAAGAACATCATCGCCGTGACATCTGCAAAGGGTGGGGTGGGTAAATCGACCACTTCAGTCAACCTTGCTTTGGCTTTATCTAAGTCTGGTTCAAAAGTGGGTTTGTTGGATGCGGATATCTATGGTCCTTCTGTACCTATGATGCTTGGCCAATTAGATGCGAAACCAGAAGTCCAGAATAACAAGTGGATGATGCCAATCGAAGCGCACGGTATTTTCACTCACTCTATCGGTTATCTTGTGTCGAAAGATGACGCTGCGATTTGGCGCGGTCCAATGGCGGCCAAGGCTTTAGGTCAGCTTGTTAACGAAACCGTATGGCCAGAGTTGGATTATCTAGTTATTGATATGCCACCGGGCACGGGCGATATTCAGCTGACGTTATCGCAACAGATCCCAGTGACCGGGGCTGTAGTGGTGACCACTCCTCAAGATTTGGCGCTAGCGGATGCACGTAAAGGCGTAGCGATGTTTGATAAGGTGAGTGTGCCAGTCGCAGGCTTAGTTGAAAACATGAGCTATCATATTTGTAGTCACTGTGGTGAGAAAGAGCATATCTTTGGTGTTGGTGGTGCCGAAGCTATGTCAGAAGAGTTTTACCTCGATATTTTGGCACAGATCCCTCTTCATATTGATGTGAGAGAAGATATCGATGCAGGTTGCCCGACGGTGATTCGTCGTCCAGATAGTGAACATACACGTCACTACTTAGAGCTTGCAGAGAATGTGGCTGCGAAGATGTTCTGGACCGGCAAGGCGAGACCAGAAGCGATTAACTTTTCTTTGGTTGAATAGCGAAAGATAATCAAAAAGTTGTGTTAATCATGTTGGATTAGATAAATAGCGGTTGGATTTAGGCTGATAGCCATTGGGGTTGTGCAAATAGTTGTAGGCAAGTTATTTGAAAGCAAACGATTGCATTCATTAAATGCATTGATATCATCAATTTGACTGCAATTAGCTAAAATGGCGACTAGAATCTATGTGCTTTAGCCCCTATAATCAGGCGGTTTATCTCTTCCCACCACCAAACCATATCGGGTGCAAAATTAATGTCTGATAATAATCAATGTGTCATCGTAGGTATCGCTGGCGCTTCAGCTTCAGGAAAAAGTCTGATTGCTAGTACAATTTATAATGAATTGCGCGAAAAAGTAGGCGACCATCAAATTGGTGTTATCACGGAAGATTGCTATTACAGCGACCAAAGCCACTTGAGTATGGAAGAGCGTGTTAAAACTAACTACGATCACCCAAATGCACTAGATCATGATCTTTTATGTGAACATCTACAGCAGCTAATGAGTGGCAACGCCGTAGAAGTTCCTGAATACAGCTACACAGAGCACACACGTACTTCTGAAACGACTACACTTACCCCAAAGAAAGTGATCATTTTAGAGGGTATTCTGCTTCTAACAGACCCGCGTCTTCGTAAACTAATGCACGCAAGTGTGTTTATGGATACACCATTAGACATCTGTCTATTACGCCGTGTTAAGCGTGATGTAGAAGAGCGTGGTCGTACAATGGACACTGTACTTAAGCAATACCAAGAAACAGTACGTCCAATGTTCATGCAGTTTATCGAGCCTTCAAAACAACATGCAGACATCATCGTTCCTCGTGGTGGTAAAAACCGTATTGCGATTGATGTGCTAAAAGCGCACATTGCGAAGTTGTTGAAGTCTTAATCGAATAAAATTTTGCCTAAGTGACTCACTTAGCTTTATTTTTTACCGAATCAGTGGCACTTTTATAGTGCCACTTTCTTTTGGAATCTAAGCAAGGAATATGCGGATGAAGAAACTACTCATTTTCATAGCTGTACCAGTGTTTGTTGTCGTTGCAGCAATTCTGGCACTAGTGCTGTTAGTGAATCCCAACCAATTTAAGCCATTAATTGTCGAACAAGCCCAAAAACACACAGGCCTAGAGCTAGTGATCGAGGGTGATATCAGCTGGCAATTCTTCCCATCCATTGGCTTTGAACTTGGTCAAACTGAATTACGCAACCCTGAAGGTTTTACGCAACCTAACCTATTTAAGGTTGATACCGTTGGCGTTGACGTTTCGGTTACTCCGCTATTTAGCAACCAACTAGAGATCGGCAACATTACTCTAGATGGTGCAGAATTCTATTTAGAAACGCTTAAAGATGGTCGCAAGAACATTGATGCACTAACGCAAGCGTCAGCGCCTCAAGAATCTGAGCCTGCAGCAGGCACAAGTTCTGAATCAGCGCCTGCCCCTCAAGAGCAAACTACCACAGACGCATCGGGTTGGACGATCAACCTTGCAGGCGTAACTGTATCAAACGCATTGTTTGAAATGGACGACAAGCAAGCGGGTTCATTCACTAAGCTATACGATGTGTCTTTGAATCTTTCTGAGTTTGCCGTTGATACATGGACAACCGCGACATTTGCGGCTTCTGGTGAGAACAATCAACAGAAGTTCTCTGCACAAGGCAGTGCAGAATTCAAATTAGCTGAAGGCTTTGCAAGTTACGCACTTCGTAATATCGACTTAAACGCTAAGTTCAATGATCCAGCGACGTCGATTGAGTCAGCAAAAATTGGCTTGAATACGTTTGAGTTCGATAAGGTAAACCAACTGACTTACGCTGTAATCGGTAATGCAGCTGGCCTTGACCTTGATCTTAAAGGTGGCGGTGAACTTACTGTTGATAGCGCGATTTCAAAAGTAACGCTGAACAAGTTAACGTTAGACTCAACATTCAAAGGCGACACGCTTCCTCAGTCTCCAATGAAAGTCGACATGCTGTCTGACTTAAGCTTCGATCTTAACAAGAGCCACCTGAGCTTTGTGTTAGAGAAGCTACAAGCTAACGCTATTGCATTAGACGGTAAAGCAGACGTAATCCTATCTGAAATACCAAAGGTTCGTTTCTCTCTTCATAGCCCGAATATTGATTTAGATGAATTCTTAGGCTTAGGCAATACAACAGAAACAGCGAGCACAGCGCCTTCTGGTTCTGCTGGTGGTTCAACGTCAAGTTCTGGTAGTTCAGATCCAGCTAAAGAAGTGGAACCTGATCTGTCGGCTCTGAAAACGTTAGACGTGAAAGGTGACATCACGATTGATAAGTTCAAGGCGAACAACGCGAAGATGCAGAATGTTAAAACCGCATTTTCGGTTAACCGTGGTATCGCAGAGCTAACCTCATTCACCTCGAATCTTTACCAAGGTTCTATTTCTGCTACTGCAAAGTTAGACGCTCGTAAAACACCAGCGACTTACACGGCTAAGAAGAAAATCAAAGGCGTGAAAGTACAACCGTTACTGGTTGATGTTGCAGATAACGATATGCTGGAAGGTACCGGTAATATTGATGTCAACGTGAAAGGTAAGAGTCTAACTCCGACGGGTATCAAGAAAAACCTAGTCGGTACTATCGCGATTAACTTTGAAGATGGTGCAGTTAACGGCATCAACGTAGCTCAACTGATTCGAGAAAACTACGCTAAGATCAAGGGCGAGAAAGTTGAAAGCACAAATGAAGCTCAAAAAACGGACTTCAGTGCAATGAAAGCGACGCTGAAAGTGGATAAAGGTTGGGTTTCAACTAACGACTTATCAGCACAGTCGCCACTGTTACGTGTGACAGGTCAAGGTAAAGCAAACTTCATCAATGAAACGGTCGATTTCCTTGTGCGTACATCAATTGTGGGTTCACTTGAAGGTCAGGGCGGTAAGAGCATCGACGACCTGAAAGATGTGACTATCCCAATTAAGGTAACAGGTCAGTGGGCAGCCCCGAAATTTGCACTTGTTTTTGATGATGTATTGAAACAGAAAGCACAGAAAGAAATTGATCGTGGTTTAGAAAAGTTAGACGAAAAGTACGGTGACAAGATCAAAGATGAGAAAACAAGAGACGCAGTAAACGGTCTACTAAAAGGTTTGTTTAACTAGTCTTCATCTCATTTAAAAATGAACAAAGCGCCACTCCTGTTGTAGGAATGGCGCTTTTTATTTTTGGCTCGATAATACTCAAGAGAGATTCCCTATGACACTCGTCCCTCGCTCTAGGGAATGACGATAGGCCGTCGTCCTTTGTTCAAGAGCGTAACGGCCTAGTGGTCGTCATCCTCGAGAGGGAAGAATGACCGAGTCGGGGATCTCTGGTTGAAGGTGATTACCAGTCAACGCCTTGTAGCGCTTTAACACCAGATTCAAAAGCGTGTTTCACATTGCGAACTTCAGATACTGTATCTGCTATCTCAGTAAGAGTACGGTGCGCGCCACGACCTGTAATGATGACAGACTGCATCTTCGGGCGGTTATTCAACGCCTCAACCACTTCATCGAGTTCGATGTAACCGTAGCTAACCATGTAAGTCAGTTCATCAAACAGAATCACATCGATCGACTCATCAGCCAGCATGCGTTGGCACTCTTTCCATACACGCTGCGCAGCTTCAATATCTTGCGCTTTGTTCTGAGTTTCCCAAGTAAAGCCTGTGCCCATGACTTGGAACTCGACATCAAGCTTTTGCAGAACGTTTTTTTCGCCGTTATCCCAGGTACCTTTAACAAACTGAGCAACGGCGCATTTCTTACCATGACCAACTGCACGTGTAATCGTACCAAAACCGGATGTTGATTTACCTTTACCGTTACCCGTGATGACCAGCAATAGGCCTTTTACTTCTTGTGCTGCAGCGACACGTGCATCGACTTGTTCTTTTACTTTCTGTTGTCTTGCTTTGTGGCGTTGTTCTTTGTTGTCTTCAGTCGACATAACAAATCCTTTTAAGTTGTGATTGCGTCTATCATAGCCTAACTTAACGATAGCAAAAACCATCGGAAGAACAGGTGATTAGGGATGAAAAAGATACTCGTAGTTTGTATGGGGAATATTTGCCGCTCTCCAACAGGTGAAGCGGTGCTAAGGAAGAAAGCGCAACAGCTGGATATTGATGTTGTGGTCGACTCTGCGGGGACGATTGGTTTTCATCAAGGCAACCCGCCAGACTCGCGATCCAAATCTGCAGGAGAGAAGCGAGGCTACAGCTTTAAGGGGATTACTTCTCGTAAAGTGGTAGATAATGACTTCGAAGAATTTGACCTGATACTCGCGGCCGATAGGGCGAATTTAGACGACTTAATGAGCCAATGCCCAGTTCACCTCCAATACAAGCTCGCATTATTTTTGAGCTTTGGAGAGTCACAATATCAAGAGATCCCCGATCCGTATTATGGTGAGGGAAATGGTTTTGAATTGGTGTTGGATTTAATCGAAGAGTCTAGCGAAGCGATACTGCGTTCGATGTAGTGTAGGAACAATGTACGTCGTTTTGTTATCAGCGTAAGGGCTGACCGATAGGTATAAAAAAGGCCGACATTGAATGTCGGCCTCTCTAAATCTAACTTAAAGCTACAGCTAAGATTACTTAGACATTACTTTGTAGATTGGGTCTTCTGCAACGTTCGCTTCAACTAAGCTACCTGCTTTGTGCAGCATAGCAACACAGTCTTGGCTTAGGTGGCGAAGGTGAAGTGTTTTACCTAGCGCCGCGTAACGGTCAGCAATCGTGTCGATCGCTTCAATTGCAGAGTGGTCAGTCACGCGTGAGTTTGCGAAATCAACGATTACATCTTGTGGATCGTTGTATGCGTCAAACAACTCTAGGAAGTTAGCCGTTGAACCAAAGAAGATTGGGCCGTTAACTTTGTACTCTTTTGAGCCTTCAGCGTTTACTGATGTATCTGCGTAGATGTGTTTAGCATGTTGCCAAGCAAACATTAGCGCAGAAGCGACAACACCAACACCTACTGCCACAGCAAGATCAGTCAGTACTGTTACTACGGTAACAAGAACGATAACGAAGAAGTCTTGTTTAGGAACGCGACGCGCAAGCTTGAAGGTTGCCCATTCAAATGTGCCGATAACAACCATGAACATTACGCCCACAAGTGCTGCTAGAGGAATCATTTCAATCAGTGCAGAACCGAACAGGATGAACATCAGTAGTGCAACTGCGGCGACGATACCTGAAAGACGACCACGACCACCTGAGTTTACGTTGATCATCGATTGACCGATCATCGCACAACCACCCATCGCACCGAATACAGAACACGTTACGTTAGCCATACCTTGACCAACACATTCACGGTTAGATTGACCACGAGTGTTTGTCATTTCATCTAGTACTGTCAGTGTCAGTAGAGACTCGATCAGGCCGATAGCCGCAAGGATAATTGCGTACGGTAGGATGATCTGTAGTGTCTCAAAAGAAAACGGAACAGCAGGAATAGAGAACGTTGGTAGAGAACCCGCTAGCGTTGCAGCTTCGTCACCAGACATTGTACGTAGGAAGTCGACAACAGTGCGAGTTTCAAGGTCAAGACCGACAACCAAAGCCGTTACTGTAACAATAGCAACCAGTGAAGATGGTACCGCTGTTGTTAGCTTAGGTAGGAAGTGGATGATAGCCATTGTAAGGGCTACTAAACCCAGCATGAGTGTCATTTGACCGCTTGGTAGCCAAGTTAATGCACCTGTTACGTCTGGCGCTTTAAACTGACCAAGCTGAGCTAGGAAGATAACAATGGCCAAACCGTTCACGAAACCAATCATTACTGGGTGTGGAACGATACGGATAAATTTACCTAGTTTAAATACACCTGCTGCAATTTGCAGAAGGCCAGCCAGCATAACGGCTG
The DNA here is from genome assembly GCF_041465805.1 of Vibrio sp. 10N.239.311.G01. Lineage (NCBI taxonomy): Bacteria > Pseudomonadati > Pseudomonadota > Gammaproteobacteria > Vibrionales > Vibrionaceae > Vibrio > Vibrio sp. 10N.239.311.G01. The sequence goes on from NZ_JBFSRM010000001.1 coordinate 153,624, forward strand.
CGAATAGGTATTGAACACCATGGGTTGCCACTAGGCTCACCATTACAACGGCCATTGCGCCGGTTGCGCCAGAAATCATACCTGGACGGCCGCCAAAGACAGAAGTGATTAAACCTACGATGAATGCTGCATAAAGACCAACCATTGGGTCAACGCCAGCAACAAAGGCGAATGCTACAGCTTCAGGTACCAGAGCCAGGGCTACTGTAAGACCTGAAAGCACGTCATTCTTTACAGAGTGCTTTGAAAATTGTGGGAATTCGAACATGTTTGCTCAGCTATGCTTAAGATGGATTTACCGACACGGGTGTATTGCGTAGCCAAACAGTGATGGAAAAGAGCGGCAATAGCGAAGTGTCGAAAAGATAAGTGCGCGAATGCTACCCAAAAATGTGATTAAGTTCAAGGTTGAACCTAACTTTGAGTAATATATCTGTTAATTTTTATTCGATTAGTAGATATGAAAAAGGCTGCTTTAATAAGCAGCCTTTGATTCTATTTACTCGCGATTACCTATCAGTAATCACTAGTAGTTTGGCTTAGTCATCGCCGCGCCAGCTTTGTTCGACGCTGCCTGACTGCCTGCACCTTTCGATACAAAACGTTCAGTGCGGAACGGAGCTGCAATCACTTCAATCTCTTTGATCTCTTGAGGACCAGGAGCTTTAGTCATTGGTGAACCGGCTTGCTTCTTAGCAACAGCTGCCTTTGGTGCCGCTTTAGGAGCTTCTGCTTTAACAACAGGTGCTTCTTCAACTTTTGCACTTTCAGCTTTAGGCGCTTCAGCTTCAACAACTGGTGTTGCTTCTGCTTGCACAGCTTCTGCTACAACAGGCGCTTCAACTTTCGTCGCTTCTGCAATCACTGGAGCTTCAACTTTCGCGGTTTCAACAACCACTGGTGCTTCTTCAACGACTGCAGGAGCTTCAACTGCAGCAGGAGTCTCAGCTACTTGAGCTTCAACAGCAGCATCTTCACGACGGATGATAACTTTACCCATTGCAAGCTCTGGACATGCGAAGCCGCCAGTCATTGCTACGTTGCTTTGTGGTGCCGTCTCTAGAGCAACATTCTGCTCTTGAACAGATGTTTGAGCTTCAGCTGCTACTTGAACTTCAGCCACTTCAGGCTTTGCCTGCTTGTGGTGAGGTTTTGGAATGAAGCGAGGCATCACTTTACCCATAGCCATCTCTGGAGAAGCTACACCACCTTTACGTAGGCGGAATGGGTTAGGGCGACGATCACGACCGCGACGACGACGTTGACCACTTGCACGTAGGTGACGTGGAGAACGACGGTTACGACGTTGTTTCGGCTCTTCCTGTTCAGTTTGCTCTGCATTCGCTTGAGTTGCTTCTACTTGTTCCGCAACTTTTTGCTCTTGAGCTACTGACTGTTCTTTTGAAACAGATAGTTCTTTAGCAGCAACCTGCTCTTTTGAAGCGTTATCTTCAGCTTGAGCTTGTTGGTCTTTAACACGAACTTGCTTGTTCAGTTTACGACGCTGACGACGCTCTTTAATCTTAGCTGCTTTCGCTTCAGGTTTAGCCTTAGGCGCTTCCGGTTTACCAGCTTGTGCTTCTGCTGCTAGCTGTAGACCTTCTTCTGCTAATTTAGATGGTGCTTGCTCTTCGCGTTGCTTCTGCTCATCACGTGGCTTGTTGCGACGGTCTTGCTTAGGCTTGCGAGGCTGACGAGTTTGCTGTGGAGCTGCTTCTTTTTGCTCTTCAGGCTTCTCATCACGAGCTGGCTTACGGCGGCGTTTGTTGTCACGGTTTTCGTTACGATTGTCACCACGTTCACCACGGTCGTTACGCTGTTCGCCACGCTCACCACGTTGGTTACGACGACGGTTATCGTTACGATCACGGCGTTGACGGTTGCCGTTGTTACGATTGTTTTTAGGTTTTTCTTCTTCTTTCTTCTCTTCTTCTTTTTTCTCTTCTTGAGTTGAAGAGCCAAATAAGAAGCTACCGATAGCTTTGAAGAAACGACCAATTAGGCCTGGTTCTTGAGTCGCTGCTGGTTCAGCTTTCTTCTCTTCTACAGCTTTAGGTGCTGGAGCAGGAGTTGGTGCTGATTGAGCAGGAGCTGCGAAGCCTTTCAGAGCAGGTTCTTCGATCTTCTTAGGACGAATAGTCTGTTCAGCAGGCTCTTTGCTTTCCGCTTCTTTTAGAGCTTCTAGCTTGTTAGGCAGCAAGTAAGATAGTAGATCGAACTCTTCACCTTCACGAACACGGATAACCTCAAAATGCGGCGTTTCCATGTCTGAGTTAGGAACAACAGTGATCTTAACTTCTTGGTTCTTCTCGATGTGGTTTACTGAGCGACGTTTTTCGTTCAGAAGGTAAGAAGCGATTGGAACAGGCACAACAGCAAGTACTTGTGCTGTGTTGTCTTTTAGAGCTTCTTCTTCAATCAAACGTAGAACAGAAAGTGCTAGAGATTCGTTATCACGAACAACACCAGTACCTGTACAACGAGGACAAATGTGGTGGCTTGCTTCTGCTAGTGATGGGCTCAAACGTTGACGAGACATCTCTAGAAGACCAAAGCGAGAAATACGACCAATCTGAACACGTGCGCGATCTAAACGAACGGCATCACGTAGACGGCTTTCTACTTCGCGTTGGTGGCGAACCGGGGTCATATCGATAAAGTCGATTACAACAAGACCACCTAGGTCACGTAGACGTAATTGACGTGCAATTTCATCGGCAGCTTCTAGGTTAGTGTTAAGTGCTGTTTCTTCAATATCGCCGCCCTTTGTTGCACGAGCAGAGTTGATATCGATAGAAGTCAGTGCTTCTGTTGGGTCGATTACGATAGAACCACCAGATGGAAGACGAACTTCACGTTGGAAAGCAGATTCGATCTGGCTTTCAATCTGGTAATGGCTGAATAGTGGCACTTCACCATCGTATTTCTTAACGCGATTCATGAAATCTGGGCGTATTAATTGAATGTGCGCTTGTGCACGTTCAAAAATAGTATTGCTGTCGATTAGAATCTCGCCAATATCACGACGTAGATAGTCACGAATTGCGCGAACAATAACGTTACTCTCTTGGTGAATTAGGAAAGGAGCTGCATTTGAATCAGAAGCTTGCTTGATAGCGCCCCAATGGTTCAATAGAACATTCAGGTCCCACTCTAGCTCTTCTGCGCTTTTGCCAACACCCGCTGTACGCACGATTAAGCCCATACCTTGAGGAAGCTCAAGAGTGCTTAATGCTGCTTTCAGTTGAGTGCGTTCATCACCTTCGATACGACGAGAAATACCGCCAGCACGAGGGTTATTAGGCATAAGAACTAAGTAACTACCAGCCAAAGAGATGAAAGTTGTCAGTGCAGCACCTTTGCTACCACGTTCTTCTTTCTCTACTTGTACGATTACTTCTTGGCCTTCTTTTAGCACTTCTTTAATGCTAGGACGGCCTTGGTATGTATAACCTTCAGGGAAGTATTCGCGGGCAATTTCTTTAAGAGGGAGGAAACCGTGACGTTCTGCGCCGTAATCAACGAATGCCGCTTCTAGGCTTGGTTCAATACGGGTAATACGTCCTTTGTAGATATTCGCTTTCTTTGACTCGTGACCTGGACTTTCGATATCTAGATCGAACAGTCGTTGGCCATCAACCAAAGCGACACGCAACTCTTCTTTTTGAGTTGCGTTAATTAACATTCTTTTCATTTAGAAATTCTCATTGTCTTTTCTTATTTTCATCATTGTTCTTATCGCTTTATTTCGTTTCTCATGGTGCCAGATCCCATGGCTTTATCGGTGCAGCCTCCCGGCTGGAGAGGGATGCTCTGGGGCACGTCAGTCATCATAGGGAGTTAGCCTATGATCCGCGATGTGGCGGTGAATACTCAACATGAGTGTACGTGAGTAGAGCGATAAGGAACTCAGTTGACCGTGTCTTACGCCGATTGCAGCACTGTCTAATCTGAGTTATCTACTCATTTACTTGCTTATGAATGGTTAACTGTTTAAATAATAGTCAAACCACTGATAGCAGCTGTGAACTATAGCAGCGGTCGGTAAACACAGCAATCTGCTTTGTCGGAATGCTGTAAAAAAAACAGTTTTTGTTTGGGTTTTGATAGCTCTAACTCACTGTCTATAAATAATTTATCAATTGATATTTTAATTTGCAGGAATCTTGATGCTTTTTTGTTCGAAGAATCAAAGAAATATAGAACTTCAATGACCATTTTGGGATAGATCGGTAAGGATTAGGGATAAATAAGTTCGGAATAGGGCTAAGAAAATATCAATTATCAAAAGTGACAGTGATACAATAGCGCAATGAGCGAAATTAGAACCCAAGTCCAATTCGTCGACATTGACGAAGATATGGCTGGTCAGCGTATTGATAACTTCTTACGCAACCAATTAAAAAACATCCCGAAAAGCATGATTTACCGAATCGTGCGTAAAGGCGAAGTCCGCGTAAATAAAAAACGCATTAAGGCTGAGTACAAACTAAAAGCTGGCGATTTAGTTCGTATCCCTCCGGTTACTATTGAAGAGAAAACAGAAGAGAACGTGCCGAGCACGAAACTCAACAAGGTTTCAGAATTAGAACAGTGCATCATTTATGAAGATGATCACATGCTAATTCTTAACAAACCGTCTGGCACTGCTGTTCATGGTGGTAGCGGATTAAAATTTGGCGCGATTGAAGCATTACGTGCTCTTCGCCCTGATGCTCGTTTTCTTGAATTAGTGCACCGTATCGATAGAGATACGTCTGGCATTTTGCTTGTTGCTAAGAAGCGCTCGGCGCTAAGACACCTTCAAGCACAGTTCCGTGAAAAAACGGTTCAAAAATACTACTTCGCTTTAGTTATGGGCGAATGGAAGAACAGCTGCAAAGTCGTCAACGCACCTTTGTTGAAAAATGAAGTGAACAGCATTGTTCGAGTCAACCCGAATGGTAAAGCTTCTGAAACCCGTTTTAAGGTTTTAGAAAAATTCCAAGAGGCGACGTTGATTCAAGCAAGCCCAATTACAGGCCGAACACACCAAATTCGTGTGCACGCTCAGTATACTGGTCACCCAATTGCTTGGGATGATCGCTACGGTGATCGTCGTTTTGATGCTTACACGGGTAAGGTTGGTCTTGATCGTCTGTTCCTACATGCAGCAAACATCAAGTTCACACACCCAGGTAGTGAAGAGAAGATGGATATCTCGGCGCCAATGGAAAGAAGGCTAGAGAAAGCCCTAACTGGTTTACGTAAGCTTTAAGAAGATACGAGATACGAGATACGAGATACGAAGGTATAGAGTGCCTCTAAATTTGTTCTTCAGTATCCATAAATGAGAAAGGTTGACGAATATCGTCAACCTTTTTTGTTTTCATCTGTTGTAGAAGATCCCCAAGTCGCTCGTTCCTCGCTCTTGAGGATGACGACTTTTTAAAATACGCTCTATATCATTAGTTGGTTAGATAAAATTGCGTGTTCCGCCATTCCCTAGACTGACGAAGGAAGGAGTAGGGAATCTCTAACAAAGAGAGCGTATCCGTTATAGTACCCCCATTCCTTGCGCTTCTAACATATCGACTAGATCGATCAGCGGTAAGCCGATCAAAGTATTTGGGTCTTTCCCTTCCATCTGTTTAAACAACGCGATGCCTAACCCTTCACACATAAAGCTACCTGCGCAGTAATAAGGCTGCTCTTTTTCAACATAACTAATGATCTGTTGCTTAGTTAAATCGCGGAAATGCACTACAAAGGTGTCGAGACGTGTGTCAGCTTCATTGGTTTCGTTGTTCCAAACCGAAAGCCCAGTATAAAAAGTAATGCTCTTGCCGCTTTGACGAGATAACTGCTCGATCGCTTTTTCTCGAGTGTGAGGCTTACCAATGATCTCTCCATCAATTACGCAAACCTGATCAGAACCAATGACTAAGCTAGGTTGCTCCACAACACAAGACTTAGCTTTGGTCTCAGCAAGGCGCATCACCAGCTGTTGAGGCGTCTCTTCAGGAAGCGGCGTTTCATCGCAGTCTGGCTTGGCTGTAATGATGCTTAACTGTAGTTTTTTGAGGATCTCTTGCCTAAATGGTGATGTAGAGGCTAAAACTAGTTGGTAATTTCTCATTTTAATTTACAATTCAAGGAAGCATTTATCTCAGGATAACGTAACTTGTCCTGCTATTCATAATGCTCTGAATAGGAAAGGCAGGAAAGTACATTTTTTTTGCCATTTCCTTTGACTAAACACGATTTGGAAGATAAGATTCGCGCCCTATGCAAAAGGAAAAAATACCGCGTACAGTTGATCCGGCAAGAACGGCTCAAAAACGACTCGATATGGATGGTATCATCCAGGTCAGTCTTTTGAAGCGTTTAACTGAAGCAACTGAAGGCGTAAAACGTGACGCGCAAGTCTCAATGTCATTTGGGCTTGATGAACAACGATTAGTCGTTATCTCTGGTAAAGCTAACGTCGAAGTCGATTTAGAGTGTCAACGTTGTAATGAGGTTTTCGCACATGAGTGCGATGTCCAATTTACTTATACTCCTGTTTACAGTGAGAAAAGTGAAGAGGAAGCACCGGAAGAGTACGATTTGGTAGATCTGAACGAGTACGGTGAGTTAGACCTGATTCAATTAGTTGAAGACGAGTTCATCCTTGGATTGCCACAAATAGCAATGCACGACGATGCGAAATGTAGCGTTAACTCAAATAACTTGGTGTTTGGTGAACTTCCTGAAGAAATTGAGGAAGACAAAAAGCCGAATCCATTTGATGTTTTAAAAAGCTTAAAGAAGTAATTGCTTCTTTAAGAATTTACATAGGAGTAGGGTCAATGGCCGTACAAAAGAGCAAGAAATCACGTTCAATGCGTGGCATGCGTCGTTCACACGATGCGCTAACTACAGCTGCACTTTCTGTGGACGCAACTTCAGGTGAAACTCACCTACGTCACAACGTGACTGCCGAAGGTTTCTACCGCGGCAAAAAGGTTATCAACAAGTAAGGTTGACCTTTGCAAAATCTAACCGTTGCGCTTGATGCAATGGGCGGGGACTTCGGTCCTCGTGTAACAGTGCCTGCCGCCGTGCAGGCACTGTCGTATTTCCCAGAGCTAAAAGTCATTCTAATAGGTGATCGAAACGCGATCACATCTCAATTATCTTCATTAGGTCGAATGCCTGATTCTCGTTTGAGTATCCAGCATTGTGATCGAGTCATTTCCAATTCTGAAAAACCTTCACTAGCCTTACGTAATAGTCAGGGTAGCTCTATGCGTGCCGCTATCGATCTGGTTGCCGAATCACAGGCTGATGCTTGTGTGAGTGGTGGTAACACTGGCGCACTGATGGCTTTATCCCGTTTCAGACTCAAGCTTCTTCCCGGTATTGATAGGCCTGCATTGGTTTCAGCTTTGCCTACTGCATCCGGAAATCGCACATGGATGCTTGATTTAGGGGCGAACGTTTCTAGTGACGCAGATTCACTGTTTCAGTTTGCTGTCATGGGCAGTGCATTAGCAGAACAACATTTAGGTCGCGCACCACGTGTCGCTATCTTGAATATCGGTGCAGAAGAAATTAAAGGCAATGACCTTGTAAAACGATGCGCTGAAATGTTGTCTAATACTCAGTCTGTGAACTTCATAGGCTATATTGAAGGTAATCAATTACTTCAAGATGCTGCTGATGTCGTCGTATGTGATGGTTTTGTGGGCAATGTCTGCTTAAAAACGTGCGAAGGTACGGCTCAGCTCTTTATTGATAAGCTAAAAACGCGCATGATGGCTTCAACAATAAAGGGTTGGATAGCCAGAATGCTGTTTTCTGAGCTATTTACTGAATTAAAAACCTTGAACCCCGACCAGTATAACGGCGCAAGTTTGTTAGGATTGCGCGGCATTGTCATTAAAAGTCATGGAAGTGCTGATGTGTCTGCAGTCGTCAACGCGATTGGTGAAGCAGTACACGAGGTCAAACGACAAGTCCCCAGCCGCATTAGCGATCGTTTGGAAGCGGTTTTACTCGAGAGGCATTATTAGTCTTCATGTATAGCAAAATTTTAGGTACTGGCAGCTACTTGCCATCTCAGGTGCGTACTAACGCAGACTTAGAGAAAATGGTAGAGACTAGCGATGAGTGGATCGTTGCTAGAACGGGTATTAAAGAGCGTCGTATTTCAGCGGAAAACGAAACCGTTGCTGATATGGCGTTTTACGCTGCTGAAAATGCCATTGAAATGGCAGGTATCGACAAAGAAGAGATTGATTTAATCATCGTTGCGACAACCAGCAGTAGCCACACATTCCCGTCTTCGGCATGTCAGGTACAAGGCAAGCTTGGTATCAAAGGCTGCCCTGCGTTTGATTTGGCTGCAGCGTGTTCTGGTTTTGTCTACGCACTGTCTGTTGCTGATCAACACATCAAGACTGGCATGTGTAAGAACGTTTTGGTAATTGGTGCGGATGCACTGTCAAAAACCTGTGATCCGACTGACCGCTCTACTATCATCCTATTTGGTGATGCAGCAGGCGCGGTGGTTGTAGGCGCAAGCGAAGAGCCAGGTATTTTGTCTACTCATATTTACTCTGACGGTAAATACGGTGAGCTTCTAAGCTTAGAAGTACCAGAGCGTGGCGGTGATGCAGACAAATGGCTGCACATGGCGGGCAACGAAGTATTTAAAGTGGCGGTAACTCAGCTTTCTAAGCTAGTTAAAGACACATTAGCGGCGAACAATATGGATAAGTCAGAGCTTGATTGGTTAGTTCCACACCAAGCGAATTACCGTATTATTTCGGCAACCGCTAAAAAGCTGACGATGTCGCTTGACCAAGTTGTGATTACTCTTGATAAGCATGGCAATACGTCGGCAGCTACCGTACCAACGGCCCTTGATGAGGCTGTTCGCGACGGGCGAATTAAACGTGGTCAAACGCTTCTACTTGAAGCATTTGGCGGCGGCTTCACTTGGGGTTCTGCGTTAGTTAAATTCTAACCCCAAGCGATAATCAACAAACAAGGCACATAACTTATGTGCCTTATTCAATTTTTTGCTTTGCTTAAAGGAAAATTACAATGAGCAAATTTGCTATCGTATTCCCAGGCCAAGGCTCTCAAGCTATCGGTATGCTTGCTGACCTAGGCGAACAGTATGATGTTGTTAAAAAGACATTTGCTGAAGCTTCAGAAGCACTTGGTTACGATCTATGGGCATTGGTTCAAGATGGTCCTGTAGAAAATCTAAATGAAACTTTTCGCACTCAACCGGCTCTATTAACAGCGTCTGTTGCAATTTGGCGTGTATGGCAAGAGCTTGGCCTAGAGCAACCTGTAAATCTAGCAGGTCACAGCCTAGGTGAATATTCTGCACTTGTATGTGCCGGCGTTATCGACTTTAAAGAAGCGATCAAGCTGGTTGAACTACGTGGTCAACTGATGCAAGAAGCGGTTCCTGCGGGTGTTGGTGCAATGTACGCAATCATCGGTCTAGACGATGAAGCGATTGCTAAAGCGTGTGAAGAAGCTGCGCAAGACGAAGTTGTGTCTCCAGTTAACTTTAACTCTCCTGGCCAAGTTGTTATCGCGGGTAACAAAGCGGCAGTAGAGCGTGCTGGTGCACTTTGTAAAGAAGCGGGCGCTAAGCGTGCACTTCCGCTACCTGTTTCTGTGCCGTCTCACTGTGCACTGATGAAGCCAGCAGCAGACAAGCTAGCGGTGGCTCTAGAAGCTCTAGAGTTCAACACGCCAGCATTGCCTGTTATCAATAACGTTGATGTTATCGCTGAAACAGATCCTGCAAAAATTAAAGACGCACTTGTTCGTCAGCTGTACAGCCCAGTTCGTTGGACTGAAGGCGTACAAGCGATGAATGAGCAAGGCGTTGAGAAGCTACTTGAATTAGGCCCTGGTAAAGTTCTTACTGGTCTAACAAAACGAATCGTAAAAACTATGACAGCTGCTGCAGTTAATGACACTGCATCACTAGAAGCTGCTAAGTAAATAACCACTTAATAGAGAAGTTATGATGAATTTAGAAGGCAAAGTTGCACTAGTTACAGGCGCAAGCCGTGGCATCGGTCGTGCAATCGCTGAACTTTTAGTTGAGCGTGGTGCTAAAGTTATCGGTACTGCGACATCTGAAGGCGGCGCAGCTGCAATCAGCGAGTACCTTGGTGAGAACGGTAAAGGTCTTGCTCTTAATGTAACGGATACTGACTCAATTGCTGCTACACTGAAAACCATCAACGATGAATTCGGTGCGATTGACATTCTAGTTAACAACGCAGGTATCACTCGTGATAACCTACTGATGCGTATGAAAGACGACGAATGGAATGACATCATCGATACTAACCTAACGCCTATTTTCCGCATGTCTAAAGCTGTATTGCGTGGCATGATGAAGAAACGTCAAGGCCGTATCGTAAACGTTGGTTCTGTAGTAGGTACTATGGGTAACGCTGGTCAAGCTAACTACGCAGCTGCAAAAGCAGGCGTAATTGGTTTTACTAAATCAATGGCTCGTGAAGTTGCGTCTCGTGGCGTTACAGTGAACACTGTAGCTCCTGGTTTCATCGAAACTGACATGACTAAAGCGCTAAATGATGACCAACGTGCAGCAACTTTGGCGAATGTACCAGCAGGTCGACTAGGTGACCCTCGCGAAATCGCTGAAGCTGTGGTATTTTTGGCGTCACCTGCGGCAGCTTATATCACAGGTGAAACACTTCACGTCAATGGCGGTATGTACATGGTGTAAATTATGTGCAACATTTGTGCATGATTTAAGTCAAGATCATACGTAATTTCGGTTAAAATCGTGAAAATTGTGGTTTGACCAGAAAAGTTGACCTTGCAACTTTCAATAGATTGAATAAACTACGGAAAACATCGCATAAAGCGAACTCTGTAAAGGAAAAGAAAAAATGAGCAACCTCGAAGAACGCGTAAAGAAAATCATTGTTGAACAGCTAGGTGTAGACGAAGCTGAAGTTAAAAACGAAGCTTCTTTCGTTGATGACCTAGGTGCAGATTCTCTAGACACAGTAGAGCTAGTAATGGCTCTAGAAGAAGAATTTGACACTGAAATCCCAGATGAAGAAGCTGAGAAAATTACTACTGTTCAAGCAGCTATCGATTACGTAACTAGCGCTCAGTAATAATCTCTCCCAGGCGGTCACCTCGACCGCCTGTGTTTTATCTAACTCATCTATCCTCATCTTAAATCACCTCAATCCCCGGAGTGTAAAATCGTGTCCAAGCGTCGTGTAGTTGTCACTGGCATGGGTATGTTGTCACCGGTAGGCAACACTGTAGAATCTTCTTGGAAAGCCCTGCTAGCTGGTCAAAGTGGTATCGTTAATATCGATCATTTTGATGCAACCAATTTCTCAACTCGTTTTGCAGGTCTAGTTAAAGACTTTAACTGCGAAGAGTATATGACTAAAAAAGATGCTCGTAAGATGGACTTGTTCATCCAGTACGGCGTCGCAGCAGGTATTCAAGCTTTAGATGATTCAGCCCTAACTATTACTGAAGAAAACGCTCCACGTGTGGGTGTTGCTATCGGTTCTGGTATTGGTGGTCTTGGTTTGATCGAAGCCGGTCACCAAGCTCTAACTGAAAAAGGCCCTCGTAAGATCAGCCCGTTCTTCGTACCGTCGACGATCGTGAATATGATTGCTGGTCACATGTCTATCATGCGTGGCCTACGCGGTCCAAACATCGCGATTTCTACTGCATGTACGACTGGCCTACATAACATTGGTCACGCGGCTCGTATGATTGCATACGGCGATGCAGACGCAATGCTAGCGGGTGGTGCTGAAAAAGCATCAACTCCACTAGGTATGGGCGGTTTTGGTGCGGCTAAAGCACTTTCTACTCGTAACGATGAGCCTCAAAAAGCTTCTCGTCCATGGGACAAAGGCCGTGATGGCTTCGTTCTTGGCGACGGTGCAGGCATGATGGTTCTTGAAGAGTACGAACATGCGAAAGCTCGTGGCGCTAAGATTTACTGTGAGCTAGTTGGCTTCGGTATGTCGGGTGACGCTTACCACATGACATCTCCAAGTGAAGATGGCTCAGGTGGCGCACTAGCAATGGAAGCGGCTATGCGTGATGCTGGCATTACTGGTGAACAAATCGGTTATGTAAACGCACACGGTACTTCGACTCCTGCTGGTGACGTAGCGGAAGTTAAGGGCATCAAGCGTGCTCTTGGCGAAGCAGGCAGCAAGCAAGTATTGGTTTCTTCTACGAAATCAATGACAGGCCACCTTCTAGGTGCTGCTGGTTCTGCTGAAGCTATCATCACGGCTATGTCTCTGGTTGACCAAATTGTTCCACCAACAATCAACCTAGATGATCCTGAAGAAGGCTTAGATATTGACTTAGTACCTCACACTGCGCGTGAAGTTAGCAACATGGAATATGCTGCATGTAACTCATTCGGTTTCGGTGGTACAAACGGCTGTTTGATCTTCAAAAAGATTTAATCATCTTATTAAAGACGTAAACACTCGTAGATAGTCACAATTAGACTTGTTTTTAAACGGCTTGATGCTTTAGCATTGAGCCGTTTCTTTTTATGGGGAAAAACATGTTTTGGGTTGATGGAGAAAGCCAGCAAACTATCGATATTTTGGATCGCTCGTTTCAGTACGGAGACGGCTGTTTTACGACAATGCTCGTGAGTGATGGTGAGATACAACATCTTCACGATCATCAGCACCGTGTCGACGAGTGCCTTAAAGCGCTACGCATTTCTGCTCTTGATTGGGATGTTGTTAGTCTTTGGCTCGATATTGCGCTTCAACACATCCAACATAACGCTCTTCATGGCACAAAGAGCCTTGATGGTTCAAAGAAGCTCCATAACGCCAACAAGCCTCATAATCAAAAAGCAGGGATCAAGCTGCACGTTAGTCGTGGAGCGGGTGGGCGTGGCTACAGTACCAAGAATATCGCCAAGCCGACAATCACCATCAGTACCTTTGATTACCCAAGCCATTATTCAGCGTGGCAAGACTCCGGTGTTGAACTCGGTATCTGCCATCAAGCGCTAGGTTTGAGCCCACTACTGGCTGGCCATAAGCACAATAATCGCCTTGAGCAGATTTTGATGAAAGATGAAATGGATCAAGCTAATGAAGTGGATGGCGTGGTTCTTGATATATCGGGCAATGTGATTGAAACCACCATGGCCAATCTGTTCTGGCGCAAAGGTCAGTCGATATACACACCTCAACTCACTCAAAGTGGTGTCGCGGGGGTTATGCGTAAGCAAGTGTTAACCGCGCTGAATCAGGCTGAACTTTCCGTTACAATTAGTGACTACTGCTTATCTCAACTCATGCAAGCTGATGAGGTTTTCATGACAAACTCCATTTTAGGGGTTGCCCCAGTTACCCGTATTAGTGATACCCAATTTAACATTGGAACCATTACTCGTAGCCTTCAAGGACAACTAAACTCGTGATCAAAAAGTTATTTATTTTTATTATCTTGTGCTTAATTGCAGCCGGTGCTGCTGGTTTTTATGTTTACAACCAAGCGCAAGATAACCTGAAACAAGTTATTCAATTAGAAAAACCACAAGTCGTGACTGTTGCTTCAGGTAGCAGCTTTAACCGCGTTCTAGCCCAGTTGATTAACGAGGGGCTGTTTGAGGCTTCTCCTTACGAGAAATTAATCCGTAAGTTACATCCTGAGCTTGTAGACGTAAAAGCGGGTACTTTCCTGCTTGAACCGGGTTTAACCTTAGAGCAAGCGCTACAGGTGCTTGTAGAAGGGAAAGAACACCAGTTTACTATTACCTTTGTTGAAGGCAGTCGTTTTGACGAATGGCTTGTTCAGCTAAAAGACAACGAATTCATTCAACAGACATTGGATGGCGTTTCTGAAAAAGAGATCGCTGAAAAGTTGGGTATTGAAAACGAAAAGCTAGAAGGTCTCTTCTTAGCAGAAACATACCACTACACCTACGGCACCACTGATTTAGATTTGTTGAAGCGCGCGCATCGAGACCTAATGAGCGTGGTGAATGAAGAGTGGGAAAATCGAGCGGATAAGCTGCCTCTTAAATCGCCATACGAAGCGCTAATTCTTGCGTCTATCATTGAGAAAGAGACTGCAGTAGCGTCAGAGCGTGAACGTGTGTCTTCTGTGTTCGTTAATCGCTTGAACAAGCGTATGCGTCTGCAAACTGACCCAACGGTTATCTACGGCATGGGCGACAGTTACAAAGGCAATATACGTAAGAAAGACTTACGTACTCCAACGCCATACAACACTTATACAATGAGTGGTTTACCACCGACGCCGATTGCAATGGCGGGCAAAGCGTCTATCAATGCTGCGCTGAATCCAGAGAAGAGCAACTACCTGTATTTCGTTGCGAGTGGAACTGGCGGTCACGTATTTTCAAAGAGTTTGACTGAGCATAACCGTGCAGTACGAGCTTACTTAAAGCAATTAAGAAAAAACAAATAAAGAAATAATTATGAATCAGTCGAAATTTATCGTGGTTGAAGGCCTTGAAGGCGCTGGCAAAAGCACAGCAATCAATGCCATCGTTGAGACATTAAAAGCATCGGGTGTTGAAGATATTGTTAATACTCGCGAGCCGGGTGGTACTGTCTTAGCTGAAAAAATGCGTTCATTGGTTAAAGAAGAGCACGAAGGCGAGAAGCTTCAAGACATGACTGAATTGCTGTTGATGTATGCAGCACGTGTTCAATTAGTCGAGAACGTCATCAAGCCGGCACTCGCCAATGGTCAATGGGTATTGGGTGATCGTCATGATATGTCTTCACAGGCATACCAAGGTGGTGGTCGCCAGATCGCGCGCACGACTATGGAATCACTGAAAGCAACCACGCTAGGCGGCTTTAAACCCGATCTAACGCTATATTTGGACCTAGACCCTAGAGTAGGGCTAGAGCGTGCTAGAGGCCGTGGTGAGCTTGATAGAATTGAAAAGATGGACATCTCATTTTTCGACCGCACGCGTGAGCGCTATCTAGAAATTGCAGAACAAGATGATTCTGTACTTGTGATTAACGCGCAGCAAGAAATTGAGCAAGTAGCCGCTGATATTAAAGTCGCGCTAACTGCTTGGCTCGACAAACAGTAGGTAGTCATGGCTGAAGTGTATTCTTGGCTCACACCGGTATGGAGTGAGTGGAAAAAAAGTCTCGATGCGGAGCGTTTTCCTAACTCTGTGATTGTTAATGCACCGGAAGGGCTCGGCGTTGATGCTTTGATTAGCCAACTTACCGACGCATTGATGTGCACGAACTATGAAAGCGAGTCGTGCGGGTTTTGCCACAGCTGTGAGTTAATGAAGTCGGGCAGTCATCCTGATTTTCATGTGATCTCACCCGAGAAAGAAGGTAAGTCGATCACGGTTGATCAAGTGCGTGCCAGTAACCGCTGGGCTCAAGAGTCTTCTCAGTTAGGTGGTTTGCGCGTTATTTTGCTTAACCCTGCTGAAGCAATGAACGAATCGGCTTCCAACGCACTATTGAAAACTCTGGAAGAGCCATCAAGCAAGTGCATCTTCATTCTGTCTACTCGTAACAGTAATCGCTTAATGCCGACTATTATTAGCCGTTGTCAGCAATTCAATGTGGTTAGTCCGCAGTTAGAGACAGCATCAGCGTGGTTAGATGGTGAAGTGGGCAAAGCGGTACCGCAGTATATTTTAGCACTCAATGACAACGCGCCTTTAAAAGCAAAAGCGATGTTTGAGCAAGGTGGCGTTGAAGCTTCAACAAAAGCGCTCGATGGCTTTGTGAATGTGATAAAAGGCACTCAACCTGACATGCTAAAGTTCTCTACAGAGCTTAGCAAAGACCCTTTGATTCAACTTGGCTGGCTTTGGCATCTATTGTCAGATGTACAGAAGCTGCATTTTGGTTTGGCGAATCAGGCTTTCACTCCGAGTGCGAAAGCACTGTGTGAGGCGATGTCTTATCAAAGTGCTTATGCAGCATCGAATAAACTGCTGACATTGATTGAGCAGTTAAAGCAACACCCTGGGCTCAATACGGAGCTACTCATAATGAATTGGCTGATAGCCACTTGCGAGGAAACATGTTCGTAGATTCCCACTGTCATTTAGACAAACTGGATTACCAAGATTTACACACCAGCGTAGAAGATGTGGTTAACAAGGCGAAGGCTGCTAATGTAGACCAATTGCTTTCTGTCGGTGTGACACTCGATTCGTTTGAAAATATGCTCGAGATGATCTCGCCGTTTGATAACGTTAAAGCCTCTTGTGGCGTTCACCCTCTCGATGTTGAAAGTGATTTCAGCCTAGAGACAATGCGTGAATACGCGAGCAACCCTAAGGTTGTGGCGATTGGAGAGACAGGTTTAGATTATCACTACCAACCAGAGACGGCGGAGCTGCAACAGCTACGATTTAAGCAGCATGTTGAGTTAGCCGTTGAGCTGAATAAACCTTTGATCATTCACACTCGTAACGCACGTGAAGACACATTAGCTATTTTACGTGATGGCGGAGCTGAGAAGTGTGGCGGTGTGATTCACTGCTTTACCGAAGATCAAGCATTCGCAGAAGCAGCAATGGAACTAGGTTTCTATATCTCAATTTCAGGCATTGTGACCTTTAAGCAGGCTACAGAACTTAAAGAAGTTGTTAAAAACCTACCGCTAAACAGGTTGCTGATCGAGACGGATTCTCCATACTTGGCGCCCATTCCATATCGTGGAAAGCAGAATCAGCCTGCATATGTCGTCGAAGTGGCGGCCTACATTGCGCAATTAAAAGGTGTGTCGATGAAAGAGGTTGCCGAACAAACGACCAAAAATTACCAAAAACTTTTTTTGCGATAAAAATCTAAGTAAACAAATAAAAGGGAGCAAAAGCTCCCTTTTTGTGTTTTTGATCACCAAAAATACGTTTTTTTTTAATGTTTACGAATTATGTTGAACTTGAGAGCGCTAATTATAACATTTGTAATTTTGTTACTAAAAATAACATTCGCTCCTATTTTATTTACCCAGTAAAATAATAGGGCTCTTGAAAAATACTTATATATTTCAATGCATTAAACACTTGTAAAGCATTGCATTTCTAGATTTGACATGTGATCCAAGACGTGTTTTGAAACTAAATTTCGTAAGTGACTAGAAAGTTAGTTCCCCATCAATATATATTTAGCGGCAGAAAATATAATGCAATACATGGTTACATTTTCGCAGGGTGCTAACATATAGGCTACGGGGGTGTGCCGTTAGAACCCAATATAATTATTTTATCTTTATCAGGAGCATAAACATGTTTAAGAACCTTTTTGCTAGCCTGCAGAAAGTTGGTAAGTCTCTGATGCTTCCAGTATCAGTTTTACCAGTTGCGGGTATTTTGCTAGGTGTCGGTGCAGCAGATCTTCCTTTCATTCCAGAAATCGTTTCAAACTTAATGGAACAAGCTGGTGGTTCAGTATTCGGTCAAATGGCACTACTGTTCGCAGTAGGTGTTGCACTTGGCTTTACTAACAACGATGGTGTAGCGGGTCTAGCTGCTATCGTTGGTTATGGCATCATGACTGCTACACTTGGCGTAATGGCTGGTGTAATGGGCGTTGATAAAATCGATACTGGTGTACTAGGTGGTATCCTAGTCGGTGGTGTTGCTGCTTGGGCATTCAACCGTTTCTTCCGTATTCAACTACCAGAGTACCTTGGCTTCTTCGCTGGTAAGCGTGCTGTGCCAATCATCACAGGTTTCTCTGCGATTGGTCTAGCAATCCTACTATCTGTAGTATGGCCACCAGTTGGCGGCGCTATCTCTGCGTTCTCTGATTGGGCTGCTCACCAAAACCCACAAGTGGCGTTTGGTATCTACGGTATCGTTGAGCGTTCTCTAATTCCATTTGGTCTTCACCACGTTTGGAACGTACCTTTCTTCTTTGAAGCTGGTACTTGTGTAAACGCTGCTGGCGAAACTCAAAACGGTGTTCTTACTTGTTACTTAGTTGCTGATGACGCATCTCGTGCAGCGGGCAATGGCTTCGGTCAGCTAGCTGGTGGTTACATGTTCAAGATGTTCGGTCTACCTGCTGCTGCAATCGCGATTGCACACTCAGCTAAGCCTGAAAACCGCGCTAAAGTAATGGGCATCATGGCTTCTGCTGCGTTGACTTCATTCCTAACGGGTATCACTGAACCAATCGAATTCTCTTTCCTATTCGTTGCTCCAGTACTGTACGCAATCCACGCTCTACTAGCTGGTTCTGCATACGTTCTTGCGAACACTCTAGGTTTTGTACACGGTACATCTTTCTCACACGGTCTAATCGACTTCCTAGTTCTATCTGGCAACGCGTCTAAGATGGGCCTAATGGTTGTATGTGGTATTGCTTACGCTGCAATTTACTACATCGTATTCCGCACTGTGATTAAAGCTCTAGACCTTAAAACTCCAGGCCGTGAAGACGAGACTGAAGAAGAGTCAGTTGCGACTGGTTCTGAACTTGCTGGTGAGCTAGTTGCTGCATTCGGTGGCAAAGCGAACATCACTGGTCTTGACGCTTGTATTACTCGTCTACGTGTTGCAGTAGCTGATACAGCTCTTGTTGACCAAGACAAGCTGAAGAAACTAGGCGCTGCAGGTGTTGTAGTAGTAGCGGGTGGCGTACAAGCTATCTTCGGTACTAAGTCTGACAACCTTAAGACAGACATGGATGAGTGGATCCGTAACAACGGTTAATTCTCTGATTCAATAAATTGAAAGGAGGCCGAAAGGCCTCCTTTTTTGTTTTCTGCTCTATGAAAGATCTATTGTGCTTAATCTCCATTAACTCAGATACTTATCATTCAACTCGATCAGTTGATGGTTGCTCTTAAATTTTTCGTGTCTTTTATCTTTTACCTAGCGATGACACCTTTCGTTATTATTCCAGTAAACTACCGCTTTTAAACACAGTCTGAGAATATTATGAAACATCGTTACTTGATCGGCCTTATGTGCTGCAGCGGAGCCTCGTTTGCTCACGCTTCTGAAGCTCCAGCTTTGGAAGTTGGACTTGCCATTGACCAAGACCTGAGTGTCGTTGTGGAATTTGATCAGAAATACCGTGCTACGATTGGCAATGACGGCGCTGCCTTTGATTACATTTTGAAGCGTGGTCAGTTCGAGACTGAAGCTCCGTTGAGCTGGTACGTCGGTGCTGGTGCTTGGGCTGAATGGAATGACGACTTTGGCTTACGCTTGCCGTTAGGCGTGAAAGTGAATTTCTACGAAGGTTGGAATGCTTACGCTCAAGTTCACCCTGAACTCGATATGTATAAAGGTGTTGAGTTGCAAGTGGGCGGCGCTTTAGGTGTTACCTATAAGTTCTAACCTGAACTAAAACCGTTTTAATAATGAAAAAACCAGCATTTAGCTGGTTTTTTAGTTTGGGCCGATCTTATATTTTTGCTTCATTGAGCCGCTTAGAAAGTAAAACTCAGTCCGACATTGGCTTGGAATTGGTTCATCCAGTCGGTATCAAAGCGAATGATGCACTCTTGCCCGTTATTTGGGATATTACAAACACCGGAGGTATCGTTGTCGACAACCGTGCCTAACCAACGTACTTGTGTGTTCAACGCTAGTCGGTCACTAAATTTGTACTCTAAGCCACCAAAGATAGAAGTTGAGAATCCATACTTATCTTTTGCCCAGTCTACATCGACGTAAGAAGCACCCAGGCCTAGCCCTAGATAACCCGACAACACAGGCGAAGCAGGGTAGTAGATGCTGCTTTGAAGGTGCAGGTATTGGATGGAGGAGCTTAGGTTAAGCGTTTCTAATTCCGAGCTCTGATTGGAGTAGAAGAAGCCGATGCGTCCTTTTTCAAGTGGCGTTTCAATGGCAAAGGTGTAATTTTCAGAGCCTTTCATGTCATAGGTTTTACCGTCCTGGTCTTCGACACTGCCACCGCCGGTATAACCTACCATAGGTGTAATGATGATCTCCGGCGAAGCATACGCGCTTGAAACGGAGAGAAGCGTAATCAGTGCCATCATATTTGCTTTGTTATTCATGAGTATATCCTTATCCATACACTTACTAATTGTGATGGTTACATCAATATTGTGCGACTAATTTCGACGATTCTTGAAGATACTTCACACACCTGATAGTACTTAAATAGAGACTCGACAAATTAATAATAAACCAGAGGTGTCTATGGACCATAATCTGAAAAATGCCCTACAAATTACCGTGTTTATCTACATGATCATTCTTTCATTTGGCTTTATTGCGATTGGTAGTTAATACCATCTATTGCGAGGCTGAGTTTTGATACTCAGGGAATAATGAATAGTGGGATTATAACCAATATTGATACAGCAATAGACTTGGATTATTACGCTAAGTTTATTGCTGGAAAAACAGCACTGGTCGCTCAAGGTGGCGGACAGAGAAGTATTTTTACTTCTGGAGTGCTGGATGCCTTTCTTCTCTCAAATTTTGACCCCTTCGACGAATTTTTTGGTACCTCAGCAGGTGCTCTCAACTTATGTGCTTATCTGTGCCGTGATAAAGGCCTTGGGCGTTCTTTTGTTCTCGACCTCACAACCTCACCAGAGTTCTTCAATCTCTTTTCCTATATACGACACAGAAAGAACCTAGGATTAGAATGGGCGCTAGAACAAATCATGGCTTACCCATATAAGCTCGATCTGGATTTAGGGCGACAAACGCTAGGCGATCGCCACTTCTATGCGGCTGTAACGGATTCCAAAGACTTACGAGACCACTACTTCCCATTATTGGGCGAAGATTGGTACAAGGTGATGATTGCGACCTGTGCTATTCCTCGCTTGTACAATGACGAAGTCTTTATTGGTGACAGTGCTTATGTGGACGGTGGTGTATCGGCGTGTATCCCAGTTCAGGAAGCGTGGCGAAGACAAGCTCGTTCTATTGTGGTGATTCGTACTGAGCCAGTGGTGGAGGAAGGTAATACCCATTTGGTTGAAGCACCAGTTAAGGGATCTTCAGTCAAAGCGCCTAAACCTATATCTGCAGAAGAACTGGAGTGGTTCCGCGAATCTTTCGACAGTGTTCAAGGCCATTGGCAACAGAAAGTGGAACAGTGGAAAACCGACTGGACCTCTTTCTTCCAACAACAAATTATGCGCTCAAAAGAGCAGAAGCGTGACCGTGGGCATTTAGACCTGCTGAACGGTGGTCGCTGGCTATTTGGTGCAGATGATATTTATCGCTTAAGTCATTTAATCGGAGATAAGTTTGATTCAGGGTTGGCTGACATGCTGATGGTGCATTATCAGACCTACTCATTGACTCAGGATTTTTTGAATTCGCCACCAGACGACGCGTTTGTGGTTCAGATAGCACCTAGTCAAACGCTTAAATCGAGCTCATTAATGAGTCATAAAGATGATTTACTGCATGATTACGAATTGGGTTTAGAAGCCGGTTACCGATTTGTGGAGACCTATACCTCAACGGAAAACGCTCGCAACTCGCATATGCCACAGTTAGCCACCATTGCTGCGGGTAACTAATTCCCGAAGTTGATGAGCTAGCATGCTGTGAGCTCGTTATGCTGTTTAAGCAGATTTTAGTGAGTCGTGTTCTGAAATGAAAAAGGGTTATTGAACTTGGTTCGATAACCCTTTTAAGTTTTTGAGATTAGGCGAATCGTTTCGCCTTAAGGTCAAATATTAGGTGACAGGCAAGATTCTCATACAGTTGGTTGACCCTGCTACATCCATAATGTCGCCTTGAGTGACGATCACTAGGTCACCAAACTTAAGGTGTCCTTTCTCTTTCAAGCAAGTGAGTGTAGATAGTGCAATGTCAAAGCTGTCTTCGGCTTCTGTCTCGAAGTAGATTGGTGTCACACCTCGGTATAAGGTACAGCGATTAAGCGTTCCTTCGTTACGAGACAGCGCGTAGATCGGCATGTCGGCACTCAGGCGAGACATCATCAGTGCGGTGCGGCCTGACTCGGTGAGAGTGACAACGCCTTTAATGCCTTCCATATGGTTTGCAGAGTAGATGGTCGCCATCGAAACGGTTTCTTCGGCAGTAACAAAGGTGCGGTCAATACGGTAATTGGATTGGTTATTAATGCCTGCCATTTTTTCCGCACCAATACAGACTTCAGCCATCGATTTTACGGTCTCGACTGGGTAGTCACCAGCTGCAGTTTCACCAGAAAGCATCACAGCATCGGTGCCATCGAGTACGGCGTTGGCAACATCCATAACTTCGGCACGGGTTGGCATTGGCGCAGAAATCATTGATTCCATCATCTGAGTTGCGGTGATGACAGTTCGGTTAAGCGCTCTGGCACGGCGTATAAGCTGTTTTTGTACTCCGACTAACTCAGGGTCGCCAATTTCCACTCCGAGGTCACCACGAGCCACCATGACCACATCTGAGGCCATTATGATGTCATCCATGTTCTCAACTGTAGCTACTGTCTCTGCTCGCTCCACTTTTGCGACGAGGTGAGCTTCTAAGCCGGCTTCTCGTGCAAGCTGACGAGCATAGTGCATGTCTTCACCATTACGAGGGAAAGACACCGCTAGGTAATCCACTTTGATTTGTGCGGCGGTGACGATGTCGCGCTTGTCTTTTTCTGTTAGCGCTTCTGCGGAAAGGCCACCCCCTTTTTTGTTGATGCCTTTGTTATTTGAGAGTGGGCCGCCAATGATGACTTCGGTATGAACGCGACAGCCTTCCACTTTGGTTACTTTGAGTTGAACACGACCATCGTCAAGCAACAGTATATCGCCGGCGGATACGTCGTTAGGCAGTTCTTTGTAATCAAGGCCAACGGCTTCTTGATTGCCTTCACCTAAACCTAGGCTGCTATCGAGAGTGAACAGGTCGCCTACGGCAAGTTGGATTTTGCCATCTTTGAATGTCGACACACGAATCTTGGGACCTTGTAAGTCTCCGAGAATGGCGATTTGAGTACCGTGTCTTTTTGCTATTGCTCTGACTTTTTCTGCGCGTTGTATATGGTCGTCGCTGGTGCCGTGAGAGAAGTTCATACGAACAATATTGGCACCGGCTTTGATGATCTCTTCAAGCACGTTACCTTTATCAGTAGAAGGGCCTAGCGTTGTGACGATTTTCGTTTTTCTTAATTCGGCTGTCATGAATACTCCTAGAGTGAGGCCAAGTAATCTTTTAAAAGACTGAATTAAGTATATGCATTAATTGATAATTTATTGGGAGCTAGGAGGATATTTCTTGATTTGCCTTTAATTATTGAATTCAGGGCTCAAATGCGATGTTTTATTCTGAAAATTAAGTCGCAAATTATCGATGTGGGTGTTAATTTTCCTCGAACTATTTGACTCGATACACAAAGATTCATGTATATACGTGATACTGGTCACGGCGATATACCAAGTGACTTCACAATTACTTCGCAAAGTAAAAAAATTACCTCGTTGATGATTTCTGGAGCGTAAAATGTACATGGCTCAACCGGGCCATATTGATCATATCAAACAGGTCAATGCTGGTCGTGTATATAAACTAATTGACCTTAAAGGTCCTATTTCTCGTATCGATCTGTCCAAGCAAAGTGAGTTGGCTCCGGCGAGTATTACTAAAATTACCCGTGAACTCATTGAAGCTCACCTTATTCACGAAACGACGGTTCAAGAAGCCACGACTCGTGGGCGTCCTGCTGTCGGTCTGCAAACCAATAACGAAGGTTGGCAATTTTTGTCGATGCGTCTTGGTCGCGGATACTTGACGATCGCGCTCCATGAATTGGGCGGCGACGTGCTTATCGATACCAAGATTGATATCCATGAACGTGATCAAGACGATGTGCTTGCGCGTCTTCTCCATGAAATCGATGAGTTCTTCCAAACCTATGCCGAGCAACTCGACAGGGTGACGAGTATCGCTATCACACTGCCAGGTCTGGTGAATTCAGAGCAAGGTATTGTGTTGCAGATGCCGCACTATAACGTTGAAAACTTAGCGTTGGGGCCGGAGATCTACAAAGAAACCGGTTTGCCAGTTTTTATTGCCAATGATACCCGAGCGTGGGCATTAGCAGAAAAGCTGTTTGGTAACTCACAAGACAACGACAACTCTGTTCTTATCTCGATTCACCACGGTTTAGGTGCCGGGATCATTCTTGATGGTCGCGTTCTGCAAGGACGTCACGGTAACATCGGTGAGTTGGGGCATATCCAGATCGACAAGGAAGGCAAGCTTTGCCACTGTGGTAATCGAGGCTGTTTAGAAACGGTGGCGAGTTCTCAGGCAATCCGTGAGCAAGTCAAAGAGCGATTGGTAAATGGTGAAGAATCAACGCTAACGGTGTTTGAAGACGTCACTATTGAACAGATCTGTGCTGCCGCTGCTAATGGGGATCCGCTGGCTGTCGAAGTGATTGAACAGTTAGGCCGTTATCTAGGTTCTGCGATTGCGATTGTGATTAACCTGTTCAACCCAGAGAAAATCTTGGTGGGTGGTGTTATCAATCAGGCGAAGAGCGTGTTATACCCGGCGATTCAAAAGTGTATCGAAGAGCAGAGTCTATCGGTTTACCATAAAGACTTAGAGCTGGTGGAATCTCGTTTTTATAAGCAGGCAACCATGCCAGGTGCTGCGCTCATCAAGCAGGCCTTATACGATGGCCAACTGTTAATGAAAGTTATTGAAGGTTAACCCCTTTTTCTCGTCTTGTAGCCTTACCTTGAACCTTTCCATGTACTTAAGCTTTGTATAACATCATTTGTTGTACTTAGTTTAAGCATTCTGTGCATTGGCGCTTTGCTTTAACCTATTGAAGTAGGCTATTGTAGCCACAGTTATTATTTGTCACTAAGGTGTTGTATGTCTGGCGTTTTAAATTCGGTTGATCAGAGAACCAAACTGGTCGGTGAAAACCGTCTGGAACTCTTGTTATTCAGCTTAAATAGTCGTCAACTATTTGCGATTAACGTATTTAAAGTGAAAGAAGTCCTCAAAGTGCCAGTACTCACTCGCTTACCGGGCTCTCATCATCATATTACGGGTGTTGCGTCTTTACGTGGTGAATCGGTGCCTGTTATCGATTTACGCAGTGCCATTGGCTTTCCGCCATCTCGTGCGGAGTCTCAAGAGAGCAACCTGATTATTACGGAATACAACCGAACCGTACAAGGTTTCTTGGTTGGGCAAGTTCGTAATATCGTGAACACGACATGGACAGAAATCCAGCCGCCGCCAAAGACAACAGGCCGTGCAAACTACCTAACCGCTATTACGCATATTCAAGAAGAAGAGCAGCACAAGATCGTCGAGATCATCGATGTTGAGAAAGTGTTGGCTGAGATCATTGATTACGATGTCTCGATCTCTGAAGGCGTTTTAGATGAACAATTAGCTCAGGAGATGATAGGACGCAATGTGCTTATCGTTGATGACTCTTCAACAGCGCGTAACCAAATTAAAGGCACCTTGTCGCAGCTGGGTTTGAACATTATTGAGTGTTGTGATGGCTTAGAAGCACTGACCTTACTTAAGGGCTGGTGTGATGAAGGCAAAGACATCAATCAAGAAATATTGTTGATGATCACCGATGCTGAAATGCCTGAAATGGACGGCTATAAACTGACACATGAAGTACGTACTGACCCAAGAATGCATGACCTATTCATCACGCTAAACACTTCATTAAGCGGAAGTTTTAATGAAGCTATGGTTGAGAAAGTAGGGTGTAACCGCTTTATTTCTAAGTTCCAGCCAGACCTCTTGGTTGAAGTGACTCAAGAGCGAATGCGTCAGATTTTATAATTAATGCTGCTGTACGGTTTGTTTTGAGTGACCTTATAGAAAACGCTTGCTAATATTCACGCAGCATATTTTTCTTAACGAAATATGCTCAACTACTAGCGTAATTTTTCACACACAATCTAAGGTAGTTCCTCTTAATGATATGGTTAACGTCTAAAGTCGTCATGACTTTGAGCTTATTACTGTATAGAGAATTTAAGAAAAGACGTACGGAAGCTGAAGTTGAGTCATAACTCAACAACTGGAATTGAAGGGAAGCGGATGCTTCCCTTTTTCGTTTTTCTTTCTCTCTTTTCTTTAGCCAATGATCGATTGAGAACAGTTGGTACTTCGCTAATGAAAATCCCGAGATTTGGTTTTCAAGCCAACAATTTCATCGGTAATATCGATAAGTTTTCCCGCGATAACATGCACGACTTCACCTTCTTTTTCTAATATCCCTTGTACTTTTAACGCCTTGGCTGTGAGATAAGCTTGCTGTTGAGCGCGTGCGGTTGCTCCCCATACCACGACATTAATATTGCCAGTGCTATCTTCCAGCGTAACAAAGGTGACACCTGCCGCGGTGCCGGGAGATTGTTTACCTGTGACTAATCCGACAACGGTGACCATAGATTTGTGTCTTTGCTGTATTAAATCTTTCATGTGTGTGAATCGACCTAATCGTCCTGCTTCTTCGAGCAAAGTGATGGGGTGCTTGTTCAATGAAATTCCGACACTGGTGAAGTCTTCGAGTAGATCTTGCATCTCATTGGGCTTGTGCAGTACATGTTCGTCATGTCCTGCCTCAGCATCGTCATAGGCTTGGCTAAACAGAGGTAAATCCGACGCCGAGTCCATGATCGCCCAGCGAGTCTGGAAGCGGTCTCCAGAAACGTTATGTAGCGCATTGGCCGATGCCAGTAGCTCGATATCTTTCTTATTCATCGATAACTGTTTCACCTGACTAGGGTGGCGATAACCGGATGGTGGACGATTGGCGAGCACGCTTTGAATTCCATGCTCGCTGAATCCTTTGATTTGTCGCAGCCCTAAGCGAATCGCTAGACCATTCTGATGAGGGGCAACCGTGTGGTCGTTTTGAGAAGCGTTCACACATACCGGAAGTATCACCACATTGTGTCGTTGTGCGTCTTGTACTAACTGTGAAGGGCTATAAAACCCCATCGGTTGGCTATTCAACAGAGAAGCGTAGAAGCACTCTGGGTAGTAGCATTTCAACCAAGCGGAGCAATACGCTAACACCGCAAACGAAGCGGAGTGGCTTTCAGGAAAACCGTACTCGCCAAAGCCGCATATCTGTTTAAAGATCTGCTCAGCAAACTCTGTCTCATAGCCGCGCTTTTGCATTCCTTCGATGAGTTTGTTTTTAAACTTAAAGACGTTGCCATTTTTCTTCCAAGCGGCCATTGCCCGTCTGAGTTGATCTGCTTCTCCGCCTGTGAACCCTGCAGCGACCATCGCGAGTTTGATCACTTGCTCTTGGAATATCGGTACACCTAAGGTGCGCGACAGTACTGATTCCACGTCTTTAGATGGATAACTGATTGGCTCAATGCCATCTCGACGCTTGAGAAACGGATGCACCATATCACCCTGAATAGGGCCTGGGCGTACGATAGCGATTTGAATCACCAAGTCGTAATAAGTCTTCGGTTTAAGCCTTGGCAGCATGCTCATTTGTGCGCGTGACTCAATTTGGAATATCCCGACTGTGTCTGCTCGCTGAATCATGCCGTAAACCTGAGGATCGTCCTTAAGGCGAGTGATCTCAGCAATGGTCAGTGATCGCCCGTGAATACGTTTGATCAGGTCGAAACATTTACGAATCGCAGAGAGCATACCCAACGCGAGCACATCAACTTTCAGCAAGCCTAAGGTTTCTAGATCATCCTTATCCCATTGGATAATGGTTCGATCGTGCATCGCTGCATTTTCGACGGGAACCAGCTCATACAAAGGCCCTGAGGATATGACAAAGCCACCGACATGTTGAGATAAGTGACGTGGGAAGCCGATGATCTCATTAACCAAGTGGATAAACTGCTGCCCCTTCAAAGAATCAGGTTGTAGCCCTAATTGAGTGAGCTGAGCCTGCCAACCTAAGCTTTTGTCCCTGCGATTGGTGTTCTTGATGAAGTAGTCGAGCTGAGTTTCTTGTAGCCCTAATGCTTTCCCCACATCTCTCACCGCACTTTTGAAGCGATAAGAGATGACTGTTGCAGCAAGTGCAGCCCGTTCTCTACCGTATTTTTTATAGATGTATTGGATGACTTCTTCACGACGTTCGTGTTCAAAATCGACATCAATATCAGGCGGCTCATCGCGCTCTTTACTGATGAAACGCTCAAACAGCACCGAGATCTGTCTTGGGTCGACAGAGGTGATTTCTAAGCAGTAACAGACCACGGAATTGGCCGCTGAACCTCGACCTTGGTAAAGAATGCCTTGGCTTTTGGCAAACATCACGATGTCATGAATGGTGAGAAAAAAGAAAGGGTAGTCAAGCTCGTCAATTAATCCCAATTCTTTATCTATGATTTGTTGGATGTCGTTAGGTACACCTTGTGGGAAGCGAGTCTGTTTTCCTTTTTCGACCAACATGCGCAGATAACTCATGGGTGTCTCCCCTTGAGGAATCAGCTCACTGGGATATTCGTATCGCAAGCTATTTAAATCAAATTCACACAGCTCAGCGATACGGTTGCTCTCTTCTAGCCACTCCGCTTTGAAGATATGAGAGAGCTTATTGATACTCCGTAAACAGCGCTCGGCATTAGCGAGTAAGTGACTGCCCACTTCGGTAATGGGCTTTTGGTACTTTATCGCAGTGAGTGAGTGCTGCAAGGGTAAGCGATTCGCATTGTGCATCAACACACCACCACAAGCTGTAATCGGCAGTTGGTGATGTTGTGACAGCTCAACGCAGTAATCTGTGTACTGCTGGTCGGTTTGCTTTAGGTGTCTTTGTAAGCCGATCCAAAGCCGACCTGAATGGTGCTGGGAGAGCCATTCCCCCCAATGCGCGTCTTCATTTTTCTGTTGAGGAAGCCAAAGAATAAAGCAGTGCTTAGCCGACATGATATCCCACTCAGAGAGCTGATAATGTCCCTTACTGCTACGACGTCTCGCGTTGGTAATTATACGGCACAGCTCGGCGTAGGCTTGTCTGTTTGGGCATATCAAGATCACTTGGCACTCTTCATTTAACCAAAACATGCTCCCGACAATTTGCTTGAGTGACAGTTTATGTTGCTTGATTGCAGAGTGAACCTTAACGATGCCCGCGACTGAGCACTCATCAGTAACCGCGAGTGCTTTGTAACGCAAGAAATCGGCCTGTAAAACAAGCTCTTCCGCATGCGAAGCTCCCTCTAGAAAGGAGTAATTACTTTGACAGAAAAGCTCTGAGTATTGCTGAGACATAACGTAATCTCACTTAACCATTGCGAGTGAACATGATTGAAAAGGGACGCTGAAATTGAATAAGTAGAACGGAGGAGCTAACAAAGTTTCTTGCTGACTTACGTTCTTACCGACTAGCTAAATAAGCCGTGCAAAAACCACTGTTTATCTGGCGTTCTAAATATCCAGAGCCACCGACCGTTTTCGCTGTGAGCAATAAAGTAGTCACGAATGACCTTCTCTCCGTCCCACCAGCCAGACACAATGCGCTCTGGGCCTTGAGATAAGGTGACGCTTTCGGTTAAGGCTTCGGGCTCTGGCAGTAAAATACTGGGCCTGAGCCGCTGTTGAACGACGCTGAGAGCTATGGTTTGTTGCTCGCTCTCTGGGGGTGTTTGCCTTTTTGTCACAGACTTACTCAGTGTTGGGAGCGAATACTGATTGGCCTTTTCTGGCCTTGGGTCGTGCTGTATTTTTGGTGTTTGAATACAGGCTTGTCCAAGCTTTGCTTGCAGTAGTGAGAGCAAATCTAACGCGGCAAGTGTTCCGGTATTACCATCAAAAAGATCATGGTAGGCCATTTGGGGTTCTCCATGACGAACCAAGCTGAGGGTCAGTCCTTGAACCGGTGCGGTGAGCTTGAGTGACTCTAAGGTGAGATGAGTAAGGTTCGCCCATTTTTCAGCAAGGTAATCACCTTGTGCCGAATAAAAAGAGACAGGGTGATCGTCTTTATCTCTTAGGTGTAAAGTCAGAGTTAACTCGAAAGCCACTCGATCGCGTAGCTTCAAAAAACATTCGAGTTGATTCAGTAATTTCAGCAACGGCTTTTCGATAAATAGGATGTTTTCAATATCAAACAATAGCTCCAAATATTGCTGGAAATTCTCTGGTGGATGATAGAAATCAATCGGGTGCTTGAACTGGCCGTTAAGGCGACCGACATAATTCACCAAGTCGATATCAAAGCGGCGTGCGACCTCTTGCAAAGGCAGCTTTAATAAGTCTTCAACGGTATTGATACCGACACGGTTCAGGCGTTCCACTTGCTTGGTCGGTAGCTCACTGGAAATTAATGCTTGTTGATTGACCCAAGTTTTCATCTGCTCAATATTGTTTGTTGCTTGGTTGATCGCTTGCTTACCCAAAAGGATCGCAGAAAGCGGCGAATAACCCGTAGCGAAGCTGAACTGGATATTGAGCGTTTCTAAGTGGCTTTTGAGCTCATGCCAGTAGTTATCTAGCCCGTCGTAAAGTGACAGCATGTTAGAGGCTTTAATCAACAAACCATTAGGTGGCAATAACGCCATGTCGGAAGTGACCAGATACGCCCATTGAGCGATCTCTTTAAGCTTACTTTTCTCCAGTTCAATACTGTAAGGGTGGACGTGTAAGTTGTGGCACAAAGCTGCTGCAGACTCTAAGCCCATACCAAGCGAAATTCCCGATTGCAGCGCAGCTGGGTTTACTTGCAGTACATGGTGATCTTTTTCATCCACGATGATAATAGGTTGTTCGCGTGAGTCTTCGCTCGAACCCAATTCATTAGAGTTAAACAAGGTATCCAACTGCAGAGATGGAAAGTGCAGATAAAGCCACAACATACGTTAGCCTTGCTTCGCAATAGGAAAAGCCAGCACAGTGTTACCAGACAAAGCGCGGTCTGAATTGTCTTCATAAACGACTTTCTCTGTGAGTAACGGCCAGTAGTGTGTCATGTCTAGAATAAAGCTGCCATACGACCAGCTGCCTTTTCTCTTAGTCACTTCAACCTTTAATCCCTGCGCGTGAGAAGAGAGTTTCATGCTTAAGGAAACGGGCAGGGATAATTGATTATGGCTGGGGGCTTTAAAGTGAAACTGCAGGCACTTACCGGTTTCACTGGCTGCTTGTAGGCGCTTTGTTTGGTGTATTTCTAGATCGGCTCCCCATAGCAATACAGAGTGACAAGCGCCGCTTTTGAGGCACTGCTCAGCTGCCCACAACGCATCGAGATCGCGTTGAGGCTGGATAACGAGAATGTTTTCTAATTCAATGCCTTGGCTGTTAAAAAACTCAGCACAGATCTTCCCTGGCGGGTTAATGAATATGGCCAGTTTTTGCGAGTTTTGTTGAGATAAATAGGGCGTCAGTAGGCGAAGCTCGCCGATCCCTTGTTGTGATTCAACTTCAATAACGCCGTGCGTCGGGAAGCCGCCATCAAGCTGTTTATCCAGTTGAGGATAGCCTGTTGAAGTGGTGCTTCCTTGCGTTGTTGATTGTAACCCTTTCCAGATTAGCTGGCGGTCTTGTAAGTTTTTTATTAGTTCATGCATAATTAAATACCTGTATATTTATACAGTATATTTAACAATGGAAAAGATGCAAAGCAAAATGACGAAAATTAGGGGAATAATACCAATCACAGTAAGTAAGTGATCATAAATAGCGCAGGAAAAATGCTTGAGAACAAGGCAGAAATTTTCGATAAGTAGTTATTCTACAATCAAAATTTCTAACGCCGTTATCGAGTGTTTTAACAAGCTAGGATGACCAGTTATTTACTACGATTGGTATCAGTGTTAGTTGATTGATTTAGATACAAAAAAAGCCGCTATGGAAGCGACTTTTTACTATTGGTCAATGATATCAGTTACTTAGGTTGAGCATCGATACATTGGCCATTAATGTCTGTCACACTTGGGTTCATTAAGTGTAGGTACAGTGGGATGATGTCGAGTGGCGTTTTTAGCTTATTCGCATCTTCTCCTGGGTACGCTTTTGCACGCATACGTGTTTGAGTACCACCTGGGTTGATCGCATTAACACGGATGTTTGTGTCTTCAAGCTCATCCGCTAAGATCTGCATCATCCCTTCGGTAGCAAACTTAGAAATCGCGTAAGTGCCCCAGAATGCACGGCCAGAGTGACCAACGGTAGAAGAGGTGAATACGATACGACCTGCTTCTGCTTTTTTAAGTGCAGGTAGCAGAGCTTGAGTCATCAAGAACTCAGACTTCACATTGATCTGCATAACATCATCAAAGGTTTCTTCATCAATCTGCTCAAACGGGCTCAGAGTGCCAAGAACGCCAGCATTATGAAGTAGGCCGTCTAAACGACCGAACTGTGATTGAATGGTTTCAGCCATATCAACGTAGTTCTGCTTTGTCGCACCTTTTAAATCCAATGGGATAATTGCAGGCTGCGGGTAACCAGCGCTTTCGATTTCATCGTAAATGAATTCTAGGTTTTTAACATTGCGGCCTAACAGAATGACAGTTGCGCCATGTTGAGCGAAGCTTAGTGCAGCTTGGCGACCAATGCCAGCACCGGCACCTGTAACCAAAATTACTTTATCTTTGAGGGCATCTGTAGAGATTGGGTAATCCACTGTGCTTATCCTTCTTTCTTTTATTATGTTCGTCATTCCATTGATGTTTAATCACACAGATAACCGCAGGAATGATGAGAAATTCTTGGTAATCGTGACAAGATGGTTACAATACACTAATTCATACAATAGGGGATATGACATTGGAATTTTTGTTGGACTACGGCTTGTTTTTAGCCAAGATTGCGACCGTTGTAATCGCCATCATTGCAATTTTAGTCATTGCTAAATCTGTGGGTGGAAAATCAAGCGCGATTAAAGGTGAGCTGGAAATCACGAACCTATCTGAACACCATAAACAGACGATTGAACAATTAGAGCACCATCTACACGATGATGCTTTCATCAAAGCCCGTGATAAAGCAGAAAAGAAAGCGGAAAAAGAGAAAGTAAAATCACGCGGTAAAGAAGTGAAGAAAGCAGCGAAAGAGGGTGAGCTTGATAGCAAGCGTGAACCACATCTATTCGTTCTTGATTTTAACGGCAGCATTGATGCGAAAGAAGTGGCTTCATTACGTGAAGAGGTAACGGCGGTTCTGGCTGTGGCTCGTGAAGGTGATGAAGTATTGCTGAAACTTGAGTCTGGCGGTGGCATGGTTCACGGCTATGGTCTGGCGTCTTCTCAACTTGATCGTATCAAAGCGGCAGGTTTGCCTCTGACTATCTCGGTAGACAAAGTGGCGGCAAGCGGCGGTTACATGATGGCATGTATCGCAGACAAAATTGTATCTGCACCGTTTGCTATTGTTGGCTCTATTGGTGTTATCGCTCAACTGCCAAACTTCAATAAACTGCTTAAAAAGCACGACATTGAGTTTGAACAGCTAACTGCGGGTGAGTACAAGCGCACACTGACTATGTTTGGTGAGAACAGCGATAAAGCACGTGAGAAGTTCAAAGAAGAGCTAGAAGAGACACACGGCTTATTCAAAGACTTCATTCGTGACCATCGTCCAGAGCTAGACCTTGATAAGGTTGCAACGGGTGAGCACTGGTTTGGTACACAAGCACATGAACTTGGGCTGGTGGATGAGATCAGCACTTCTGATGACTTAGTCGTAGCGGCATGTAAGGACAAAACGGTTCTAGCGATCCACTACGTACAGAAGAAAAAGCTTTCAGACAAACTAGCGGGCGTGGCAGGTAAATCTGCAGACAGCGTGTTGATGAAGCTGATTGAACGCGGTCAAAAGCCGATTGTTTAAGCTTATTTAGTTCGAGCCTTAAAAAGAAAGCGCATAAGTCATCAGACTTATGCGCTTTTTTATTGCTCCACTTCCGAGCGGGTGACCACTATGTTGTAGGGGGAGCGGAGTTTTATACCCATAATCTACTTACTATAATGGGTATTAAATCTTGGCTCCATAGTCATTGCGTTTCGGACAAGTCGTCAGGATTTCTCGATGACCCGTGTCTTTGAGCTCTTCCAAAATCACATCAAAGCCCCACAAGCGATAGAGATGCTTCATCACTTCGTCGTAGCCTTTATCAAGCGGGATGCGGTCGTGAGGCACATATTGCAGTGTCATTGAGCGGTCACCACGAACATCGACATTAAACACCTGAATGTTTGGTTCAAGGTTACTTAGGTTGTATTGCGCCGCAAGCTTCTCACGAATCAGGCGATAGCCCGGATCATCATGAATAGCACTCACCTCAATGGTATTTTTACGGTCGTCGTCGAGTACAGAGAACAGCTTAAAGTCTCGAATGATTTTTGGAGAAAGGTATTGGCTGATGAAACTTTCATCTTTGAAGTTGTGCATCGCAAAGTGCACCGCTTCTAACCAATCACTTCCGGCTAACTCAGGGAACCACTCTCTATCTTCATCGGTTGGCTCTTCACAGATGCGTCGGATGTCTCTAAACATCGCAAAGCCAAGCGCATAAGGGTTTATCCCGCTGAAATAAGGACTGTTGTAGGCAGGTTGTGCGACGACACTGGTATGGCTGTGTAGGAATTCTAAGATGAACTTATCACTCACCAAGCCTTCGTCGTAAAGGTGGTTAAGAATGGTGTAATGCCAGAAGGTTGCCCAGCCTTCGTTCATCACTTGAGTTTGTTTTTGAGGGTAGAAGTATTGGCTCACTTTGCGAACGATGCGAACACACTCTCGTTGCCAAGGTTCAAGCAGTGGTGCGTTCTTCTCGATAAAGTAGAGAATGTTTTCTTGAGGCTCGCTAGGAAAGCGGATCTTGGTCTCTTCTTCCTTACTTTTATTTTGAGGAACGGTTCGCCATAGCTCATTCACTTGAGATTGCAGATAAGCTTCGCGTTCTTCTTGTCTTGCTGTCTCTTCTGCAATGGAAATCTTCTCAGGGCGTTTGTATCGGTCTACGCCGTAATTCATCAGTGCGTGACAAGAATCAAGGAGCTGCTCGACTTCAGCAACACCATATTTCTCTTCACAACCACTGATGTACTTCTTAGCAAACAACAAGTAATCGATGATGGAACTGGCATCGGTCCATGTTTGGAACAGGTAGTTGCCTTTAAAGAAAGAGTTGTGGCCATAACAAGCGTGAGCCATTACCAGCGCCTGCATTGTGACCGTGTTCTCTTCCATCAGGTAAGCGATACAAGGATCGGAGTTGATTACGATTTCGTATGCCAAGCCCATTTGGCCATGCTTGTAGTTTTGCTCGGTTTGAATGAATTTCTTACCAAAAGACCAGTGGTTGTAATTGATAGGCATACCAATGCTCGAGTAGGCATCCATCATCTGTTCTGAAGTAATCACTTCAATCTGGTTTGGGTAAGTATCTAAACGGTAATGCTGCGCAACACGTTTGATTTCTACGTGGTATTTCTCCAAGAGGTTGAACGTCCAATCTGGACCATCAGGCAGCATCTTGTCGTTTTTCTTTTTTGCAGCTTTGTTTTTCTCTGCAACGTTTGATTTCGCTGTCATGGCAAACTCCCTTACGCTGTCTCTTTCTGGAACAGTTCTCTAAACACAGGAAAAATATCATCCACCGTTTTAATGTTTTTCATGGCGAAGTTGTCAAAGCTTGCTTCTAACTTCTCATACTCGTGCCAAAGCGTTTGGTGAGAGCGGCGTGTAATTTCGATATAAGAGTAATACTGACAAGTTGGCAGAAGCGTGTTGACCA
Source organism: Vibrio sp. 10N.239.311.G01 (assembly GCF_041465805.1). Lineage (NCBI taxonomy): Bacteria > Pseudomonadati > Pseudomonadota > Gammaproteobacteria > Vibrionales > Vibrionaceae > Vibrio > Vibrio sp. 10N.239.311.G01. The sequence goes on from NZ_JBFSRM010000001.1 coordinate 189,320, forward strand.
ACAGCTCTTTACAACGAGGCGAGTCGTCAGCCCAGTTATCACCATCAGATGCTTGTGCCGCATAGATATTCCACTCATTAGCTGGGTAACGGTCTGCGACAATTTCTTTCATTAATTTCAGTGCGCTAGAAACGATGGTGCCGCCCGTCTCTTGTGAGTAGAAGAACTCATGTTCGTCGACTTCTTTCGCTTGAGTATGGTGACGAATAAACACCACATCGACGTTTTCGTAGGTACGATTGAGGAACAAATAAAGCAGTACGTAGAAACGTTTTGCGATGTCTTTAGTCGCTTGGTCCATTGAGCCGGACACATCCATCAAGCAGAACATGACCGCTTGGCTAGATGGAATAGGGCGCTTCTCATAGTTTTTAAAACGTAAGTCGAAGGTGTCAATGAACGGCACGCTTTCAATCTTTTTACGTAACTCGGCAATCTCTTCTTTGAGGCGACCTTCCTCAAAAGGTTGTGCCGGCTCCGTCATTTTAACTTGGTCAAGCTGTTCCATCAGTAGGTTAAGCTCGCGCTTTTTACCTGCTGTCATCGCGGTTCTACGAGCCAGAGATTGCTGTAGTGAACGAACGATAGCGATGTTGGATGGAATCCCCGCGCTTTGGTAACCAGAGCGGTGAGTTTTCCATTCGGTGATTTTGTTGACCTGATTTTTCTCTAGATTAGGTAGAGCTAAATCTTCAAAGAGAATATCAAGATACTCATCTTTTGAAATTTGGAAGGTAAATTCATCTTGGCCTTCGCCATCAGGGCTTGCGTCGCCTTGGCCTGAGCCACCACCTTGACCACCACCTTTAGGGCGTTCGATTTTATCGCCAGTGATGAACTGATCATTACCTGGGTGAACGCGCTCTCTTACGCCGCCTTGACCTTGGTGAAAGTTCGGCTCTTTGATGTCTTTATGGGGAATAGTGACGTCTTCACCTGTTTCTGTATTGGTGATTGAGCGTCGGTTAACTGCATCGGCCACAGATTCTTTGATTTGCTCTTTATGGCGTCGTAAGAAACGCTGTCTATTCACAGCACTCTTATTTTTGCCATTGAGCCTCCGATCGATAAATTGTGCCATAAGAACTCCCTCTCAGCTGATGTCGCGATCCTACTTTTTATTCGGGTATAAGAGTTATTGATTTACTAAGGTATAAAAGTTATTGGTTTATACGAGCTGCTCAGTTGAGCAGCTCAATACCGTTTAGTTATGAGGATTTACGAACTCTTAGGTACCACTCAGATAGCAGTCTCACTTGCTTCTCGGTGTAGCCTTTTTCCATCATACGAGCAACGAAGTCGTCATGTTTTTTCTGATCATCCGTTGAGGTCTTAGCATTGAACGAAATAACAGGAAGTAGCTCTTCTGTGTTAGAGAACATTTTCTTCTCAATCACAGTGCGCAGTTTCTCGTAGCTCGTCCACACTGGGTTTTGACCGTTATTGTTGGCTTTGGCACGAAGCACAAAGTTCACAATCTCATTTCGGAAGTCTTTAGGGTTACTGATACCGGCTGTCTTCTCGATTTTCTCTAGTTCACCATTCAGAGAAGCACGGTCAAATAGTTGGCCTGTTTCTGGGTCGCGGTACTCTTGGTCTTGAATCCAGAAATCTGCGTAGGTGACATAGCGGTCGAAGATATTCTGACCGTACTCAGAGTAAGACTCTAGATAAGCGGTTTGAATTTCTTTACCGATGAACTCTACGTAGCGTGGCACTAGGTATCCTTTCAAGAACTCTAGGTACTTCTCGGCGGTCTCTTGAGGGAACTGCTCCCGTTCGATTTGCTGCTCAATAACGTAGAACAGGTGCACTGGGTTCGCGGCCACTTCGGCTTGGTCGAAGTTAAACACACGAGACAGGATCTTAAAGGCGAAACGCGTTGATAGCCCAGACATGCCTTCGTCAACGCCAGCATAATCTCGGTACTCTTGGTAGCTCTTCGCTTTTGGATCGGTGTCTTTTAGAGTCTCACCATCGTAAACACGCATCTTAGAGAATAGAGATGAGTTTTCAGGCTCTTTTAGTCTCGAAAGAATGCTGAATTGCGATAGCAGATCGAGTGTGCTTGGTGAGCAAGGCGCTTGGGATAGCTCACTGTGCTCAAGCAGTTTCTTGTAGATCTTAACTTCTTCAGACACACGCAGACAGTAAGGGACTTTTACAATGTACACACGGTCGAGGAATGCTTCGTTGTTTTTGTTGTTACGGAAGGTCTGCCACTCAGATTCGTTCGAGTGAGCGAGAATCATACCGTCAAATGGCAGTGCAGAAAGCCCTTCGGTACCGTTGAAGTTACCTTCTTGTGTTGCCGTAAGTAGAGGGTGTAATACTTTGATTGGCGCTTTGAACATCTCCACGAATTCCATCACACCTTGGTTGGCTTTACAAAGCGCACCAGAGTAGCTGTAGGCATCAGGATCATCTTGAGAGAAGTGTTCAAGTTTACGAATATCAACTTTACCAACCAGAGACGAGATATCTTGGTTGTTTTCATCACCTGGCTCCGTTTTCGCGATCGCAACTTGATCGAGAATAGAAGGGCGCAGTTTGATGACTTTGAATTTGGAAATATCACCGCCAAAATCGTGCAGACGTTTCGCTGCCCACGGAGACATAATTGAGCGAAGATAGCGTTTCTCAATGCCATATTCATTCTTCAATAAGTCGCCGTCTTCGTTAACGTCGAATAGACAGAATGGGTGATCGTTTACTGGGCTTCGTTCACCGTCAGCAGACAATACATAGATTGGTAGTTTCTGCATCAGGGCTTTGAGTTTTTCAGCGAGAGAAGATTTACCACCGCCCACAGGGCCAAGTAGGTAAAGGATTTGTTTACGTTCTTCTAAACCTTGCGCAGCATGTTTTAAGTAAGAAACAATCTGTTCAATCGCATCTTCCATACCGTAGAAATCTTTAAATTCGCTGTAGCGTGAGATGACACGGTTCGAGAAAATACGACTCAGTTGAGGGTCTTGAGCAGTGTCAATAACCTCTGGTTCGCCAATGGCTAGTAATAAGCGCTCGGCAGCATTAGCGTAAGCACTTTTATCGTCTTTACACAGCCCTAAGAACTCCTGCAATGTCAGCTCTTCTTCCTTGGCTGCTTCATAACGTGATTGATAGTGGTCAAAGATACTCATAGTCACATTCCCCTTGTTAACCAGTCAAAACTGACGAGCGATTGAAAAATAGGCTCTCCCTACATTTTAAGGTTAGACCCGCTTCCACAATTTTGCTTAACAATTATGTATTTATTTACAATTTTGCGTGTGAAAAACGTGGCGAGCGCAATAGGCAACTTGAGGCGCGTAGAATCAAATTATTTTACATTCGAGGGGATCTGGCCGTTTGTTTTGAGATTTTAGGTCGCTTAACAATACTCACAATGGATTTATGTGCATTAAATGTATAACTGGGCTCTATTGATTTTTGGAATGGAGTACCATATAATGCGCGAAGTTATCAAAAATTGCTCAATAAATAGGTAGATGTAGTGAAGAATAATGGGTTCAAAATAGTGGCTATCTGCATGTTACGCCAAATGTTCGAGTAACTGGTGGCGTTCGTTATACCAACCTTGAAGGTGATATAGAGAATAGCCCAATACTTGAAAGTGGTATCAATATGGCCGCGAACGTTGGTGTTGCTTACGTTTTCTAGTTGCTTTGGTTTTTCTCTTTGTGTGCGAAGATTAAAAAAAGGGTTACTCATGATGAGTAACCCTTTTTCTTGAAACTTTTTAAAAGTTATCGCTGATCTATTAACGAATTAAGCGCTAAAGATTTGAGATAGCTCTGTCGCACATAGGTGGTACTGACGAGGGCAGTTGCGCCATGTTGTTAGCATGCGACGGTACTTCTCTAGCATTGGCATCTGGCTATTGAAGTGGTGATCGGCTTTGTCGAATTGAGGGTAAAGACCTTCAGAATCAACAAGGAAACGCACGTAGTGTACGATCTGCGCTTCAGAAGCGATATCAAAACCTAAGAACTGCAGGCGACGTTGGTCTACTTCAGCACGCTCTTGTTCTGCAAGCATTTTGTTCGACTCTTGCATTGCATGGTACATCTCCATGATGTCGATAATTTCGCGACATTCTGCTTCAGTCAAACAACCAAACTCTTTGTTAAGTTCACGCATTTGGAGTTCGTAACCACGTTCTACAATCGTTTGTAGACGCTGGTATTTCGCCGAGTTCTCAGGGTTCATTTGAGACATTAGGTAGTATTGATTTGATAGAATTAGACGCTGAGCATTGGTCATTTCCATGGGATGAGCCTCACTAAAAAACTAAATGTTATATTCTTTTGTTGCAGTAAGAGTAACAGCATTCCTACGCGTGGAAACATGATCTCAACACGGATTTAATATGATTTTTTTAATTGATAAACAAAAGTTGTAAAGAAAAGTGAAAGGATAGTTAGCGCTAGAAAAGAAAACGCCCCAATCGAAATTGAGGCGTTTAAAATAGAGGTTGAGCATCGTCTGCAGTATTAGTATTTTACGTTTGAATGATACTGGCTAAGAACAGCAACAATCTCATCCATTTTCTCTTTGCTTGGCGGATTTGTACCTTCAAGAGGGTAGTCAAAACCAAGTGCTTCCCACTTATGTGCACCCAGCTTATGGTATGGAAGCAGCTCTACTTTCTCGATGTTATCCATGTCTTTGATGAATTCACCTAACAGATGAGCATCTTCAGGCGTGTCCGTGTAGCCAGGGACAATCACATAACGAATCCACGTCTTCTTACCGATTTTGTGTAGGTAGCGCGCAAAATCCAGAGTACGTCTGTTTGATACACCAATGAAATCGTGGTGAATCTCATCTCGCATGTGCTTAAGATCGAGCATCACTAGATCAGAGGCTTCTAGTACTTCGTCAACCACTTCAGTGTGCTTACGAATGTAGCCATTAGTATCAAGACAAGTGTGGATGCCTTCAGCTTGAGCTGCGCGGAAAAAATCACGAACAAACTCAGGTTGTAGCATCGCTTCACCACCAGAACAGGTGATACCACCGCCCGAAGCTTTCATGAAATGACGGTATGATTTTGCTTCGTTGATGATCTCTTCGACCGTTACTTCCTTTCCGTCATGAAGATCCCATGTATCACGGTTATGACAGTACATACAACGCATTAAGCAGCCTTGAAGAAACACAATAAAGCGGATACCAGGACCATCGACAGTACCACAAGATTCGAATGAGTGAATGCGACCAGTTGTAGACATGAGCTATTCTCGTAGAGGAATTTATACCGTTTATTTTATTACAAAATCGGTACATAAAATAGGGTCAAATGGTAACGAGACCTTTAAAAATAAAGGCAACCACCTGTGAAGATGATTGCCTTTATTAAACTTGAAAAGTAAAGGACGAAAGCCCTTACTGGTGGCTAGAAGAAAGCAAACATTGTGATACCGCCAGTGGTGTACACTGACTCTTTCGCTTCTTCGTAATCCGGTGTTTTTGCGGTTAGCGCTAAAGAGGCACCAACGTATCGGTTATACCAAGCGACACCCAATACAGCAGTTGCTTGAATGTTCTCTAAAGTCACATCGTAGATCGCTGGATCTTCGTTGTTTTTATTAGCGTACTCATCAACACCTGAGCGATCGCCTTCGATAGTCAGGTCGTTGAATCGGTAGCGACCTTCGAGGCCTGCATAGGTAAACCAACCAGCGTTTGATGCGCCGATCATGCCAGGTTTGAATGGGTTTTCTGTGGTGATGTTAGCAGCACCAAAGTTACCGCCTAAGTCCGTACCCCAACGGAACATAAAACCAGTCGAGATATCACTTCTAAAGTTACCGACGTTGATTTCAGAAACGTTAGAGATTTCGTAGTCAGTATTCGCAAGAGCTTGATTACGCATTAGGTTGAAATGGCTTAGGTAACCAACGCTTCCCGCCCACTCATCATCAACTTGGTATTCCCAACCCATCGGCTCATCTGATTTTGTGATCGAGTGAACCAGCTTTTGAGCATCTTCAGACAGTGCACGTTCGCCCGTAGTACCAAACGTGATATTAAACCGCTGGGCTTGCTGTGGGTTTAAGCTGATGTAATTGAATTCAGTGTGAAGGTAACCTGCGTATGGGCGATCATTAGGCGATGGCGTTTCTAACTCAATGTCAGAAGGCGTATACATCTTGTGGCCAATGGTGATTTCCCACTTGTCTAGAGAGCTTGCGCCCCAGTAGGAAAGACTCAATGGTTTTACCCAGTTATATGGCGTAATACTTGATGATGTGTAACCCAGAAATAAGCCGTTGGTATAGTCTTGGTCGACACCAAAAATACCATCATTATCTAAAGCAAAAGTTAACGTAGAACGCTCAGAGGCTAAAGATGAGAAAGAGAGAAGAATCAGGGGTAAACAACGCAGGTATTTCATGGAGCAGTTACTCTTAAATTATGAACCGCGATATTACCGTAATTTGACAGAATTTGTGGAAAAAAAGTGTATGGCAGGGTGCTTTTTTGCTCAACCTAACATTTCGCGGGATAGGTGAGTGTAGTGCGATTTATTTCAGATATAAAAAAGCCCCGCATATTGGCGAGGCTAATATTATTTACTGTCTATTGAGCGTGAGCTTATAGAGACTCAGTAAATGTACGTGCGATTACGTCAGCTTGTTGCTCTGCAGTTAGAGAGTTAAAGCGAACAGCGTAACCAGATACACGGATTGTTAGCTGAGGGTATTTCTCAGGGTGCTTAACTGCGTCTTCAAGAGTTTCGCGGTTAAGAACGTTAACGTTAAGGTGTTGACCACCTTCAATGCCAGCTTCGTGGTGGAAGTAACCATCCATTAGGCCTGCAAGGTTAGCACGTTGGCTGTCTTGTTCTTTACCTAGTGCGTTTGGCACGATAGAGAACGTGTAAGAGATACCATCTTGTGCGTCAGCAAATGGTAGTTTACCTACAGACGTTAGTGATGCTACAGCACCTTTCTCATCACGACCGTGCATTGGGTTTGCACCAGGAGCGAAAGGAGCGCCAGCACGACGACCGTCTGGAGTGTTACCAGTTTTCTTACCGTATACAACGTTAGACGTGATAGTAAGAACTGACTGTGTAGGGATAGAGTTACGGTAAGTCTTAAGCTTACGGATCTTGTTCATGAACGTAGAAACTAGTTCACAAGCAATATCATCTACACGAGAGTCGTTGTTACCGTATTTAGGGTAATCGCCTTCGATTTCGAAGTCAGTTGCGATACCGTCTTCGTCACGGATTGGCTTCACTTTAGCAAACTTAATTGCAGACAGTGAGTCAGCAGCAACAGAAAGACCAGCGATACCACAAGCCATAGTACGACGAACGTCACGGTCATGAAGAGCCATTAGAGACGCTTCGTAGCTATACTTGTCGTGCATGTAGTGAATGCTGTTTAGTGCAGTCACGTATTGCTTAGCTAACCAGTCCATGAATGTGTCTAGGCGACCCATTACGTCATCGTAGTTAAGAACTTCGTCAGTGATCTTGTCTGAAACAGGACCAACTTGCATCTTAAGTTTCTCGTCCACACCGCCGTTGATTGCGTAAAGCATTGTTTTCGCAAGGTTAGCACGAGCACCGAAGAACTGCATTTGCTTACCAACGATCATTGGAGATACACAACAAGCGATAGCGTAATCATCAGACTCTAGGTCAGGACGCATTAGGTCATCATTTTCGTACTGGATAGAAGAAGTATCGATAGATACCTTCGCACAGAAACGCTTGAAGCCGTCAGGTAGTTGCTCAGACCAAAGAACAGTGATGTTTGGCTCTGGAGAAGGACCCATAGTGTATAGAGAGTTTAGGAAACGGAAGTTCGAACGCGTTACTAGCGTACGACCGTCGATACCCATACCACCCATAGACTCTGTTGCCCAGATTGGGTCGCCAGAGAACAGCTCATCGTACTCAGGAGTACGTAGGAAACGAACCATACGCAGTTTCATTACGAAGTGGTCGATCATTTCTTGTGCTTGTTCTTCAGTGATCTTGCCAGCAGCGATATCACGCTCGATGTAGATGTCTAGGAAAGTCGAAGTACGACCTAGAGACATTGCAGCACCGTTTTGAGATTTAACAGCAGCTAGGTAGCCGAAGTAAGTCCACTGGATAGCTTCTTGAGCTGTTTGAGCTGGCTCAGAGATATCGAAACCGTATTTTTCAGCCATTTGCTTGATTTGACCTAGAGCACGATGTTGCTCAGAGATCTCTTCACGCAGTTGCATTGTTTCTGCTAGGTTTTCACCGTTTTCGAATTGCTCTTGAAGAGAAGCAAATTGAGCTTGCTTGTCTTTCATTAGGAAATCAATACCGTAAAGTGCAACACGACGGTAGTCACCAATGATACGACCACGGCCGTAAGCATCAGGAAGACCAGTCAGAACACCAGACTTACGACATTTTAGGATATCAGGAGTGTAGATATCGAAAACGCCAGCATTGTGTGTTTTGCGGTATTCTGAGTAGATTTTTGAAACCATTGGGTCAAGAGTTTCACCGTATGCTTTACAAGAACCTTCAACCATACGCACACCACCGTTAGGGATGATTGCACGTTTTAGTGGCTTCTCAGTTTGTAGACCAACGATAGTCTCAAGATCTTTCTCAATGTAACCTGCATCGTGAGCAGTAATGGTAGAGATAACAGAAGTATCGAAATCTACAGGTGCTTTAGTTGCGTTTTCCTGTTTGATACCTTCCATTACCGAAGACCAAAGCTTGTTAGTTGCTTCAGTACCCTCAGAAACTAGGAAAGACTCGTCGCCTTCATACGGCGTGTAGTTCTTTTGAATGAAATCACGAACGTTTACTTCGCTTTGCCACTCACCTGCAGCAAAATCTTCCCAAGCTTTAGCAAATTGCTCTGCCATGACATACCTACCTTTTTAGTAGAAAAAATACGTACATTAACACTGTTGAGCCAGCGCCCCTCGTAAGGGTAGTACACTCTTATTAATAACAATATATATGAGCATATAAGCGTCATATGGTTATATATATTGTCACTACCTTTTATATGTTGTCTTTACTCTATGAATTCAAGACTACGCTAAAAAATTTCTGTAAACCTTAAACTAAATCAATAAATGCCAAAAAAAGTTGAAAAAATTTGAGTGGCAGGGGTTGCCACCCAAACTTTTTTTTAATCCTAATACTACTTTTGTGTAGTAAGGACCATTATAGCCAAGCTTTTAGGCCATATTGACTTTCTAGCATACCAACTGCAAGCATTGCTACCAGACAGATAACTAAAACGCCAACTGGGATAACAATCTTATCTACAAATGATAGACGCTTCGCACGCTCTTTATCACCAATTAGACCGTTATTATCTAGAAGCATAGTCAGTGCCCATGCTAATACTGGGTTAACAACCGCTGAACCGAAGATACAGATACCAGCTGCTTGAGAGTCTTTTGAATCTTTAACCATCTGCATACCCGCTTCAAGTAGAGGTAGAGATACACCTACAAGTAGCGCAACACGCATCACTGGTGGCCATACTGCTACGTCCATTGGGAAGCCAAGAATCGCAACAATAATACATAGAGAGCCAAGCAAGATTGCGCCGCCAGGAATTGGACGTTTCGCGATTGCTGCTGGGATCATGTAAGTACCCCAAGAAGATGTGATGTTACCACCACCTACTGCAGTACCGACCATTTGACGAACAGAACACATCGTCATTGTGTCATCTACGTCCATCAGAACTTTTTCAGAACGTTTAGGGTAGTTCAGCTCTTGGAAGATACGGTGACCTAGGAAGTCTGGTGACCACATTGCTACTGCAAGAATAGCGAACGGTAGCGAAGCGATGAAGTGCTCAACATTTGGCAAGCCAAGCATCCAACCTTCAGAAGTCGAACCCCACCAGTAAACTGGGTTTAGGTTTGGAATGCCTGTTTCAGTTACGAATTTGATATCGAAACCAGCGCCTAATGCTAATGCAATAGCAAGGCCTGTAAACGCACAAACTGGAATAGCTAACCAACGCTTGTTCACTTTTGCTAAGAAAGCGTAGATAGCAATAGTAATAGCAAGAACGATAAGACCCACGTAACCCATGCTACCCGCTTCAACAGTAGAAGATTGAAGACCAACCGCCCATGCTTGAATTGAGTTGATTTGGCTCATGGTACCGGTTAAGCCTAAGAATATGAGCAAGCCACCTGCTGTACCTTCAGAAGTTAGGTTAACAAGTTTAGATCCGCCTTTTAGGAAACTTAGGATGAGACCGAACACACCGATCAGGATGGCCAATGCAAGAGGGTGAGCACCAGCGAGAGCGATGGTACCGATAAGAGGGATCATTGGGCCGTGGTTGCCGGCAAGGTTTGCTTTAGGGTTAAAGAAACCAGAAGCAAGGATACAAAACAGTAGTGCAGGAATAAGCATTTCTACACGAGCGACTTCAATTGCGAAGTCTTTACCTAGGTTTACGTGATCCCAAGCTTGAGTTAGGCCATCAGCCCACGACATCATTACTGCAGAGTACATCGCAATGATACCAATAGTACCAGCAAGTGCAGGAACAAGATCTTCAAGTTCAAAGCGGAAGTCACGACCTGGAAGGTTTAAACCGAAGCGGCGAGGCTTCATGATTTGAAGTTCGTGATCTAGATAATCTGAGCGGCTCTCAAATTCAGAAGCAGGACGGTGTAGCTCTTTATAGCTTTTCTCTTCTACTTCAGAGTTCGCATTATTGACAACGTCTGACATAGATTCCTCATATTTTTTGTTAGTAATTCTAAAATTGAATTCTATAAGTTCGCGTAATTGCGTTATTTCTTAGTTATAACTCATTAACATTATGTTGCACGTTTTTGCTGTGCTTTATGCAGCTAAGTTAAAAGAAATGTTTGGCATTTTTAATGCCTTATTCTTTGCTGAGGAGTCTAACAAGCTTACCCTTTAGGGTGATTGATCTTGATCACTTTATGAGTATATGTGAAAGAAAGCTACAAAACGCAGCGATTCATTAACTTCCCATTGATGAATCGTGTAATTAGTTTTCACAAATTGACGTTTACCTATCTTCTTCGAGCCTTTGTCGTCATGGCTCGAGTTCAATACTCAATTCTTACTGAGTTATTTCACTATTACTTGCTTCCCAACTGTTCCGAGTGAAATGCTTACAATGTAATAACCTTAAAATTACTGTGCCTTATAGTGTGTTGTGTATGGCTCTATGAGCGTTATATTTTTTGTCAGCGACATTTTCTAGCACACAAAATTTGTTTTGCTAGTAAGACATCGAGCTACGTAAATCTCATTTTGATTAACTTTATGTAAACAATGTAAGAGTGGTAATTACGACTTATTGATAGAACTCATTCATTAAATTGAGGGGAAAACGCTACCTTTTGCATAATAAGTCAGAGTGAATCGCTATTTATTCCAAATTCTTAGGTTAATAATTTGTTGCATGTTAATCCGTGTGGTGCTAGTTTGTATCGCATGAAAAGGTCGGAGTACCTTGCATTTTCACAAACTTGGGAGAGAAAGCGCATGAAAGATGTACCAGCGCTGGACATAAAGGATTTACACAAGACGTTTGGTCAAAATGAAGTTTTAAAGGGAATTTCACTTTCTGCGCATAAAGGCGATGTAGTATCGATTATCGGATCTTCAGGGTCGGGTAAAAGTACTTTCCTTAGATGTATCAATCTTTTAGAGACACCTACTGCTGGCGAGATTTGGGTTAACGGCGAATTAATTCAGATGAAAAACAACCGCCAAGGTGTTTCTGTGCCTGCTAACGAAAAACAAGTACAGCGAATCCGTTCTCGCCTAGCCATGGTTTTTCAGGGTTTTAACCTATGGTCTCACCTGACTGTCCTCGAAAATGTTATTGAAGCACCTGTTCATGTCTTAGGTGTACCTAAAGCTCAAGCGATTGAAAATGCAGAGCTACTGCTTAAAAAAGTAGGTTTGTATGAGCGCAAAGATTACTACCCAGGCCATTTGTCTGGCGGGCAACAACAACGTGCTGCGATTGCAAGAGCGTTAGCCGTTGATCCTGAAGTGATGTTATTCGATGAGCCAACATCGGCGCTTGACCCAGAGTTAGTAGGTGAAGTTCTTGGCGTAATGCGTGACTTAGCAGAAGAAGGAAGAACCATGCTTGTGGTAACACATGAAATGGCTTTTGCTCGTGATGTATCAAACCATGTGATGTTTCTCCATCAAGGTTTAGTGGAGGAACAAGGCGATCCAGCTAAACTGTTTACGGAACCTGAATCTGAACGATTACAAAAATTTATCTCTTCGATTTACTAATCAGAATTGAAATGCCGTCGCCAAGGTAAACAGCGGCGGTGTGAACAATGAAACACAACAAGTACAGTAATAACAAACACAATATTAAAAACTAGCAAAACATAAAAACCTAAATCACAGGAGTAGGGATATGAAAAAGTGGTTATTAGTCGCGGCACTTGCTGCAACTGCTGCAACGGGCGTAGCTCAAGCAAAAGAATGGAAAACAGTACGCTTCGGTATTGAAGGTGCTTATCCTCCATTTAGCTGGACAGAAGCTGATGGTTCACTGAAAGGCTTCGATGTTGATATGGCTAACGCGCTTTGTACTGAAATGCAGGTGCAGTGTAAGATCGTTGCACAAGATTGGGATGGTATTATTCCTTCTCTACTTGCTCGTAAATATGATGCGATCATCGCGGCAATGTCTATCACGGAAGAGCGTAAGAAAAAAATCGATTTCACTGGTAAATACGCACTTATCCCAAATAAGTTCATCGCTAAGAAAGGCGCAGGCCTTAACTTTGACGATCTAAGTGGTCAAAAAATTGCGGTTCAACGTGCAACAACCCACGATAAATACCTGACAGATAACTACGGTGACACAGTAGAAATCGTTCGTTACGGTTCATTCGATGAAGCTTACCTTGATCTAGCAAACGGCCGTGTTGCTGCTGTACTAGGTGATGCATCTGCTCTAGAAGAAGGTGTCCTAAACAAAGCTGGTGGTGAAGACTACGAGTTTGTAGGCCCATCACTAACGGATCCTAAGTGGTTCGGTGAAGGTTTTGGTATTGCTCTACGTAAGCAAGACAAAGATCTGACTAAGCAATTAGATGCGGCAATCCTTTCACTTCGTGAAAAAGGCATCTACCAAGATATCGCTGCTAAATACTTCAACTACGACGTATACGGTCAGTAATCTCTAGCGCCAATTCTTAAGGGAGAGGCTCTCCTCTCCCTGTCTTACCAACTTTTCGCAGTTCTGTTGGAATTCATTATGTTTGATTTACAAGGATATGAAGCTTCGATCCTGAAAGGGGCGGTGCTTACAATCGAAGTTGCCTTGCTGTCGCTAATTTTAGCTATGGTTCTTGGTATGCTAGGTGCCTTAGCAAAACTCGCGCCTTATCGTTGGGCTCGCGCTATCGCAACCCTCTATACAACCGTCATTCGAGGCATTCCCGATCTAGTCTTGATGATGCTGATTTTCTTTGGTGGACAAATCCTTCTAAACAACAGTTTGTATTCCATCAACGAGTGGCTCAACGAGTGGTTTGCATCCAGTGATCCTAACCACGAATGGACCGCTTACTTACCTGATTATATTGATGTCAGCCCATTTGTTGCTGGTGTCTTAACCATAGGCTTTATTTTCGGTGCCTATATGGCAGAAACGTTCCGTGGTGCCATCATGGCTGTCGACAGCGGTGAAATGGAAGCGGCAAAAGCTTATGGTATGAGCCCTGTAAAGGCGTTTCACCGCATACTGCTACCGCAGATGATTCGTCACGCATTACCGGGTTTTGGGAATAACTGGCTGGTATTACTTAAAACCACTGCGCTGGTTTCGATTATTGGCCTAGAAGACATGGTACGTGTTAGTGCACTGGCGGCGGGTTCAACCAAAATGCCATTCACTTTCTACATGACTGTGGCGATTATCTTCTTATTCTTCACCAGTGTTTCAACGGGCTTACTTAAGCTGGTTGAACGTAAATTCAGTATCCACGCGAGGTAGTTATGGACTTTTCATTGATAATTGAAAGCCTGCCGATTTACCTTGGTGGTTTATGGACAACGGCTTGGATGGTTTGCGTAGCTTTGATCATTGGCTTATGTGTAGCCATACCATTAGCTATCGCTCGTAACAGCCCAAATATGCTGATTAACGCTCCTGCTTGGTCATTCATCTATTTCTTCCGTGGTACGCCATTACTGGTTCAGCTGTACCTGATTTACTACGGTATGGACCAATTCTTCCCAGTGAAAGACACATTATGGGAAAACGCATGGTTCTGTGCTTTGGTGGCATTCATTCTTAACACGTCAGCTTATACCGCAGAGATCATTCGTGGTGCGATTAACGGCTTACCTAAAGGTGAAGTCGAAGCAGCAAAAGCTTACGGCATGAGTACACCGAAGACTTACCGTCGTATCATTTTACCAAGTGCTCTGCGTCGCGCATTGCCGGCTTACAGTAACGAAGTCATCTTCATGCTTCACGGCTCTGCGGTAGCGGGTATCGTAACCATTATGGACTTAACCGGTGCAGCACGTTTGGTTAACTCACGTTACTACGCTCCATTCGAGTCTTTCCTAACGGCAGGTCTGTTCTACATGGCGTTAACGTTCATCATCATCGCGATTTTCAAATTCGCAGAGAAACGTTTCCTTGCTTACCTAAGACCACTTAGCTAATTGCATTTTACATAGTTAACAAAACGGCGCTCATTGAGCGCCGTTTTTATTGAAAGTGTCTGTTTAACTCGTTACTTGAACGTCGACCAAATTGGCGCGTGATCAGACGGTTTTTCGATACCACGTAGCTCGTAATCGATGCCAGCTTCAGTACACTTATCAGCAAGCTTTTGAGTCGCTAGGACTACATCAATACGCAGGCCGCGGTTGTCTACGAAGCCTTTTGAGCGGTAATCAAACCACGAGTATTGATCATTCACTTCAGGGTGCAGCAAGCGGAAGCTGTCTACAAAGCCCCAATCCATCAATGTTTTCAACCATTCGCGCTCTTCTGGTTGGAAAGAACATTTACCAGTTTTTAACCAACGTTTCGCATTAGGTTCACCAATGCCGATGTCTGCGTCGATAGGGCTGATATTAATGTCGCCCATCACAATCACTTGCTCATCTTTGTTGTGATAATCGTTTAAGTAAGTCATTAAGTCTTTATAGAACTGGCGTTTGTACGGGTATTTTGTTTCATGCTTGATGTTATCCCCTTGAGGGAAGTAGCCATTTAGCACGGTAACCTTTTCACCATTTTCATCTTCAAACGTCGCCATGATCATGCGTTTTTGATGGTCTTCATTATCTGTTGGGAAACCCTTCTGCACAGAAATAGGCTCTTGCTTACACAACATTGCCACACCGTAGTGGGCTTTTTGACCGTGGAAGTAAACCTTATAGCCCATTGCTTCAACATCAGCAATTGGGAAGGCTTCATCGTGCACTTTTATCTCTTGCAGACCAATCACGTCGGGTTGGTGTTTGTCGATAATAGCTTGCAGTTGGTGAAGGCGGGCTCTAAGACCGTTGATGTTGAAGCTAATTACTTTCATTTGTTTTTATACCTCTCGTAAACCTTTGTCACTGCTTGTTTTTAAAGGTTTTTGATTTGGTGGATTTCATGGTTCATCGTATTTAACCATGCTTAATAATTTCTGTCGCCACTTTGTAGAGACAAAATGGCGACATTAAATGATGTGAATACTTACAGTTACGTAGAATCTATTGAGTCTTAAGTAAATCCAAAAAGAACGCGTATTCAAGTGCGTCTTCTTTTAATCGTTTAAATCGGCCAGAAGCGCCACCGTGACCGGCTTCCATATCGGTTTTGAACAGCATTACGTTGTTGTCTGTTTTCATTTCACGCAGCTTCGCAACCCATTTCATTGGCTCAAAGTACTGCACCTGTGAGTCATGCAGGCCTGTCGTTACCAACATGTTCGGGTAGTTTTGTACCTTAATGTTGTCGTACGGTGAGTACCCCAGCATGTAATCGTAGTAGGCTTTATCGTTCGGGTTACCCCATTCGTCATACTCATTGGTGGTTAGAGGGATCGATTCATCGAGCATGGTTGTCACAATGTCTACAAACGGAACATGTGCACCAATACCACGGTACAGTTCTGGTGCTTGGTTGATGATTGCTCCCATCAATAGACCGCCAGCAGACCCCCCAACGGCGAACACTTTATCTTTCGCGCCGTAGCCTTCTTCAACAAGCTCTTTGGTTACATCAATAAAGTCGTTGAACGTGTTTTGTTTGGTCAGTTTTTTGCCATCTTCATACCAAGGGCGACCAAGCATTTCTGAACCGCGGACATGTGCGATGGCATAAACAAAACCTCTATCCAGTAGGCTTAGGCGAGTTGAGCTGAAGGTAGGTTCAATCGTAGAGCCGTAAGACCCATAGCCGTATTGGTAGATTGGGTTAGTGCCGTCTTTCTTAAATAAGTCTTTACGATAAACCAAAGAGACAGGAACTTGCTTACCATCGCGAGCCGTAATCATGATTCGCTCTGATTGGTAGTTATCCGCTTCGAAATCACCTAATACGGGTGTTTGCTTCATGAGTTCGGATTCACCTGTACTTAGGTCGAAATCATAGTAAGTACCTGGCGTGGTTAAGCTGCTGTAATAGATACGAACTTTTGCGTTATCTAATTCATAGTTACTCGTTAGGTAAGCGGCAAATGCGGTGTCGTTAAATTCAAGTGGAAACTCGTGGCCTGTTGAGAGTTGGCGAACTTTCACTGTAGACAAGCCATCCGCGCGTTGCTCGTAGACAAGATGGTCATCAAACAACTCGAAATCTACAAGCTGAGTATTATCGTCCGCTGGGATGACATCGACCCATTTTGAGCGATCATGCATCTCTTCGGTTGTGACTTTCATTAAACGGAAGTTGACCGCTTGGTAGTTGGTGTAGATGTAATACAAATCACCTAGCTTAGCGATGCTGTACTCTATGCCGCTCTCTTTTGGGTAGAAAGCCTCAACTGTAGCCTTTGGGTTGTTGGCATCGATGACTGAGACACCGCTGGTTTCTGTGCTCGAATGCCAAATGTAGACCTGTTCTCCATCTTTGCTTTTACTCAAAGAGGTGTAGTAAGCGCTATCGGCTTCTTCGTAGATTAACTGATCGCTTGCCTGAGCTGTGCCTAACACGTGGCGGTAAACTTGATAACCCAGCAATGTTTGTGGATTTTTTTTGATGTAGTAGAAGGCTTGGTTGTCGTTTTGCCACGCGATAGCACTTGAAGCGCCTTCAATTTCATCTTTTAGGTATTCACCTGTTGTGAGGTCTTTGATCTTGATGGTGTAAATGCGGCGGCTTAGCGTATCTTCGCCATAGGCCAACAAGTTTTCGTCTGGGCTGATCGTTAAGCCACCAATACTGAAGAATTCATGCTCTTTTGCTAGCTCGTTTACATCTAAGATGACTTGCTTGTCTGTGCCTAAAAAGTTTTTTTCACGCAGGTGAACTGGGTATTCGTTGTCGCCTGTCACCTTATTCGAGTAGTAGTAACTGCCTTTGCGAACCGGTACCGAATTGTCGTCTTTCGCGATTCGGCCTTTAATCTCTTCAAATAATTGTTTTTGTGCTGCTTCTGTATGTTTCAACACCGTATCTGCGTACTGATTCTCTTGCTCAAGTTGTTGCAATATCTCTGGATCTTGGCGTGCATCATCGCGCATCCAATAGTAATCATCGATTCGGGTTTCACCATGAATCGTCATTGCGTGAGGGACTTTCTTAGCAACGGGTGCTTGGGTTTGCTGAGCGACGAGCTGTGATTGAGAGTAGTGGTTCATGGTTGAGATTCCTTGATTGCTGCATCCGGCGACAAGCGCTATTGATACGGCTAATGTGGTTAAAGCGATACGCATCTGTATATCCTTAGTGTGTACCTTACTCGTTTTAATGCCAGCATCCTTTGTTGTGAGAGTTCAGGTACGTTGGTGTTCTTCCAGTGATATTATTTATAATTGGATTCTGGATATGCACCTTCATCGTAAGTGTCTGTTATTGTTTTCAAAAAATCAAAGTAATGTTAAATGAAATTACTGATACGTGAGAGTGGAAGGAATAAATGTGCAACAAAAAGGGACACACTTTTCAGTATGTCCCTTTCCTTTGTTTAGCAAGATTCGAGTTTTACGTTAAATAGCCAATGGCATTTCGTTTGAGTGGTCAGGTTTACGATTAACCCAACGTAAACCAAGCATAGCGATGAATGACATAGCAATCATCAGGCAACCGAGTGGCAGTTGGTCTTGAGCTGGGAAGAACGATGCCAATAGTGTTGCGATGCCAGCACCTAGGTTTTGCATACCACCTAAAATCGCACCTCCAGTACCAGCGTGGTACGGGAATGGCGAAAGTGCCCCTGTTGTTGCTGCTGGGAATAATATGCCAGCGCCCAAGAAGTAAATTGTGGCACCGCCAATCAAAGTTAATGCTGTTGTTTGACCAAACAGACCCGGTATCAATACCACTGTTGAGCCTACCAATATCGCAACCAGACCAACATTCAATGCACGGCGCTCAGAGCGACGTTGTGCGATGTAACTAGATAAGCCTGCACCGACTAAGTAACCTGGAATAGGCAAGACAAACAGCAAGCTTACTGTGGTTGCCGGTAAGCCAAGTACGCCACCAAGCAACACACCTGCCGCTGCTTCAAATACGGCTACACCAGCAAAGGTTGCGACTAATACCAATAAGAAACCTTGGAAACGTTTATCAGACAGAACGAACTTGTAGCTGTTGGCAACCGATTCATGCTTGCGTCGTTCTTTCGGCAGTGTTTCCATCATGCTCGTCATCATAGTGATCACAACAGCAATACCAAACAGCGCAAGGAATAAGTAGCTAGAACGCCAGCCGAAAACTTCTGTTAGGTAACCACCCAGTACAGGAGCCATCAATGGTGAGAAAATCACACACATGCTAATCAAGCTGTTTGCACGGTGCAGCTCTGCGCCTTCAAAACAGTCGCGAGTCAATGTACGAGACATCGCACCACCACAACCGATGCCCAAACCTTGGATAAAGCTGCCCGCTAAGAACCATTCATATTCGTGAGCGAACAATGCTACCAAAGTACCGATGATGTAGATGATCAAACCAATCACGATGATCGGTTTACGACCTAGGCGATCTGAAAGTGGGCCGTAAACAAATTGCGACAGACCATAAGGGATCAAGTAACACGCCATCACTGCCTGCAGTGAAGATGCCGAAACTAAGAACTCACCTGCCATATGACCGATAGAAGGCACGTACATCGTTTGAGTCATTTGACCTACGGCAGTCAGAATAGCGATTAAAAAGGTAAGTTTCGCTAATGGAAACGAGGCGGACATTTGCGTATCTCTCCAAAAATTAAGACGTAAAAAGCCTTAGCGCTCCATTAAAGGAGAGCCAAATGAATAAAGTGTTCAGGGAATCTAGGCGCGAGATATTAGATCTTGATTGCGGGCTTAGCAATCAAAAAGTGTGAAGTTGAGCAAGATAAAAATCTATAACTTGGATTATAAAAACTAATCCGAAGTTACTGCATTTTAAAGAGGGAGAGGGTGGAGTGGGCTTCCTTTAAATATCGATGTTCTGGCTATGTCCAAAGCGCTAAAACCTAAGCAACACAGCTAATGATTATATGAGTACATCATTTGAAATCACAGAAAAAAGGAAGAAAACACGCTCTATTAACATTTGTATAAACTTTCGTTTTATATGTAAGCAATTTGTGCTGTAATTATCCGCTAAGCTATTCGTCTAACTCATTTACATTGTGTACAGCAATTCGTTGTCGATGTGATAGTTATGGTTATGGAAGTCTTTTGGCTTAAATAAGGATATTAAATGCGCTCTCTATCGGTACAGTGGAAAATAACCCTCTTAGCAGGTTGTTGTTTAATCATTACGTCACTGTCTCTTATTGGTTTCTCGATCTACAACGCGACGAGCAATCAACAAGTCATCAAATCTCAAAGTTCAGAATCAGTTATCAATAAAACTCAGCAGTTGCTGGCGTCTGTTTCTCAGCTAAACGCTCAAGAAACTCAACGTTATGTAGACGAAGCTATTTACCGCGCAGAGATGCTTGCGGCCAGTGCTCAGTTTCTAAAAAACAATGCAGACGAAAACTTTACACCAAGTGAAGAGCTTCGTACCGCCTTGGATGAAATGGTTCGTCGCTCGGTTTTAAACTTCGACTCTATTCAAGGAGCGTATCTAGTTTTCAAGCCTGACTTGCTCGATAGTGAAGATGCGAATTATGTCGATGCTGATTATGTTGGTTCTAACGAAAAAGGTCGTTTTGCTCCTTACTGGAAGGTGGCAGATAACGGTGAAAATGTTCTAGCGAACGTTCTTTCAGAATCTATCTTGAATGATGACAGCAATAGCGAACGTTTTTACTGTCCTTTGTCTTCAGGGCAAACGTGTATTAGTACGCCGAGAGTCGTGAACAGCGGTGGTTTAGCACTACTTACGTCCTCTATTTCAGTCCCTATTTTGGTTGACGACGTTGCTATTGGTTTTCTTGGTATTGATCTAAGACTTGATGGTTTAACCAGTGTGATTACTCAATCTGACCAGAGCTTGTTTAACGGTGCGGGTAAAGCTTACGTGGTTAGTCTAGATGGTTCGGTCATCGCTTCTGATGATTCAAGCATTGCAGTCGGTTCAACTTTCCAAAGTGGCAATACAAACAGTGATTTAATGACCGACTTTATCTTTGGTGGTGAAGTGACAACGCAATGGAGCGAGAACGGTGAGTGGTTACTTGCCTTTGCACCTGTTGTTGCAGCTAACCAAACTTGGGGGGTGTTGTTTGAGATCCCAAGAGACAGTGTCGTCGCTGACGCAAATAAATTGGATTCCACCATTAGCACTAAGCTAAGTGAAGGCATCAAAACAGAAGTGATCGCCGGTACAGTGTTTATTATCTTTGGCTTAGCCATTATCGCGTTTGCCTCGTTGTCTATTGTGAAGCCGATTCGTCAGGTTGTGGAAAGGTTGAATGACATCGCTTCAGGTGAAGGTGATTTGACCCAACGTTTGGAAGTGAAATCTCAAGACGAAATTGGTCAGCTATCCAAAGGGTTCAACTTATTCTTAGATAAGCTACAACACACGATCAAAGAAGTGATTCACACCACTGAGCAAGTGGCGAGCACGACAAGCCAGGCTAAAGCATCGGCATCAAGCACTCGAGAAAGCAGTGAATCTCAATTTAAAGAAGTGGATCTTGTGGCGACAGCGGCAGAAGAGATGACTCAAACTGCGGGCTTAGTGGTACAAAACGCAGAAGTGGCCGTTGATGCTGCTTGTGAAGCGAATCGTTCTGCTCAACAAGGGCAACAAGTCATCGAACTTTCAGCCGGTGAAATGAGAAAGCTGGTTGAGCGTATGTCGAGTGCTGTTCCTATTGTTGAAGAATTGGCAAAAAATAACGGAAACATCACCGAGATCTTAAGTGTGATTGAAGGGATCTCTGAGCAAACTAACTTACTGGCATTGAACGCGGCGATTGAAGCGGCTCGTGCTGGCGAACAAGGTCGAGGTTTTGCTGTTGTTGCGGATGAGGTAAGAAACCTCGCAAGTCGCACCCAGTCATCGGTTGGTGAGATCAGAGCGGTGATCGACAAGGTTCATGCTGGAACTCAAGATGTCGTTGAAGCAATACAAGAAGGCAATATCCTAGCTAACGATACAGCACTACACGTTCAGAAAGCAGTTGAAGATCTGGGGTCGATCTTTACTTCTATTGAGGCGATCAGTGATATGAACAGTCAGATCGTTCGAGCAGCCGAAGAGCAACAATCGGTTTCCGGTGAAGTAAATCAAAGCGTGGTTAATATTCGCGATTTGAGTGCGAAGATCTTGGAGCAAGCCGCGGCTTCTGAGCAAGTCGGCAATGAAATTGACCAACTGTCTCAACAACAACAGAAGTTGGTCAATCAGTTCAAGGTATAAGCATTAAGCCTTAACCAGTTCTTGAATAGAAAAAGGGACAAATGAAGATTTCATTTGTCCCTTTTTTAATTGTTTATTTAGAGGCTAGGCAATAACCAGCGGTTGACGCTGCTTACTCTTCGATAAACCAGTAGCCTTTGTTGACCAATTCAGTCACGACAGTTACGCCCGAAGGAGATAGGGCAGTAGCCGAGGTAATCATGGTCTCATCGCAAAGTATGTTGAGTAACGAAGAATCCGCTTCATCAACCTTAACCACTTCGCCATTGATGTAAGCCGTGTTGCTTTCATTTTCGTGGTAGAGCGCTTTTAAGCCTGATACTCGGTGAATTTCACCTTCAGACTCTATGTGTTGAGCGATCTCTTCTTGAGTCCATAGTGGCTCTGGAGCAACGATATCAAGCTGGTGGCGTGATTGGCTTAGCAGACAACCCATGAATTCACTGATGGTTTCAGGTTGCTCTAGTGCAGATTTCAACATGCCTGTGAGATTACTTAAATCCGATGAACGAATTTTTCCGTAGCCTTCTTGCATTTTGAATTCTGGATCGTGCAGGTGTACGTCACCCATATCATGAGCAAGCACAAAATCGGCAAAGTTGCTGATCAGTTCTTGTTCTTTAGGCGAGCGGTAGCCAATAGAGTAGCTCATTGACGGCTCTAACGTGCTCCCTTCATGTGGGAAACCTGGTGGGATATAAAGGATATCGCCCGGCTCTAAAGTTTCATCAATGATTGGGTCAAAACCTTCAATTTGACGAAGTGCAGACGCTTGAACAGTCTCTTTGTATTGGCCAACATCTTTAGCGCCAACCTTCCATTGACGTTTGCCTTGACCTTGAATGATGAAGACATCGTATTGATCAATATGTGGGCCTACGCCGCCTTCAGGTGCTGAGTAGCAGATCATGAGATCGTCGAATAACCAGTTTGGTAACGCTTGGAACGCCTCAGTCAGCTGATTTGCGCCTTGGTGCCAGTGGTTCGCTGCTTGAACGATCAGTTGCCAATGAGTTTCGGTTAATTCGCCAAACTTTTCTTCAGAGAATGGGCCGTGTTCTGCAGTCCACTGATTGTCGAGGTTAGAGACAAAGCGAGAATCCACTTCTTCTTCCATCGATAAACCAGCAAGTTCTTCCGGCGAAATTGGGTCGACGAAGTTTTGGAAGCCACCCTTTAAGATGGTTGGTTTTTTATGCCAGTAGTTTTCAAGAAACTCGGGCATAGAAAAGCTGAGTTGGTACATGTGAATCCTGTATATTTTTATGCTAGATGCTAGATGCTAGATGCTAGATGCTAGATGCTAGATGCTAGATGCTAGTTTGGCTTGTAAATCTTGCTGGACAATTTTGATTGCTTCTAACGCGACTTTTGGATCGATTTCGTTGCTTTCGAGCAGATAGATCAGGTCGACAGCTAACTTAACTTCTTCTGGTGCGTTATCCAGTGGTGATGGTGTGTTATCAGTGTTCATTTCGCTTAGGGTTCTCTAAGTTAATCAGTCTCTCAATATTTTTCATTGAGTCTTCACAGCGTTCTAATCGCTCTTTTGCTAACTGCCAAGCCTCTTCCGCTTTTTTCTTACTGTGGCGAGGCGCAGAATCAAACGCTAACTTTCGTACTCGTACTAAATCGACCAATCGCTTTTGCCAGTCTTGGTGCTGGGCGAGTTCGTTGTATAGGTCGTTCAGGGTTTTCCCTGACTTGCTTTTTCGGTCCAAGCGTAAATCGTGGTTGGCTAACTCTCTTTGGATTGCTGCAATCTGATTGGTCAGCTTTTCTGTCAGGTAGTTGGCTCTGGACGCGGTCAGTTGATTTGAGGTTTGTTCACGTACAATGGTGCGGTACGTTGCCTGAGTTTCAAGTGCATAGGGAAGCAAAACAGAGGCGCCGCATTTAAATAAGGCTCGGTCAAACAAGGCTTGATGATAAGCCCCTCGAGATTTGTCAACCTGCGAGCAATGGCCAATCAAGGTATCAATAACACTTTTTAGCTTTGAAAATTGATTCATTTCACTTCCCGTTGGCTACTGCCTATAAGTTCACAAACCAAGCTTCGTATGCCAGTTTAATTGCAAGTACGCTTACAACTGTAACAAACACAGGTCTTATAAATGTAGCACCGAACCGAATAGCAGAGTGAGCGCCAACAAATGCACCGGCCATCAAACAAAGGCCCATGGTTAAACCTAGAACCCAATCAATATGACCAAGAATCGCGAAGGTCACCAAAGAGGTAAAGTTACTGGTAAAGTTCATGGCTTTGGATAGACCAGAGGCAAGTAAGATGTTTAAGCGATAAAGCGCCATAGAGCTTACCGTCCAAAACGCGCCAGTTCCTGGGCCAGCAACCCCATCATAAAAGCCAAGAATGAATCCTTGGTACTTTTGTTTTCTCTTAAGCACAGGGCATGGCTTAGGAGACACATTATGGCTCACATCTGGAGTCTTATGAAAAATGGTATAGATCGCTGCGGCAAGAATGACTAACGGCAATACCTTCTCTAACCACTCGGTGCTAATGGCATCAACAGTGAGTGTGCCGATGGTCGCACCTATTAAAGTAGATATGAATGCATTGACCCAACACTCAGGCTTGAACAGCTTTTTACGGTAGTAAGTGAATGCAGCTGTAGATGAAGCAAACGTTGCGGCCAGCTTATTAGTTCCGAGTGCAATGTGTGGCGGCAGGCCAAGCGATAGCAAAGCTGGAACGGTTAACATCCCTCCGCCACCTGCGACAGCATCAATAAAGCCTGCTGCAAATGCAACCAGAGCAAGTATGACCAACATGGTTGGCTCAATCATTTCCATAAATAGCTAGTGTTCTCGTTATCGGCTGATAGGGCAGCCACATGAAAAATCTATGGATTAGTCATGTTGGGTTGTGAATGCAAGGGCCTAGCGATGAAGGCCCATAACTACCTCAAGGGCAGGGGATATTAGTATTTTATTGTTCTTTTAAAAGGCGGTAGTGAATCGAGTAGGGACTTTCCGTATCGCTTCGTTACTATGCGTCTATCAAGGATCGTGACTTTACCAGAATCTCTTTCCTTACGCAGTAGTCTACCCACAGATTGAATAAGCTTTTTACTCGCATCTGGAACAGTAATCTGCATAAAAGGGTTACCACCGCGTGATTCAATATATTCTGAATGTGCTTGCTCTACGGGAGAGGTAGGAACACCAAAAGGAATCTTGGTAATAACGAGGTTTTCAAGAAGCTCACCCGGTAGATCAAGACCTTCAGAAAAGCTGCCAGTTCCAAAAAGAACGCTGGTTTTACCTTGGTCTATTAGCTTTTTATGTTTTTTTAGAATTTCAGTTCGTGAAGTATCGCCTTGAACCTGCAATGCCCACGACTTTTTAACGAAATCTGTTGTTAAAGCCTCTGCAACTTTGTTCATTTGCCAGTAAGAAGAGAATAGAACGAGATTGGCTTTTTTGTCTTCTATTACCTTAGGCAAAATTTCAATAAGATATTCGGTAAACTGAGGTGCTTGTGGTTCGTACTTCATTGCCGGAACGATCAGCTCAGCTTGATTCTGGTAATCAAACGGTGATGCCAAAGCCAAAAACTGTACGCCATCTTCTGCTTTTTGGCTGATACCGGCTTGATGACAGAAAAAGCTGAAAGAGTTGAGCGCCCTCATGGTCGCAGATACTAATACGGCACCCACACAGCGGCTCCAGATTTGTTGATCCAGTTGCCAACCTACCTCTAGTGGCGAAACATTCACAACGAAATCGCCTTCGCTTTCTTTATTCAGTTCGAGCCAACGAGCCAAAGGAGCGCCTTTTTCTCTCTTCGGTTCAGCCATTAAGCGCCAAACTTGAGCAAGGTTCTCTGTTCTTTGCATATAGAAGCCAATTTCTGCCAGTGCCGGCTCTGCAAGTTTTGCTGAAAGCTCGCCGTCTTTAACTCGTTCTGCAATTAGGTCTGCAATCTTCGCAACGGCTTGGCTCGCCTTTTGCGTGAGCTGCTTGAGATCTTTAGATTCATTCTCAAGCCACTCTGGTAAGTCGCCATGTTCGAAGCGATACAAGCCGTCTTCAAAGTGGTTAGCGTCAAACTGTTTACTCATTTGAGTCAGGGTAGGGATCAGCTGTTGCACTGAGTCTTGCAGCTCATTTCGAAATCGATGGACACGTTTCTCGTCAGCGAGGCCTGAAAGCTTAGTGATTGATTGATTCAAACGCTCCAACCACGATGCTGCGCCTTTTAAGCTCGCAGCCGCAGAAGAGTGATCTCTGGCTACATGCGGTAAATGGTGAGCTTCATCGAATATATAGATGCTATTTTCTGGTTCAGGCAGTATCACGCCGCCGCCTAAGTCTGCATCAGCCATCACTAAACTGTGATTGGCGATAATCACGTCTGCTTTATCTAGCTCTGAGCGAGCTTTCTGGAAAGGGCAGTCTCTATGCGTAGGCATACTGTTGTTACAGCTGTGCTTATCGCTGACAATCATCTGCCAAATCATGTTGTCGATGGGTTTTGGCCACGAATCACGGTCACCATCCCATTTACCTTGGGTTAGGCTACGATACATGGTTTGAAGTTGGTCGATATCCTTCTTCTTTGGCTTAGATTCGAACATGGCCATTTGTCCGCCATCAACCCCGCAGGCAGCGGCTAGCTTTTCGGAACAACAATAACGCTGTCTGCCCTTCGCTAATATGAAAGAAAACTCTCGATCAGTCAGTCTTCTATATAGAGGGAGATCTTTATTGACGAGCTGTTCTTGTAGCGCAACCGTCGCCGTTGATATGACTATTTTTCGGTTATTGAGCACAGCGACAGGAATAGTTGCCATTAAATAAGCCAGTGATTTCCCGATCCCGGTTCCCGCTTCTGCAACAATCATGCGATTACTTTTGTGGTATTGACCACAAAGTGTCTTCGCTATTTCTGCAACAAGGTAATTTTGAGCACGTCGAGGTACAAAGTTGTCCAACTGATTTTGGAGGTTTTGATAACTGGTGCGAATAGATTTTTGAATTTTAGTAGTTAGCATACTGTGACCTACGTAACGGAGCGAGGATAGTAGCACATATCACTAGTCGGTACATTTACGGTGAAATAGCTTGCTTTTGAATCAAAGGTAGATCTTGTTCACAAAAAAAAACTGAACCATCAGGAACTTAACTATTTTATTTATGTTGCGAAATATAAATATTAAAAAAGACTTGCTTGTAGGTGTTAAATCCTGAGATTTGGCGTTTTTACAAGTTGTTTGTGGTGTTAAATGCTGTTTTGTTCTTTTTTTGGATTATTATATTTCCTAATAAAACTAAGGATAAGCTGCTCGTAAAACTATGAAAAAAAATGTAAGTAGTTGATTTTGATTGCTTTGTGTTTTTTTTAGGTTTGTTTTTAGTTTATTTGACACGCAGGATAATCTTTTGCAATCTAGACCTCGAAATTTAGTGACGGTGATTAACCAACAAAGAGTGGTAATGATCAGTCATAAAAATAAAAGGGAACCGGGCAAGGATCTCCCATTCTTAGAAAAGGCAGTGGATTTATTATGAAAAAGACTCTATTAGCGCTAGCAGTAATGACTGCAGCAGGTTCAGCAAACGCAGCTATCGAAATTTACAACCAAGATGGCGTATCTGTTGATCTTAAAGGCGATATCGAAGTTGTGTACAGCAACGAATTTAAGAAAGGCTCTTCGATGGAGCAAAAAATCGAAGATGCTGACTTCGGCTTCGATGTAAAATACATGGTGAACGCTGACTGGAAAGTTGGCGCTTACTGGGAATTTAACGGTTCTGATAACGCAAACGCTGAAAATACTAAAAACGGCGATACATACGTAGCGGCATACCACAATACTTTTGGTTCTATCAAATTTGGTCGCCTATGTACTGCTGTTGATGATCTAGGTATCGGCGGTGATGAAGCGTTCGGTATCTCTACTCTTCTAGACAATGAAACTAAAGAATGTGCTGACGAAGCTGTTCGTTACGATTTCGATAATGGTGATCTCTACGCTACGTTAGGTTACGTTCAAGATAAAGTTGACGGTTCTGATAACGCAGAAGCTGAAGGTACTAACGTAGAATACTTTGATGCTCGTATGGGTTACCGTTTCGCTGATTTCGACGTTTCTGCATTTGTTGCTAACCTTAACGCAGAGAGCGCAAACGGTGATCACCAAGGTTACGGTGCTGAGTTAGTATACTCTGGTATTGAAAACGTATACCTATCTACAGCATATTACGGTGTAGCTTCTGACGCTGATAATGATGACAACTCAGTAATCGCATTTGCTGCTGGTTACACTATGGGTCTTTGGGGCTTTAACGCTGGTTACTCAATCGGTGACCACGACGTAGACGTTAAAGATGAAGACCGTTGGTTTGTTAACTCAACTTACGCAATCGCACCAAACACTAAAGTATACGCAGAAGTGGGTGGTATCGATTCAGACAACGTTGTTTACAAAACTGATTCAGGTCTAGCTATTGGTGTTGAAGCATCATTCTAATTGACTTCTTAATTGAGTCTTAAAAAAAGCCACCTTAGGGTGGCTTTTTTGTTAGGATAAAGAGTAGTTTATTCGATTTGAAAGAGAGATATGATGAAGAAAGTATGGTTAGCTTTGGGCTTGCTTACAAGCGTTATTGGCAGTGTAAGTGCGGCAACCCTAACGCCTCAGAAAGGCGTATCAATTTTGTTCATTAATGGACAACAAGCTGAAAACAAAATTAGTGAGAATCACATTAATGAAGGCTTTAACCAAGTTCTAGTTCGCTTTGATAAAAAATTTGGTAATAGTGGAGTATACTCTTCAGCGCCTTATATATTGAGCTTTAATGTTACCGGTGATGAAGTAAAAATTAAGTCCCCAAAAGCGCGTAGTTATATTGAAGCAGAGAAGGTCTTCGAAAGCGGAAATCCTTCATGGAATGTTGTGCAAGATGAAGTGGCAATCAAATATCAACAGAATGTCATTGAGCGTAAACCCGGTTTTGCACCTTTTGGCGGGTTAGACTCCCAGTTGGTTGAGTATAATGAAAGTAATGCGATCTACTTCAAGGATGGTGTGTTACTTGATAAACCGGCTGACGCCGTGGTTTTAGTTCCTGTGGCAACAGGAATGGTTGTAGAAAATGAAGCTAAAACTCAAACGAAAACTGCGTCAACAGAAGCTCAAAGTGTCGAGCAATTGAAAGCTTGGTATCTAAAAGCTTCTAAAAAAGAGCGCAAAGAATTCCGTAAATGGATGATAGATCAAGAGTAACCAATCTTCATGTACAAAAAAAGCGAGACTAATAAGTGTCTCGCTTTGTTGTATTGCTATGACTTAAATCTCTTTCCACTCACCAGGCTGAAGCTGCCCTACATTCATGTTGCCCATTGAATAGCGAATAAGTCGCAGGGTAGGGAAGCCGATATTTGCTGTCATTCGTCTTACCTGACGGTTACGCCCTTCAATGATAGTAATCGCTAACCATGTTGTCGGTATTGCGGCTCTGAAACGCACTGGAGGGGTTCTTTCCCACACAACAGGTTCAGACATCACCTCGACCTGAGCAGGCAGTGTCATGCCGTCTTTTAGCTCCACGCCTTTTCTCAATTTATCTAAATCTTCCTCAGAAGGTGCGCCTTCAACCTGCACCCAGTAAGTCTTTGGCGATTTTGAGTTTGGTTGAGTTAATTTAGCTTGGAAGATGCCATCATTGGTCAAGACCATTAATCCTTCACTGTCGCGATCAAGTCGACCCGCCGCGTAAACATCTTTAACCGGAATAAAGTCGGCGAGTGTTTTCCTGCCTTCGCCATCAGTGAACTGGCTGAGAGTATCGAAAGGCTTGTTGAACAAAATGACTTTGCGATCTTCGAGCGCAACCTTAGGTTTTGCATTGGTAGGCTTGCCTTTATATCGGTGCTTGCTTGAGTGAGATTTGTTGTGCGAATTGCCAGTGTTATTCTTATCACTGCTTCGGCTTTGTCTATTACCGCTTTGTTTTAATGTTGCACCAGAACGAGCCGGTTTGTCTGAACGAGATGCGCTGCGTGAGCGAGTAGACATGTTAACTACCTTGCAAAAATGTAAACGAAGTGTGCTGAAAAGTTTTCACTGAAACGGAATTGAGCTATCATTTGCGCGCCTAAAAGACACAAAATAGAACAAGTTGATGGACTCTTAAGCCTGATTTGTTTAATTATACCTTCGTGTTTTATTATAACAACGCACTCACGGATTTGGTTCATGCTGTCATCAAGATTGTATGAAAAATAAGATAGAGTACGACTATCGAGTAAGCAGTTTTCACTCTTAGAGTGGCTTACTGGTCAATTTATAACACGCTCACTACTTTAAATGAGCTTGTAAGAACTATAGGGAAATTTCATGCCTACTGAAAAACCAACGATCATCTATACCATTACAGACGAAGCTCCGGCGCTAGCAACATACTCTCTGCTGCCTATCATTCAATCTTTTACAGCTTCTTCTGGTATTAACGTTGATACTCGCGACATTTCACTTGCAGGGCGTATTATTGCCAACTTCCCTGACTATTTGAACGAAGAGCAACGTATTGGTGATGCATTAGCAGAACTAGGTGAATTGGCTAAGACACCAGAAGCAAACATTATCAAGCTTCCAAACATCTCTGCATCTGTACCTCAGCTTCAAGCAACAATCAAAGAGCTACAGTCAAAAGGTTACGCACTTCCTAATTACCCAGAAGAAGCAAACACTGACGAAGAGAAAGCAGTAAAAGCGACTTACGACAAAATCAAAGGCAGTGCAGTGAATCCAGTATTGCGTGAAGGTAACTCGGATCGCCGCGCTCCACTTTCTGTTAAAAACTACGCGAAGAAGAACCCACACTCAATGGGTGCTTGGTCTGCAGATTCTAAGTCGCACGTTTCAAGTATGGACGACAAAGACTTCTTCGGTAGCGAAAAGTCAGTAACCATTGAAGGTGCTACAGAAGTTAGCATTGAATTCGTTGGCAAAGATGGTGCGAAGAAAACATTGAAGCCAGCTTTTGCACTGCAAGATAAAGAGATCATTGATGCGTCAGTGATGAATAAGGCCGCTTTGGTTGCATTCTTCGAAAAAGAAATCGCATCGGCTAAAGAGCAAGGTGTACTGCTTTCTCTTCACTTGAAAGCGACGATGATGAAAGTATCTGACCCAGTGATCTTTGGTCACGCGGTTAAGGTTTACTACAAAGACGTATTTGCTAAACACGGTCAGCTGTTTGAAGAGCTAGGCGTTGATGTAAATAACGGCATCGGTGATGTCTACGCGAAGATTGATGCGCTTCCTCAAGAGCAGAAAGAAGCAATCGAAGCTGACCTGCAAGCGGTATACGAGACTCAGCCACCACTAGCGATGGTTGATTCGGACCGTGGCATTACTAACCTACACGTACCAAGCGATATCATTGTGGATGCATCTATGCCTGCAATGCTGCGTTCTTCTGGTCAAATGTGGGATCCAGAAGGTAAGCAAAAAGATACCAAAGCAATGATCCCAGATCGTAGCTACGCGAGCATTTACCAAGCGGTTATTGATTTCTGTAAAGAGAACGGCGCGTTCGATCCAACAACGATGGGTAGCGTACCAAACGTTGGCTTGATGGCTCAAAAAGCGGAAGAGTACGGTTCTCATGATAAGACTTTCATCCTTGAAGCTGCTGGTCAGGTTCAAGTTGTTGACGCTTCAGGCGCTGTGCTTCTTGAGCAAGACGTAGAGGAAGGCGATATCTTCCGTATGTGTCAGGTTAAAGATGCACCAATCCAAGACTGGGTTAAGCTTGCGGTAACGCGTGCTCGTGCATCGGGTGTTCCAGCGGTATTTTGGCTAGATGCGTCACGCGCACATGATGCTCAGCTTATCAAGAAAGTTGAAGCATACCTTCCTGAATACGATACCGATGGTCTTGAAATTAAGATCCTTGCTCCACTTGAAGCGACTCAATACTCACTGGTTCGTATCAAAGAAGGCCTAGATACTATTTCGGTTACTGGTAACGTATTACGTGATTACCTAACTGACTTGTTCCCGATTTTAGAGCTTGGTACATCAGCTAAGATGCTATCGATTGTTCCACTAATGAACGGTGGTGGTCTGTTTGAAACAGGTGCTGGCGGCTCTGCTCCTAAACATGTTCAACAAGTAGAGAAAGAAAACCACCTGCGTTGGGATTCTCTAGGTGAATTCTTGGCACTAGCGGCATCTCTAGAGCACCTGAGCGTAGTAACAGGTAACGCTAAAGCACAAGTTCTAGCTGATGCGCTTGATAAAGCGACGGGTGAGTTCCTTGATAACAACAAGTCTCCTTCACGTCGAGTAGGTGAGCTTGATAACCGTGGTAGCCACTACTATCTAGCGGCATACTGGGCTAAGGCGCTTGCTGAGCAAACGGCTGACGCTGATCTTGCTGCTGAGTTTGCAGGTGTGGCAAGTCAACTGGCTGAAAGTGAAGAAGCGATCGTTGCAGAGCTGAACAACGCTCAAGGTGTGGCTGGCGACTTAGGTGGTTACTACCTACTTGACGATGCATTGGTTTCAACACTAATGCGCCCAAGCTCAACGCTAAACGCGTTTATTGATGCATAGTGATTGGACTCATCGTTAGTCACTCATGAACGTGATTTGCTAACGAGTTGCTTAGGCTGATAGCTAAGTTATAGATAAAGTCAAAACGAAAGACGCTTTAACGATAATGTTAAAGCGTCTTTTTTCTGTCTAATACTTCTTAAGACCTAGCTTAAGGGGAGTAGCTCTTCGAGCTCATTGTCCAGTGAGCAACTTTAGAGCCCCAAAAACGAAAAAAACCGCTCACGTAATCCTGTGTTACAGGTATTAAATGAGCGGTTTCAATATTCTGTTTACCTGTCACCGTTAATGACGACTGATGGAGGTTAACATGAGTTTGCATTCGCCTATTTTGCGGCGCTGCCTTCTACAGGAACAACGGAGCTAGCATGCGAGCCTTTAGGTCCACTTTCTACTTCATAGTCGACCTGCTGACCAGCCTTTAAGGTTCGATAACCTTCCATTTGTATTGTGGAGTAGTGCGCGAAAATATCGCCGTCTTCACCTTCTGGACAAATAAAGCCAAACCCTTTGGCATTGTTAAACCATTTTACTGTACCTGTAGCCATGCTATACATCCCTCATGCATTTTGTTACTAACGTTGTTATATCAATTGTTGTAAGTGCGATTGATATCATTCCTACCAGCTAAAGAATTTCAGCTAATAGCTTGAATCTCGTACATTGCTTACGGAAATTAACGCTACCCTGCGTAATTATTCCTTATTGTTAATTTTTGAAGCGTGTTACTGATTTTAATTCATGTTGCAAAAGTGTATTAAAAAACCTTTTAGCTCCAATGTAGCTAATGATTGAGCACAGTCAATAGTAAATTGGCATAAAAGTGATCAATTTTAATAACAAATCACATTCGAGATTAACCGCAAACTATTAACCAAATAGTAACTTAGCGGTAATCTTATCGTTAGTATCAATAGTTATGGCGTCTTTTTAATCAATCACATATGTTAATCTTGTTAATCGAGATCTTTTATTTGCAGCGATGGAAATGGTGGATTAGGCTCAGTATAGAGGAATATTTTTTGGTACTGTTTCTAGGTGCAGTTTCTTAGTACACGGTAAAGCGTGAATGTGGTAAATTTGAGTTAGGTAAACACTCACGACTTCCGAAAAATAACCCTTAGCAAAGCGATATGAGCAGAAACTTTGAATGGGCATCTCCAGGCTCAGATTTACTGGAGAAAGAAGCAACAAAAGTAAAGCCACCGGCGATGTATAACGTTGTGTTGAATAACGATGACTACACGCCCATGGACTTTGTAATCGAGATCCTAGAGCGATTCTTCTCACTAGATATCGAAAAAGCAACGGAAGTGATGCTCAAGGTTCATTATGAAGGTAAAGCTATATGCGGCACATACAGTGCTGAAATAGCGGAAACAAAGGTAGCGCAGGTCACGATGTACTCAAAGGAAAATGAGCATCCGCTACTATGTACAATGGAGCAATTATAAATTGCTCGAACAACACTGTTGTTCCCTTAGGAGGTACTTATGCTAAATAAAGAATTAGAGACGAGTTTAAATGGCGCATTTGCTCGTGCGCGAGACAAGCGACATGAATTCATGACTGTCGAACACCTCCTACTAGCATTATTAGAAAATGATGCGGCCAAGGAAGCGCTCCAAGCTTGTCAGGCTGATCTCGATGCTCTTCGCAATGAGCTCGATATTTTTATCGATCAAACGACCCCACTTATCCCTGAAAGCGACGAAACTCGCGAAACTCAGCCTACGTTGAGCTTCCAACGAGTACTTCAACGCGCTGTTTTTCATGTTCAATCTTCAGGTCGCAGCGAAGTAACAGGTGCTAACGTACTTGTGGCTATTTTTAGTGAGCAAGAATCTCACGCGGCATATCTTCTTAAGAAAAACGACATTAGTCGCTTAGATATTGTTAACTTCATCTCACACGGTATTACCAAAGCGAGCAACGAAGGCGACAGTCCTTCATCATCCGATTCATTTGGTGGTGCAGAAAATGCTGAAGAAGCTAACTCTGAAGACCGTTTAGAAAATTTTGCTACTAACCTTAACGAAGTCGCAAAGCAGGGCAATATTGACCCACTAATCGGTCGTGACAAAGAGCTAGAACGCACTATCCAAGTTCTGTGTCGTCGTCGTAAGAACAACCCTCTGTTAGTGGGTGAAGCGGGGGTAGGTAAAACTGCCATCGCGGAAGGTCTTGCATGGCGCATCGTTGAAGGACAAGTGCCTGAAATCATTCAGAGCAGCGTAATTTATTCTCTAGATATCGGTTCACTGTTAGCCGGAACCAAATATCGTGGTGACTTTGAGAAACGTTTTAAAGCGATTCTTAAGCAACTGGAGAAAGAAGAAGACGCGATTCTGTTCATCGATGAGATCCACACCATTATCGGTGCCGGGGCTGCATCGGGTGGTCAGGTTGATGCGGCAAACTTAATTAAACCACTACTAAGCAGTGGCAAATTACGTTGCATCGGTTCAACAACGTACCAAGAGTACAGCAGTATTTTTGAGAAGGAGCGTGCTTTAGCTCGTCGCTTCCAGAAAATAGATATTATTGAACCATCGCTAGACGATACGACCAAGATCCTGATTGGCTTGAAGCCAAAATACGAAGCTCACCACGAAGTGCGCTACACCAACAAAGCGTTGCGTGCCGCTGTGGAACTGTCAGCTAAATACATTAATGAACGCCACCTTCCTGATAAGGCCATTGACGTAATCGATGAAGCGGGCGCTCGTAGTCGTTTGGCACCTGCAAGCCGTCGTAAGAAAACGGTAAGCGTGGCTGATATTGAGTCAATGGTTGCGAAAATGGCGCGTATTCCTGAAAAGTCAGTATCGTCTTCAGACAAAGATACACTCCAGAAACTGGATGAGCGCATGAAAATGTTGGTATTCGGACAAGACCCTGCAATCGATGTATTGAGTGAAGCGATTAAGCTGACCCGTGCTGGATTGGGTGCAGACAATAAACCTGTTGGTTCATTCTTGTTTGCTGGTCCTACTGGTGTCGGTAAAACAGAGGTGACTGTTCAGCTGTCTAAGTTGATGGGTATTGAGCTTCTGCGCTTTGATATGTCTGAGTACGGTGAGCGACACTCAGTGAGCCGCTTGATTGGTGCGCCTCCTGGTTATGTTGGTTACGACCAAGGTGGTTTGCTAACGGATGCCGTAATCAAGAACCCGCACTCTGTTGTGTTACTGGATGAAATCGAGAAAGCTCACCCAGATATCTTTAACTTGCTACTGCAGGTAATGGATAACGGCACGCTAACTGACAACAATGGTCGCAAAGCGGACTTCCGTAATGTGATTCTAGTGATGACGACCAACGCAGGTGTGGCTGAAACCGAGAAGAAATCGATAGGCCTGATCCAACAAGATCATGCGCCAGATGCGATGGGCGAAATCAAGAAGGTATTTACTCCTGAGTTCCGTAACCGTCTTGATAATATCATTTGGTTCAACAGCCTTGACCCAAGTGTGATTAGCCAAGTAGTTGATAAGTTCATTGTCGAGCTTCAGGTTCAACTGGACGCTCGCGGCGTATCTTTAGAGGTTTCTGAGGATGCTCGTCACTGGTTAGCTGATAAAGGCTATGACAAGACCATGGGTGCTCGTCCAATGGGACGTGTTATTCAAGAGAAGCTTAAGAAACCACTTGCTAACGAGTTACTGTTCGGTAGCTTGGTTGATGGCGGTACGGTTAAAGTATCCCTGAAAAAAGACGAATTGGATTTCATCTATGTTGGTGCTAAAGAAGAGGTCATGCACTAACGAAGTGATTGATAAATCAAAGGCTTAAATATAAAACGCATGACTTAGGTTGTGCGTTTTTTTATGCTTGCGAGATGCGAGATGCGAGATGCGAGATGCGAGATGCGAGATGCGAGATGCGAGATTGATGTGCTTGTGTAGTAAAAAGCTCAGGCAATAAAAAACGGAGCCTTAAGCTCCGCTTCTTATTGTATTCGCTAATTAAAAATTAACGAGCACGGAAGACGATGCGGCCTTTAGAAAGGTCGTATGGAGTCATCTCAACAGTTACTTTATCACCAGTAAGAATACGGATGTAGTTCTTACGCATTTTACCAGAGATGTGTGCTGTCACTACGTGACCGTTTTCAAGCTCAACACGGAACATTGTGTTTGGTAGAGTATCAAGGACAGTGCCTTGCATCTCGATTACGTCTTCTTTAGCCATCTAATCCTCTTTCGAAATTTGGCGGTTTTCAACGGCTTGATTGTGCCGTTAAAATCAAAATATGTAAAGTTGTCGCGTATTCTACCCTTGCCACCGCTGATTTACTAGCCTTTGATGACGTTGAAATCGTACTTTATAGTTCATCGCAGGGCATTCATCGATTTGATAACCCAAATATAACCATTGTTTTTGTTCTTTCTGGGCATGTTGGATCTGAAATAGAACGCCAAGTGTTCCCATCGAAATGTCTATATCAGGAGCGAAGAAGGTATAAAACGCGCTCGTACAGTGAGCCATGATGTCGGTTACGGCGATACCAACCAACTTGTTCTCATCATAGATGTGCATGAACTTTGTAGTAAGCCACTCATTTTTAGAGAATTGTAGAAACTCTTCTTTCTTGGGTGGGTACATGGTTCCCGAACGGTGACGAGCGGTGATATAGCGACTGTATAAGTCAAACCAGTTGTCATCCATCTCATCTTTCAGTTCCCAACTTAGTGATTTTCCTTTGTTAAGGATCCGTCGTTGGCTTTTGGAAAGCTTAACCTCAGGAATTGAAAGCCGAATCGCTTGGCATGCTGAGCAATTATCGCAATGTGGCTTATAAATGGTTGAGCCACTGCGGCGAAATCCATTCGCAAGCAGAACTTCATAGTTATCTGAGGTGTGCATGTGTTCGTCAAGCGTGACCGCCACTCTCTCTTCGAAGTGAGGTAAGTAGCTGCAAGCGTGATTGTCTGTTAATCCAATTCTGATTTGTTGTAAATCTGGATTCATTAAGGCATTTCCTTTAGCCATTGGGTTTTAAAGCATGCATCGTCAACGGAGAACTCTTTGAGTAATTGCAGAGAGCCTAGGAATTCATCCCTATCAACCTCGATAGCGCCCAAGGATTCCAAGTGAGGGTTCATGACTTGGCAATCAATCAGTTGTCCGCCGAATCGGGTAAAGTGTTTACAAAAGTACCACAGCGCAATTTTAGAGGCATTGGTCTTTAGGCTGAACATCGATTCACCGCAAAAGACTTGGCCTCTTTGTAAGCCGTAAAGTCCACCGATCAGTTCATCATCTTGCCAAACCTCAACCGAGTGGCAGAAACCTAATGAAGCGAGTTTGCGGTAGGCTGACTGCATGTCGCTGTTTAGCCAGGTTTCTTCTTCGGGTCTTAGTGAAGAGCAATAACCAATTACTCTGTCCGTCGCTTGGTTGATGCTGACTCGGTAATTGTGCTTTCTTTGAAA
The DNA here is from genome assembly GCF_041465805.1 of Vibrio sp. 10N.239.311.G01. Taxonomy (NCBI): domain Bacteria; kingdom Pseudomonadati; phylum Pseudomonadota; class Gammaproteobacteria; order Vibrionales; family Vibrionaceae; genus Vibrio; species Vibrio sp. 10N.239.311.G01. The sequence goes on from NZ_JBFSRM010000001.1 coordinate 227,348, forward strand.
CTTTTTAAGACTTTTTGACGGTTCGAATGTCTTAGGATTAAATACCGCTCGCGGTGCAGGGCTCCACCAAAGTATAGGCTCACCTGGGCCATACCATGGAAATATACCTTGGCTATAAGCGTTTAAAATTCGCATTGGTGATAAATCACCACCGAAGGCGAGCAGACCGTTGGGGTCATCAAGCGCGTCGAAAGGCGAAGGAAACTCTATACTAGTAGTATCAAGTTTGGTTAGGTATATAGTCATAAGTACCGCATTACAGATTAATCACTGACCAAGAGGTCTTTAGGAGTTTTACCATGAAGAAGTTGCTTTGGATTTTACTTGTTTTGCCCATGTTGGCAAATGCAGCTTACAACAGAAACCAAGCTCGACCAGTAAACGAGGTGGTTTATGGTGAGATTGATACGGTCAGATACATCACTCAGCAAGAGATCGTTGAGTCGAAAGCGAATGGTTGGGAAACCTTGTTAGGTGCGGCGATTGGTGGCTTGATTGGTAACCAGTTTGGCGGCGGCACTGGTAAAGAAGTGGCGACAGCTGTAGGTGCAGTAGCAGGTGCGGGTATTGCTCGTAACCGAGGTAACACACAATATAAAGTAGAGTACAAACTGGTCGAGTTATTGGTCAAAACCAAAGACGACAAGTTGGTCAACATTATCCAAGATGTCGATAACTCGATGCTGTTCAACCGAGGCGATGATGTACGAATTCTCTATTTTTCAGATGGTGTTCGAGTTGATCTTGTGTACTAGTATATAAATACGATTGTTTGGCTAATTAATCACCGGTTTGGGCCGGATTAGCTCTGGAGTTCGTTGGAAAAGTTCGTTAGTCTGCAAGTACGAAGAATTATTCATCACCCGAAAATAAATACGCACCAGTGACTTCGGGTGGTACAAGGACTATAAGATTTAATGGAAAGCCTTACGTTACAACCAATTCAAAAAGTGAACGGGGAAGTTAACCTACCTGGTTCAAAAAGCGTTTCCAACCGTGCACTTCTTTTGGCTGCACTTTCTACGGGAACCACTCGCCTAACAAACTTGCTAGACAGTGATGATATTCGTCATATGTTGAATGCATTGACTCAGTTAGGTGTTGATTATCAGTTGTCTGCAGACAAAACCGTTTGTGAAGTGACAGGTGTTGGTGGTGCATTTTCAAGTGACAAAGCCCTAGAGCTTTTCTTAGGTAATGCGGGTACGGCGATGCGTCCGTTGGCGGCTGCACTATGTTTAGGTCGCGGTGAATACGTTCTTACTGGTGAGCCTCGCATGAAAGAGCGCCCAATTGGCCACTTAGTAACAGCACTACGAGAAGCCGGTGCCGACGTTGAATATTTAGAGAACGAAAACTACCCGCCATTGAAGATCACAGGTACCGGTTTGAAGAGCGGTACGGTTTCTATCGACGGTTCGATCTCTAGTCAATTTTTGACGGCATTTTTGATGGCTGCGCCTTTAGCTGAAGGTGAAGTGACCATTAAAATTGACGGTGAATTGGTTTCTAAACCTTACATCGATATTACGCTGCACATCATGAAGCAATTTGGTGTGGACGTGATCAATAATGATTACCAAGAGTTTGTGATTCCTACCGGGCAATCTTACTCGGCACCGGGTGATTTCTTGGTTGAAGGTGATGCATCATCTGCGTCATATTTCCTTGCAGCCGCTGCTATCAAAGGTGGTGAGATTAAGGTCACTGGTATTGGTAAAAACAGTATCCAAGGTGATATCCAATTCGCTGATGCGCTTGAGAAAATGGGTGCGGAAATCGAATGGGGTGACGACTACGTTATTTCTCGTTGTGGCGAGCTGAAAGGCATTGATATGGACTATAACCATATCCCAGATGCTGCGATGACTATCGCGACAACCGCATTGTTTGCGAAAGGCACAACGGCAATCCGTAATGTCTACAACTGGCGTGTGAAAGAGACAGATCGCTTGGCTGCAATGGCAACAGAGCTACGCAAAGTCGGCGCTGAAGTGGAAGAGGGTGAAGATTACATTATTGTTAACCCTGTGGCTGAACTGACTCATGCGGCGATTGATACTTACGATGATCACCGTATGGCGATGTGTTTCTCGCTGGTTGCTTTGAGCGATACGCCTGTGACGATTAATGATCCAGGTTGTACGTCAAAGACATTCCCTGATTATTTCGACAAGCTGAAAATGCTAAGTCTATAAAAATGCTTAGTATGTAAAGGTTTAGGAACAAAAAAGCTTGCCTAAGTGGCAAGCTTTTTAATTATTGCTGAATTGTAAATTCTTTCGAAAGGTGGTGCGCTAAGTATTTAAACATGTTAAATACCGCGGTTGTATTCTCTGTCGGCATTCCATTGCTGTCTAAGAAGTATTCACCTTTGAAGACGAGTACATCGTCTTTTTCTACTACGCTGTTTGCGCGCATGCCTTCAATGTAGTCATCATGTGATTGGATAATTTGGTTTGCGATAAGCAGTAAATCAAATTCTGCTATTACTTTCTTTGTCATGAGTTTATCTCTGATAACTGAATATAACGTTGAGTTTATGGTGTCGAACTAGAAATTCAATGATTTCACAACCGATTAAGAGAGTCTTTTCAAACATCCACAATTTATTTTGTGATTTACGGCAAAAATAATTGAATGGGGCTCGCGTTAGATTCGCGGACAAGCTTAGTATGAGCCCGTTTAGACGCAATGCCTGATGAATAGGCTCTTGCAAGTATTCTTAGTGAGTACTTTATAGCTTCTTTATATTGTGACCCTTTTATCTATGAGTCGTCGAATTGTCGAGCGATCAGATCCAATTTTGAAAAAAGCGGTTGATCTTCTAGTAATCTCGCACAATAGTAAAAAAAGAAGCAATGAATTTAGAATATCATGCGTAAAAGCCCACAAGCTAAATTGTTGGTGCTGAAGCATCGTGATTAAGGACGTTAGAGTCAATATGGGTAAATCGCTCGTTATAGTGGAGTCGCCAGCCAAGGCTAAAACTATCAATAAATATCTTGGCAAAGACTTTGTCGTTAAGTCGAGTGTAGGTCACGTACGTGATTTACCAACGGCAGGTCAAAGTACTGGTCAAAAGGCTGCTGCAGTTTCAACCAAGGGTATGAGCCCAGAAGACAAAGCTCGTATCAAGAAAGAAAAAGATCGCAAAGCTCTTATCAAAAAGATGGGTATCAACCCGTATAAAGAGTGGGAAGCGAACTACCAAATCCTACCTGGTAAAGAGAAAGTCGTCGCTGAATTGCAAAAACTGGCTGAGAACGCAGACCATGTTTATCTCGCAACCGATTTGGACCGCGAAGGAGAAGCTATCGCATGGCACCTTCGTGAGATCATCGGTGGCGATGAAACGCGATACAAGCGAGTGGTTTTTAACGAAATCACTAAGAATGCTATTCAACAAGCCTTCGAAACTCCGGGTGAGCTAAACATTGACGGCGTAAACGCACAACAAGCACGACGTTTTATGGACCGTGTTGTTGGCTTTATGGTGTCACCTTTGCTTTGGAAAAAAGTAGCACGAGGCCTATCCGCTGGCCGTGTTCAATCAGTCGCTGTAAAACTACTGGTTGAGCGCGAGCGCGAGATCAACGCTTTTATCCCTGAAGAGTTTTGGGATGTGCATGCTGATACCAAAACAGCAGAGAAAACAGATTTCAGACTGCAAGTCGCTCAGAAAGACGGCGTTGCGTTTAAACCTGATAATGAAGCGCAAACACAAGCTGCAGTTAGCGTTTTAGAAAAAGCGCAATACGAAGTCTGTAAACGTGAAGACCGCCCAACTAAGAGTAAGCCGTCTGCACCTTACATCACGTCGACACTGCAACAAGCGGCGAGTACCCGTCTTGGTTATGGCGTAAAGAAAACCATGATGCTGGCTCAACGCCTGTATGAAGCGGGTTACATCACTTATATGCGTACTGACTCAACCAACTTGAGTTCAGAAGCTGTAGAAGCCGCTCGTGAATACATTGGTTCTGAGTACGGCGCGCAATACCTTCCACCTAAAGCACTTGTATACGGCAGCAAAGAGGGCGCTCAAGAGGCCCACGAAGCGATTCGTCCTTCAAGTGTAGATGTTAAGTCGGAAGATCTAAACGGCGTAGACGCAGACGCACACAAGCTTTACTCGCTAATTTGGAATCAATTCGTTGCGTGTCAAATGACACCAGCTCAATACGATTCAACGACAGTAAGCGTTAAAGCAGATGAGTACACGTTGAAAGCGAAAGGTCGTATTCTTAAATTTGATGGTTGGACTCGTGTTCAGCGTCCAATGGGCAAGAACGAAGATACGATCCTTCCAGCAGTACAGATCGGCGATAAGCTTGATCTGATTGCGCTAGACCCTAAACAGCACTTCACTAAGCCACCGGCTCGTTTCACTGAAGCGGCGCTAGTTAAAGAGCTTGAGAAGCGTGGTATTGGTCGTCCTTCAACATACGCATCAATCATCTCAACGATTCAAGATCGCGGTTATGTAAAAGTTGAACAGCGTCGTTTCTATGCTGAGAAGATGGGTGAAATTGTTACTGACCGTCTAGATGGCAGCTTCAATGACCTAATGAACTACGACTTCACTGCTCGTATGGAGCAGAAGTTGGACCAAATCGCAGAAGGCGAAGCAAGCTGGAAAGGCGTGCTAGATAACTTCTTCGAAGACTTTACTGGCGATTTGGAAAAAGCAGACTTAGACGAAGACGCTGGTGGCATGAAGCCAAATCATATCGTGGAAACCGATATTGAGTGTCCGACTTGTAGCCGTAAAATGGGTATTCGTACTGCTTCGACAGGCGTATTCCTTGGTTGTTCTGGCTATGCACTTCCACCAAAAGAGCGTTGTAAGACAACAATCAACCTTGGTGATGAAGAAGGCATTATCAACGTGCTTGAAGAAGACGTTGAAACAGCAGCACTTCGAGCTAAAAAGCGTTGTCCTATTTGTGAAACGGCAATGGATGCCTATCTAATCGATGATAAGCGTAAGATGCACGTATGTGGTAACAACCCGAACTGTGAAGGTTATGTGGTTGAGCACGGCGAATTTAAAGTGAAAGGCTACGATGGTCCACTTGTTGAGTGTGACAAGTGTGGTTCTGACATGGTTCTGAAGAACGGTCGTTTTGGTAAATACATGGACTGTACGAGTGAAGATTGTAAGAACACTCGTAAGATTCTGAAAAATGGCGAAGTTGCGCCACCAAAAGAAGACCCGGTGCATTTCCCTGAACTTCCGTGTGAAAATTCAGACGCGTACTTTGTTCTTCGTGATGGTGCTTCTGGTCTATTTATGGCTGCGAGCAACTTCCCTAAATCACGTGAAACACGTGCACCATTAGTGGAAGAGCTGGTTCGTTTTAAAGACCGTATCTCACCTAAGTTCCAATACCTAGCATCAGCGCCAGTTGCTGACCCTGATGGTAAGCCGACAGTGGTTCGTTTTAGTCGTAAGACTAAAGAAAACTACGTTCGTACTGAAGTAGATGGAAAACCGTCCGGTTGGACTGCGTTGTACATCGACGGTAAGTGGGAAGTTACGGATAAGCGTAAAAAGCCTAAAGAGAAGTAACTGAACGTTATTGATGAAAAAGCAGCCTAATGGCTGCTTTTTTTTTGATCTCAATATGACCAATTATGCAACTTGTTGACCTGGTGTTTCGTCGGTGGGGATTTATTAAATTCACACCGCGAAATTAATGGCGGCAATTAATCATATCTTCTTATGCAACTTTAACGAAAATGTAACTTAATTAAAATATTGTAACTCACAGATCAGCGTTTAGTTGTATACCTGATGTGTGTCGGGTGTTAATGTAATGTTTCGTCTGGACGGTGTAGTGTGAGCTGCTTTAAGTCTTAGGAAAGCAATCAGCTTACGTACCACAGAATGGCGTATTAAAAATTGAATTCGGCCGAAAAGTCGATAACGTATATAAAACCAAGTGCAAAGAATAGTGCACACATAACAACGTTTGGCTTAGGATATTGTCACTGTATGTGATTGGATATTCGCTAAATACCGAAATAAGTGTTGGTGCTCATCCCCCAGAGGAAGATACCTCTACGAGTACTAACATCGACAAGCTATAGATATATGGAGAATAAAATGGCTGGTGTATTGGGAATGATTCTTGCTGGTGGTGAAGGCTCTCGCTTAAGACCTTTAACTGAATCTCGCAGCAAACCCTCGGTTCCTTTCGGTGGTAGTTACCGCTTAATTGATTTCGCTTTGAACAACTTCGTTAATGCTGATCTAATGAAGATCTACGTATTAACACAATTTAAGTCACAGTCACTGTTCCACCATATGAAAAAAGGCTGGAATATCAGTGGTATAACAGACCGTTTTATCGACCCAATTCCTGCGCAAATGCGTAAAGGAAAGCGTTGGTATGAAGGCACAGCAGATGCTATCTACCAAAACATGGGCTTTATGGAGTTGGAAGAACCTGATCAAGTATGTATTTTTGGTTCAGACCATATTTATAAGATGGACATCAAACAGATGCTTGATTTCCATAAAGAGAAGAAAGCGGCTCTAACAGTATCAGCATTGCGCATGCCGCTTGCTGAAGCATCAGAATTCGGTGTTATTGAGGTTGATGCTGACGGCCGTATGATTGGCTTTGAAGAGAAACCTGCAAATCCGAAGTCGATCCCGGGCGATCCAGAATCAGCGCTCGTTTCAATGGGCAACTACGTGTTCGAAGCGAAAGAGCTTTTTGCCGAACTAACGGAAGATGCTGATAGAGAAGGTTCGACACACGATTTCGGCAAAGACATTATTCCAAACATGTTCCCACGTGGTGATGTGTTTGTTTATGATTTCAGCACCAACCGTATTACTGGTGAGAAAGAAGAAGTTTACTGGCGCGATGTAGGTACGATTGACGCGTACTGGCAAGCGCACATGGACCTTCTTAAGAAAGATGCGCCATTCTCGCTATACAACCGTAAATGGCCTCTACACACTTATTACCCGCCACTACCACCAGCTACGTTTACTGATTCGGCAAATGGTCGAATTCAGATCATTGATAGCCTTGTGTGTAGCGGTAGTTATGTACGTGGTTCGCGTATTGAAAAGAGTGTACTGGGCTTCCGCAGCAATATCGCATCAGCGTGTGATATTAGCGAAAGCATCTTACTCGGTGATGTAAAAGTGGGTGAGGGTTGTATCTTGCGCCGCGTTATCATTGATAAAGACGCAGATATCGCACCGGGTACACAGATTGGTGTAAATCTGACAGAAGACAAAAAGCATTACCACGTATCTGACGATGGTGTCGTAGTGATTTCTAAAGGAGCACGAGTTGGTTACTAAGACTCTCTCGGTACTTTTTGTAGCGTCTGAAGTTGAAGGCTTGATTAAAAGTGGTGGCTTGGCTGATGTAGCCAAGGCACTGCCGAAAGCGTTGCAAACACTCGAACAGGACGTTCGAGTGACTATCCCCGCATATAGAAACATTCCAAACATTGATTCAGCAGAAGTTATTTTATCGACTGAACTCGATCATTGGCCTCATACGGCTTATCAAGTTAAAAAACTGAGCGTAGAAGGCGTTCCAGTTTTTGGTATTGAATGTGCCAAGTATTTCGACCGCCCGGAAATGTACGCAGAAAACAATCAAGCTTATGCTGATAACGGAGAGCGCTTCTCGTTCTTTAGTGCAGCCTGTCTTGATATGCTTCCTAAGCTTGGTTTTCAACCGGATATCATTCATGCAAATGACTGGCATACTGGTTTCGTTCCTTTCTTGCTTAAATCGCGTTATCAACAACACGATTTCTTTGAAAATACGCGCAGTGTTATCTCGATCCACAATGCGGTTTTCAAAGGTGTGTTCGCATACGATGAACTTCAATTCCTGCCAGAGATGCACAGTTACCATGCGCCTGAAGCTTCAGTGAGTGACACTCATGTCACTATGCTAAGAGCTGGAGTGATGTGTGCGGATAAAGTGAACGCAGTAAGTCCTACCTATGCAGAAGAGTTGAAAACGGAATTAGGTAGCCACGGTATGGCTGCAGAATTCCAACACAGATCTGCTGATCTGTTCGGCATTTTGAATGGGTGTGATTATGGGGCTTGGAATCCGGAAACTGATGCTTTCCTTCCTCGTAAATACAAAGCGACCAAGCACAGCATGGCTCGCGGAAAATCAGCTTGTAAGCAAAAACTGCAACAAGATGTAGGTTTACCCGTTGCCGATTGCGCGGTTTATGGCATGGTTTGTCGCTTGACGAATCAAAAAGGTGTTCATTACTTACTGCCTATCATCGAACAGTTTTTGAAAAATGATCTTCAGATCGTGATTGTCGGTACTGGCGATCCGGTTTTGGCGAGTCAATTGAAAGAGCTATCAGCGCTTCACTCAGATAAGTTCTCGTTCGTAGAAGCGTACAATAATGAACTTGCGCACTTGGTTGAAGCAGGCTCTGATTTCTTCTTGATGCCTTCGGAATTTGAACCGTGTGGCTTAAACCAAATCTACAGCATGGCTTACGGTACTTTGCCGATTGTTCGTTCTGTGGGAGGTTTAAAAGACAGCGTGAATGATTACGATGAAGATCCTGAAGTCGCGACTGGGTTTGCTTTTGAAGAGCCAACACCGCAAGCGTTATTGGCTGTGTTACATCGTTCATTACTGCTTTACGCACAAAACCCATCTGAAATTAAGCGTGTTCAGCTTTATGCGATGCAGCAAGATTTTAGTTGGGAAGATGCGGCTAAAGAATACCTAGCTATGTATCATTCAGCATTTTAACTTGTTGACTTAGCTTTAAAGTTAGCTGGCGAGCAACTGCCGCTCGTACTAAATGAAGGCGCTCTAATTGTAGAGTGCCTTTTGGTTTCCTGGTCAGAGCACATCACGTTTACGAAGACAAAGCTTGCAAACTCATTTTAGTCAGGTAGAAAAGGTGAGGTAGGTATTCACATGACTAATGATATGTTTGACACTATTATCACTTAAAGTTCTTAATAGCGTGGTATCCTTAGTCATCGCCTCGTGATGAGGCATAGCTCCATTCCAATAATTAAAGCGATAGGTATGTCTGAGAGTTTACTATTTCATAAAACATTTACTCACCCTACGAGCGATGAGTGGGTTGTATTTGTGCATGGCGCAGGAGGCAGTTCCTCCATCTGGTTCAAGCAGATCAAAGCGTATAAACAGCATTTCAACTTACTTCTCATTGATCTGAGAGGGCACGGTAAATCAGACAATATACTTAAAGGGCTGATTTCGAATCGTTATACGTTCAAATCGGTGACGCTTGATATTCTTAAAGTGTTAGACCATCTTAAGATCCGTTCTGCACATTTCGTTGGCATGTCTTTGGGCACGATTATTGTGCGTAACGTTGCCGAACTGGCGGCTGGCCGTGTACGTTCAATGGTACTGGGTGGCGCTGTCACCAAGCTAAACACTCGCTCTCAAGTGTTAATCAAGTTGGGTAACCTCAGCAAGCACATCATTCCTTACATGTGGTTATACAGCCTTTTTGCTTATGTTGTGATGCCACAAAAAAGCCAAAAAGAGTCTCGTCACCTTTTTATCCGCGAAGCCAAAAAACTGTGCCAGAAAGAATTTAAACGCTGGTTTATCTTAACAGCTGATGTAAACCCCTTGATGAAATATTTTAAAGATAGAGAGCTACCAATACCGACTCTTTATTTGATGGGTGAACGTGACTACATGTTTATTAAGCCTGTAAAAGAAATGGTTGCAGCGCATGAATCGAGCGAGCTAGTAGAAATCCCGAATTGTGGACACGTGTGTAACGTGGAAAACCCTGAAGAGTTTAATCAGCGTTCGATTGCGTTTATTCAAAAACAAATTCAGTGATTTTCTAGGCGTGAAATCAAAGATGATGAGTTAATCGAATTGAAATAAAAACGGGAAGCTAACTTTAGCTTCCCGTTTTTAATTGGAGGAGGTATCTGACCGAATCGTTCTATCAGGTCACTGAAACCCTGCTATTCAGGTGAGGCAGCACCGCACTGCCAGCAAGAGCCGAATTGCGCTTCGTTGACTTCATGACACTCACCACAACGCCACTCTTCATAGATGATCGAATCTTGCTGCTTTTGGTAGTCATTGACAAGCATGCGAGCTTTACTGGCCAATTCTGGCTCATATAACCATACGTAAGGGTCAGTTTCTTCAGTGAATGGGATTTCCCCTTTCAATCCGAACAACCCCTCGCCACGGACTTCACAGGCAATATTCTCGCTTTCTAACAACCCACAGATGATATGAGCTTCTGTCGGATTCGATGCACTGAAGATTTTCATTGAATTAGAACCTTATTCGGCTATCTGTGTTATTTAGTTATTATAAATTATTCAGCTACGGGCGCTGAACGAAACTTACCCATCAACCATTTAGCCACTATTGGGAATATACCCAATAACGCAAATGACAATAGTACTGAAGGGGAGACGATGCCCGAAAGTGAATCAATTTCTGCGAGCTGAGTACCAGCATTCAAGAAAACCGCCGTCCCCGGTAACATCCCGATTTGACTCGTAAGGTAGTAACGACTCACTGACATGGGTGTTAGACCCATCAATAGGTTGATAAGGAAAAATGGGAATACAGGAATCAGACGCAGAGAAAACAGGTAAAATGCGCCGTCTTTTTCAACCCCCTTGTTAATCGTCGCCAATTTGTCACCAAACTTGGTTTGAATCCAGTCACGCAACAGGTAACGGCTACTTAAGAAGGCTAAGGTCGCACCGATCGCACTTGCGAAAGATACCAGCAGCAAGCTGTTCCAGAAGCCAAATAGCGCGGCCCCTAATAGGGTCACAACAGCGGCACCGGGAATGGAGAAAGCTGTAATCATTACATACGCGACAAAATAGATAGCGGCAGCCGCAATAAAGTTGCTGTCAATGTAGTCATTTAACACAGCTTGTTGGGCCTTAGCATTTTCAAGCGTTAAGTACTGGCCGAAATTGATGCCTAACAAGACGATGGTTACGACCAACACAATACCCAATATCATTTTCTTACTCATTGATACTTCCTCTAAATTTTCAATGCATACCGATAGTATAGATAGACAGGCAAAGCATAGATTAACTTTCACCAGATATAAAAAAAGCCGCAGTAAATGCGGCTTAGTTATGTATATAGATTGCACTGACAATGTTAATTGACGCGATTGATAAGCTCTTCGCGACGCTGCTGCGGTATAACAGACCAATGTGTACCATTAATCGCGCCTTCTAGCGCCCAAAGTAGTTCAATACTGACAGAAGACGCATGCGATTCTTTGATGGCGTTAAATGCGTTTACAGAGCCAGATTCATATAAACGTTCTACAGAATCGATCCCTGCCTTTTTCAACATACGCTCGGTAGCGAGTCGAAGATTAGGCAGATCTTTGAGTCGGGTCGGCTTAGCAGAAGACTGCTCAGCTTTTTCTTCTTTAGCAAAACCTAGAGACGTGGTTGCAAGCTGCAAGATTTTCTCTTGGTCTTGCCAGAGGCCTTCAGGTAAAGCGAAATATTTAGTAACGACAGGGAAACCACGTTTTTTGTAGACGTACGGTTGAAACCCTTGTTGTTCGAATTGTTTCGTTGTGCCTTTGTCTGCGCGTATGTGCAACTGGTCATTTACAACCAGAGCAAACATAGTGTCATCAGCAAAAAGACCGAAGCCACCAAACATTGAGCGTGATTTTATTTTTCCTAGGGACTCAAATAACTTCATCGAGTCCTTTAGTATCGGTTTATCCATGTTATTTATCTCGGTGTATTTGAACTACGCCACCAAATAAGCAGGTCCGAGAGATTAGCAAAATGTTGCAATTAAATTGTCAATAAGCCGTAAATTACTAAATTATTAGTAGTTACTGCATTTTGCCATCGGTAACCCCGCTACCATACCAACGAGTGGTTTAGGCCGGAAGCTTTGCGTCTCACTCTTTCGAGTGGTTTGCCCTGTGCGTGACTGATTGAATAGAATAAAGTTTTTGTTGAATGAAGCTCACAGTTGATATTTCAAAATGTGACATTGCTTCAATTAATGATCTTTCATTTATGCATAAGGGTTCATTATAGTTGCTGATAAAAAAAGCGCACCTAAAGGTGCGCTTGATGAAATTAAACTCGAATTATCAACTAATTTAACGTTTTAACTGTACTTCGTTCAACAATTTCAGGGTGCATTTCGAAGACGCGTTTTTCGTGGTCTTTGTCTTTGATGCGCTCTAATAGAATTTCGAATGCATTCTTACCAACACGACGTTTTGGTTGGTGAACGGTCGTTAGCGGCGGAGAGAAGTATTCAGCGAGTTCGATGTTGTCGTAACCGATCACTGAGATATCTTCTGGAATGCGAATGCCTTTTTCTTGCAGGCGGCTCATTAAGCCGAGTGCCATTGTATCGTTAAAGCAGAATACCGCTGTTGGACGATCTTCCATCTCAACGATTTGTTCTGCAGCAAGAACAGCCGTATCACACTCAAAGTTGCCTTCGATGATCATATTTTCATCAGCAGAAATCTTTGCTTCGTTGAGTGCGCGCTTGTAACCGGCAATACGTTCAACACATGCTGCTTTGTCTAAGTGGCCACTTAAACATGCAATCTTAGAGTGACCGCGTTCAATAAGGTATTTGGTCGCTAGGTAGCCACCTTCTTCTGAGTTATCGATGATCTTATCAGCCTGAGAGCTCTCAGGGCCCCAGTCCATGATAACTTTAGGGATGTCAGCGTGACGGTCTAACATCTCTCTTAGTTCTTCAGTTAGGTCTGAACACATAACTAAGATGCCATCTACACGTTTCTCTGCAAGCATTCGAATGTAGTCACGTTGCTTCTCATAGATACCGCCCGTATTACACAGGATCAAAGTGTAACCTTGACGGTAGCAGTAGCTCTCAACACCATCGATAACTTCAGAGAAGAATAGGTTAGTTGATTGAGTCACTAGCATGCCGATGGTGCGTGTTGTATTACACTTCAAACTACGAGCAACAGCACTTGGTGCATAGTTCAGTTCATCTACGGCTTTGTTTACTTTTTCTTGAGTTGCTTCTGCAACAAAGCGAGTTTTGTTGATTACGTGAGAAACGGTTGTTGTTGATACGCCGGCTAAGCGAGCGACATCTTTTATAGTGGCCATGGTTTTATCCTATTAGAAGCTACTTTCCCAAAGTACGGAATAAAGTAGCCGTTAAGCTACCTAACTAAGAGCTTAAATTTGTAGGGCTCTTTGGGTACTAAAGTGCTAAAAAACAAAAAACCGCTATTGAGCGGCTTGTCTTAACACCGAAATGCTCTGAACTTTAATAAGCATAGCATTTCGTGAATGTTTCATATTTTATCGTTTGCGGTCACAATTTTAGACTGACTAGAAATTACTCGCAATAAAATTCACCCAGAAATCCGGGTGAATTGTCACATTCTACTGAATTTATTTACCTAGTCATCCAAGAAGCTATTCACCAGCTAAATATTGAGTGTCTAATTGACAGAATGCGAGTAGCAAAGATGAGACACTAGCGTAGAAACCGAATTCATCAACGTCATGACATTTTACGTTGAACTTTGGTACCCAAGTCAGCAGTTGTTGTTCGATAAACTGCTGTTGAACGGCAAATAATTTCTCTAGCTCTTCTTCAATATCTGTTTCGTTTGAACGAATGATCAAGTTACCAAGGAAATCGAGTTCAATAGCAATGTGGTCTGCTGGCTCTTTTAGATCTTGGTTCACGATTAAGTTGTGCTTAGCCATGATCTCTTCCATATCTTTTGCTGGCTTATCATTCAAAAGGCCAGTTTCGCCGATATACATAGAAGCGTAAGGAAGAGCGCCGTGCTTATCTGTCTTTAAGAAAAGATCGCAAAAGTCTGCAGACAGTTCTAGCTGAGCATCTTCACGAGTTTGTAGGCGGTTCAGCGCATCCACTAACTTATCAATCGCTGGCTTTAGTGTCTCATTTTCGCCTAAACCAGTTAGGAAAGAACGAATTTCAACAGAGTGGTAGTGATCGAGTTCTTCTTGAGTGAGCTCTTTGGCAAATAAGCTTGATAGCCACCAGTATATTTCTGCTCTTTGCTCGTTGAACGCTTTCGTATCTTTCATTTGTTAGATCCTGACTTAGTCTTGTGATGTTGCTTATATGCATCTTGAAGTCACTTGGGCATAAGCACACCAAGGCTGAATAACAAGGTTATTTGCGAAACGCAAAGTTACTCGTTAGTAGTAATGCCTATATTGAATTGCGATGGACGATAAATAGCAAGGTTTAAGATTGTCTTGTATCAAAAAAAATCCATGTTTCTGGCTTTTATCTTCTGTACCACTAGAATTGTTACTAGTTATGAATAGAATAGTCACTGAAACTATTAAATAAGAAAAGTGGTGTAGATGAGCTATCACGTATTAGTCGTAGAAGATGATGTGGTAACCCGCAGTAAACTGGTTGGATACTTCCAGAACGAGGGTTACACAGTGAGCGAAGCAGAAAGCGGCGCTCAAATGAGAAACGTGTTAGAAGAAAACAACGTTGACCTCATTATGCTGGACATCAACTTACCAGGCGAAGATGGATTGATGCTAACTCGCGAATTACGCAGTCAATCAGACATTGGAATTATTTTAGTTACTGGACGCACGGATAGCATCGACAAGATCGTAGGCCTTGAAATGGGCGCTGACGATTACGTTACTAAACCCTTCGAACTTCGCGAGTTATTAGTTCGAGTTAAAAACCTACTTTGGCGTATCTCTGCTGCTCGTAAAACAGCAGCGGGCGCTGTAGAAGAAACATCAGATGAGTCTGTGGTTCGTTTTGGTGAGTGGACATTTGATATCCCTCGTCGTGCGTTAAGCAAGAACGGCGAACCAGTGAAACTGACCAAAGCAGAATACGAACTGCTAGTGGCTTTGTCTTCTTACCCTAATCAAGTATTAAGCCGCGAACGTATTTTGAATATGATTAGCCACCGAGTGGACGCGCCTAATGACCGTACTATCGACGTGCTGATTCGTCGTATGCGTGCAAAAATGGAGTTCGATCCTAAGAACCCACAAATCTTTGTGACGGTTCACGGTGAAGGTTACATGTTCGCTGGTGATTGATTTCCTTCGGGAGTGATTAATTAACAACGACATTTAAACGTAAAAAGCCGAGACATCATTGATGTCTCGGCTTTTTTATTACTCAGCTTTTACTGTTAACAACCAGAGAATCTACAAATACTTGGCGACTCTGTATGCTTAAGATGAGTTTAAAGATTCAATGGGCTTATTGAGGCTGAGCCGCGGAAACTTCACCGTCATCTTCAATTAAGCTGGAAGCTTCTGGAATAACAGGCTCTTCAACAATGTCATTGCTTGTATCTAGCCAATCACGCAGGCTTTGCCAAACCAATCCCATGGTTTCGTGCCAGTAACGCTCAGTCTGCTCAAGGTATAGCGCTTTCGGCATGTACTTTTCCCACGGCTCAACTATACCTTCTTGTGCAAGGTAGTTAGTTGGTGCCGGCAGTGGTTTCATTCCAGCAGCATTGAATTCGTTCAGTGCGCGAGTCATATGGCTCGCTGAAGTCACCAACACCATTCTTTTATTCTTAACGAACGCAGCGGCTTGGCGGGCTTCTTCCCAAGTGTCTTTTGCGGTTTCAAGCAGAATGATGTCGGGCTTTGCTACGCCAAGTGCTAAAGCCACTTTAGCCATCATTCTTGCGTTACTTACTTCAGTGCCTGCGCCATAGCCAGACAAAATGAGTTTTGCACCAGGGTAGAGGCGTAGAATACGAATCCCTTCACTTAAACGCATCAGGCCGGTGCGGCTAAGTTCTGATGTCGGTGGAATTTGGTCGTCTACGACGTGACCACTTCCAAGAACCATCACGTAATCGACGGTTTCATCGACAGGTAAAAATGCGGTGTGTTGCCTTTCCATTGGCATTAAAAGTTGACTAGAAACTGGCTGGAAAGCGATTAGGAAAATACCACATAGGGCTGAGAGGGTGATTAGGCAACCAGTCTTCCTTTTGGTAGTAAACATCACTAGGGCTAAACCCAGAAAAGCGAGAATTAACATTGCTGGCAGTGGCATCAATAGCGAAGACACTACTTTTTTCAGCTCAAACATATCCGAATAGTCCGAAAAAACATCACTTAGTAGTAAAAAGAGACATCGCCTCTTTATTCCTGAAATTCCTGTGACAGAATAGCAGGCACGATAGGACATAATAACTCAAGTAGCCGTGACTGAAGACCGTAATTTCGACGATATTGCCCACAAATTTGCAAAAAATATTTACGGCTCTGACAAAGGAGAGATCCGTCAGATCATCGTATGGGAAGATTTAGAACAAGCTTTGAGCAAGTTTGAGCAATCAGCTTCGCCGCTGCATGTGCTTGATGCTGGAGGCGGCCTTGCGCAGATGTCGCAAAAAATTGCGTCGCTTGGGCATAACGTTTCTCTGTGTGATCTCTCTTCTGAAATGCTGAAGCTCGCCGAAGAAAGTATCAGCGAAGCGGGTTTGCTAGAGCAATATCGATTTATTCATTCACCGGTACAAAAAGTCGCAGAACATCTCGATGAGAAAGTCGATTTTGTGATGTTTCATGCCGTAATGGAATGGTTAGCCGATCCTAAAGAGGCGCTTGATTTATTGCTTGAACAAGTTAAGCCAGGTGGTGTTGCCTCGATAATGTTTTACAACCACCACGGATTAGTCCTGAAAAATGTGATTTGTGGCAACATTCCTCATGTATTGAATGGGATGCCACATCGAAAACGGTTTAAGCTGCAACCACAAAAAGGCTTGAAGCCGGAAGAGGTTTATCAATGGATAGAAGACGCTGGTCTAGAAATCTGTGGTAAATCAGGCATTCGCTCTTTCAGTGACTACATAGGTAATATGGAGTACATGGGCGATTACCAATTTGAAGATGTATTGGAACTGGAAAAACAGCTATGTCGTCAAGAGCCATATCTGTCACTAGGCCGTTATATTCACGTTTGGGCTCAAAAACCTGCGCAATAACAGCGGTGAATGTGGTAAAAGAAGCCACAACATGCGCTATGCAATCGTAAGAAGCCCGCGTCATAAAGAAATAGGCGTCATATCTAATACATTCGATATGACGAAGAACAGTAACAGGAACCACAATGAGTGAAATGACTCAAACTGCCGAAGAGCAGCCAATTGATGAGTTGGTGGGCTGGGTCAAGCAGCATGATTTTTCATTAAACTTGCCACCAGAGCGCTTAGCATTTTTGATTGCTATCGCAGTACTAAGCAATGAAAGGTTCGATGAAGAGTTGGGCGAGGGTGAACTGCACGATGCATTTACCATCGTCACTCGACTGTTTGAAGATACTGGCGAAGCGTCCGCGTTTCGTGCCAACAATGCCATCAACGAGTTAGTTAAACAGAAGTTGATTAGCCGCTTTACCAGCGAAATCACCGATGGTGCGAGTATTTATCGCTTATCACCATTGGCGATTGGTATTTCAGATTATTACTTACGCCACCGTCAGTTCTCTAAGTTAAAACTGTCTATCCAGCTTTCTATGGTTGCGGACGAGATGGCAAAAGCCATTGAAGCAGCACAAAAAGGCGGAACTCCAGGACATTGGAGAAAGAATGTTTACGGCGTGCTCAAGTATTCTGTTGGTGAAATTTTCGATCAGATTGATCTTAACCAACGTGTTATGGATGAGCAGCAGCAAACCGTTAAACAGCAAATTGCCGACCTTTTAAACAAGGATTGGCGAGAGGCGATTAACAACTGTGAAACCTTGCTTTCAGAAACCTCGTCCACACTAAAAGAATTGCAAGACACCTTGCAAGCGGCGGGGGATGAACTGCAAACACAGATCCTCGATATTCAAGAAATTGTTTACGGTGACGATGAACTCGAGTTCGTTGGCGAAACCCTGTTCGGCTTGCAGATGAAGCTAGACCGAATCACCAGTTGGGGCCAACAAGCCATCGATTTATGGATCGGCTACGACCGCCATGTTCACAAGTTCATCCGTACCGCGATTGATATGGATAAAAACCGCGCCTTTAGCCAGCGCTTGCGTCAGTCAGTCACTGACTACTTTGATGCGCCTTGGTTATTGACCTACGCCGATGCTGAGAAGCTGACGGATCTTCGTGATGAAGCGCTCGTGCTTCGTGATGACGAAGTGATGGGACAAGCACCAATCGACGTAGAGTACGAAGAATTTGAGCAAGTAAATGACCTGCTTTCAGATCGAATTGCAGAGATGTTAAAAGCTCACAAACAGCAAGGCGCGCCAATTGATCTTGGCCTTGTGTTACGCGATTACCTCGCTGCACACCCTCGCACACACCATTTTGATTTAGCCAGAATTGTTGTCGACCAAGCCGTGCGCTTAGGTTACTCAGAGTCTGACTATCAGGCTATTCAGCCAGATTGGCAGGCAATTAACGATTTCGGTGCAAAGGTACAAGCAAATGTCATTAACAAGTACTGATGATTACATGCCAGAGAAACTGGTAAAAGCGATAGCGAACCCACTGTTCCCTGCGCTAGATAGCATGCTGCGTTCAGGTAAGCATGTTTCAACAGAAGACCTAGATAACCACGCGTTGCTGTCTGATTTTGAAGTTGAGCTTCAGCATTTCTATCAACGCTACAATACGGAATTGGTAAAAGCGCCGGAAGGTTTCTATTACCTGCGTCCGCGTTCTACGTCTCTGATTGGTCGTAGTGTGTTGTCTGAGCTCGACATGTTGGTTGGAAAGGTGTTGTGTTTCTTATACCTAAGCCCAGAACGTCTTGCTCATGAAGGTATCTTCACCAACCAAGAACTGTTTGATGAGTTGATGTCGTTAGCGGATGAGAAAAAACTCATGAAGCTAGCAACCAACCGTGCGTCTGGTTCTGACCTAGATAAAGAAAAGCTGTTCGAAAAAGTACGTACTTCTCTACGTCGTTTACGCCGTATCGGCATGCTGATTGCGATTGGTGAAACCGGCAAGTTCCGTATCAGCGAAGCGGTATTCCGTTTTGGCGCTGACGTTCGTGTTGGCGATGATATGAAAGAAGCGCAGTTACGTCTTATCCGTGATGGTGAAGCTGTGGTGCATACCCAAGAGCCTAACCAAGGTAGCTTGTTGAATGAAGAACAAGCGGAAGCCACATCAGAAGTAGATGCAGACGTAGACGAAAACGGTCAACAAGACATTTTTAACGATCAAGCTGACTTTGACCTTGAGTCAAATGCTGGCGAACAAACAAAAGTAGAAGGTGAAGCATGATTGAAAGAGGTAAGTATCAATCATTAACCATGGTCAACTGGAACGGCTTCTTTGCGCGTACTTTTGATATTGATGGATTGGTTACAACGCTTTCTGGCGGTAACGGTGCGGGTAAGTCGACCACAATGGCGGCATTCATCACAGCACTGATCCCTGACCAAAGCCTTCTGCATTTCCGTAACACAACGGAAGCGGGTAGCTCACAGTCATCTCGTGATAAAGGCCTTTACGGTAAGCTTCAGCCAGGCGCATGTTATGCCGCACTAGATGTTGTGAACTCTCGTAATCAGCGTCTATTGTTTGCAGTAAAACTGCAGCAAGTCGCGGGTCGTGATAAGAAAGTCGACATTAAACCGTTCGTTATCCAAGGCCTTCCAAGCCATGTGAAACCAACGGATGTGTTGATTCAGAACGTTTCAGACAGCCACGCTCGCGTATGTCAGTTGAACGACGTGAAAGCGGCGGTTGCACAATACGAAGGCACGCATTTTAAGGCCTTCTCTTCGATTGTTGATTACCACTCGCAAATGTTTGAATACGGTGTGGTACCGAAGAAACTACGTAACAGCAGCGACCGTTCTAAGTTCTACCGCCTAATTGAAGCATCACTTTACGGTGGTATCTCAAGTGCGATTACGCGTTCTCTGCGTGATTATCTGTTACCGCAAAATGGTGGTGTGAAGAAAGCGTTCCAAGACATGGAATCAGCACTACGCGAAAACCGTATGACGCTAGAAGCGATCAAAACGACTCAGTCGGATCGTGATTTGTTTAAGCACTTGATCACTGAATCTACGAACTACGTGGCAGCAGATTACATGCGCCATGCTAACGATCGTCGCAACAAGCTTGATCAAACCATGAAGTTCCGTGGTGAGCTGTTTGGTTCTCGTGAAACCTTGCTTGATCAAAACAACTTGTTGAACCGCGTTCAAGAAGAACTAGAGTTACTTGTCGATCAAGAATCAGCACTAGAGCAAGATTACCAAGCGGCTTCGGATCATCTGCAATTAGTTCAAACTGCACTTCGTCAGCAAGAGAAAATTGCCCGCTACAGCGAAGATCTAGAAGAGCTTAACGAGCGTCTAGAAGAGCAAATGATGGTGGTTGAAGAAGCTCAAGAGCGAGTACTTCTTGCTGAAGAGCAGGCAACCATCACTGAAGAAGAAGTGGATAGCCTGAAAACTCAGCTTGCTGACTACCAACAAGCATTGGATGTTCAGCAGACTCGTGCACTTCAATACCAGCAAGCGGTTCAAGCATTAGAGAAAACTAAGCAGCTACTTGGTGATGAGTCTATTACGGCAGAAAGCGCACTAACTCTGGTTTCTGAGCTAAAATCACAAGAAGAATCAAGCACTCAAACGCTGCTGTCTACTAAACATAAACTAGACATGTCTTCTGCTGCTTCTGCGCAGTTCGACAAAGCGCTCGCTCTTGTTAAAAGTATTGTGGGTGACGTTGAGCGTAAAGAAGCGTCTCAAAGCGCTAAGCAAGCTTTAGAAAAAGGCCGTAACGCAAAACACGTTGTTGAAAATGAACAGCAGTGGCGTGCTCAGCACCGCGATATGGCTCGTGATGTGGCTCAGCAGCGTCAAGCAAAAGAGCTAGCGACTGAATACCAAAAGCAACACAACATCTCACTGACTGACGAAGCGGTTTTCGATGAAGAACGTGAACGTCATGCTATGCAGATCGAGTCTCTTGAGTACGCTCAAGAAGAGCTGCGTGAAGCGAAGAGTGAGCAACGTCGTGTACAACAAAACCACGATCAAGAGATTCAAAAACTTGAGTCTATTGCTCCAGCATGGATCACGGCAAACGATGCGCTTGAAGCATTAAGAGATCAAACCGACGCTGAGCTAGAAGATAGCCAAGCGGTGATGACTCAAATGCAACAAGTGCTTGAAGATGAGAAATCTCAAGCGGTAGCAAAAGATCAGTTGGCTACGCGCCGAGCTGAACTTGAGCACGAAATTGAGCGTTTAGCGTCTCCAGGTGGTTCTAACGATCCTCGCCTCAAAGGCCTAGCGGATACGCTTGGTGGCGTGCTGCTTTCTGAGATCTACGATGATATCACTATTGGTGATGCGCCGTACTTCAGTGCGATGTACGGCCCGGCTCGTCACGCAATTGTGGTTTCTGATCTTGATGGTATTAAAGAGAAGCTGGTGGATCTTGATGATTGTCCAGAAGACCTTTACATCCTAGAAGGCGATGTCGACGCGTTTGATGACAGTTCATTCAATGCCGATGAGCTTGAAGGCGCAGTGTGTGTTCAGCTGAACGATCGCCAAATGCGTTACTCTCGTTTCCCTGAGATCCCACTGTTTGGCCGTGCGGCTCGTGAACAACGTCTAGAGAAATTGCGCGAAGAGCGTGACGTTGTGGTTGAAAACCACGCGAAGGCAGCGTTTGACTCTCAAAAACTGAATCGCCTATACCAAGCATTCAACAGCTTTGTTGCGAAGCACCTGCACGTTGCGTTTAACGCAGACCCAGAGCAAGCACTTGCTGCGATTCATGATAAGCGTAATCAAATTGTTCGTTCTCTGGCTGAGCTTAACTCTAAAGAGCAGCAGCAACGCAGTCAGCTTCTACAAAGCAAGCAGGCACTTGGTGCGCTAGATAAATTAGCACCAATGGTTCGTATTTTAGAAGACGAAACATTGGCTGAGCGTTTAGCTGAATTAGAAGCGCAACTAGAGCGTTTAAGTGAAGCGAAATCTTACTTGAATACGCACGGCAAGGCGCTTACTTCTCTAGAACAGTTCGTATCTGCACTAGACGCTGACCCAGAGCAATTCGAAGCTTTGGAAGCAGAGTACCGTCAAGCAGACAACGCGCTACAAACGCTAAAAGGCAAAGTGTTCGCACTGTCTGATCTGATTGAGCGTCGTCATTACTTTGCTTACGCGGATTCTGTTGATTTGCTTAATAAGAGCAGTGAACTGAGCGAGCAACTGAAAGCGAAGTTGGTTCAAGCTGAACAAGCAAGAACCAAAGGCCGCGATGGCTTGAAGCAAGCTCGCGAACAGATGAACCAATACAACCAAGTATTGGCGGCACTGAAGAGCTCACATCAAGCGAAGCAAGAAACGGTTCAAGAGTTCAAACAAGAGCTACAAGAGTTCGGCGTAAACGCTGACGAAGGCGCTGAAGAGCGTGCTGTACGTCTTCGTGACGAGCTTCAAGAGCGTCTGCACACATCTCGCAGCCGTAAGAGTGAATACGAGCGTACGATTACGTCAACTGAACTTGAGATGAAAGCACTGGCTAAGCGTCTTAAGAAAGTTCAAAAAGAGTACACCGAGCTTCGTACTTTCGTTGTTGCAGCGAAAGCGGGTTGGTGTTCAGTACTTCGTTTAGCTCGTGAGAATGATGTTGAACGTCGTCTGCATAAACGTGAACTGGCTTATCTAACGGCAGGCGAGCTTCGCTCTATGTCGGATAAATCACTGGGTGCGCTACGTCTGGCGGTAGCCGACAATGACGACCTGCGTGATTCGCTGCGTTTATCTGAAGACAACGCGCATCCAGAGCGTAAAGTTCTGTTCTACATTGCGGTTTACCAACACCTTCGTGAGCGTATTCGCCAAGATATTATTCACACGGATGATCCGGTTGAAGCAATCGAAGAGATGGAAGTGGAGCTAGCTCGACTAACAGAAGAGTTGACGCAGCGTGAAAATCGCCTGGCAATCAGCTCTGAGTCCGTAGCAAGCATCATCAAGAAAACGATTCAGCGCGAGCAGAACCGTATTCGAATGCTGAACCAAGGTTTGTCTAACATTTACTTTGGTCAGGTTAAAGGCGTACGTCTGAACGTTAAGATCCGTGAAAGCCACGAGATCTTGCTATCAGGGCTAGCAACTCAACAAGAGCAACACAAAGACTTGTTTGAATCAACGCGCTTTACCTTCTCAGAAGCGATGGCGAAGTTGTTCCAACGAGTGAACCCGCATATCGATATGGGTCAACGTTCTCCACAGGTTCTTGGTGAAGAGCTACTGGATTACCGTAACTACCTAGAGCTGAGTGTTGAAGTTAACCGTGGTTCAGATGGTTGGTTACAAGCTGAATCGGGCGCATTGTCTACGGGTGAGGCGATCGGTACGGGTCAGTCAATCCTATTGATGGTTATTCAGAGCTGGGAAGAGGAATCTCGTCGACTTCGCAGTAAAGACATCGTTCCATGTCGTTTGTTGTTCCTTGATGAAGCAGCACGTTTGGATTCTAAGTCGATCTCTACGCTGTTTGAACTGTGTGACCGTTTGGGTATGCAACTTCTGATTGCAGCACCTGAAAACATTAGCCCAGAGAAAGGTACAACCTACAAACTGGTTCGTAAGGTCTTCAAAGACCACGAACACGTACATGTTGTTGGCCTGCGCGGTTTTGCTCAAAACAAACCAGCATCTCCGGTGCAAGAGCTTATCGAAGAAACTGAGCAATAACTTTGATAGCCGAATTATAATCTTGATAGCCGAGCAATAACCTTGATAGCCGAGCAATAACCTTGATAGCTTAGCTATAAGCTCGAAAGCGACTCAATGATATTTGTTCAAAGCCCCTAATCATTAGGGGCTTTTTTGTACCTTGAATCTAATTTCTTACTTCTTACTTCTTACTTCTTACTTCTTACTTCTACAGCAGAACCCCTCCCGCTTAATCCTTTCGTCGACACTGATAAGACCACTCATACATTATGGTTATTATCAATGGAACTTGTTTGAGGTCACACGCACAAAACCACAAATAATGTATGGTAATGACATAGATTTAATAATATTAATAATATTGTATTACTTAAATTTTAATTGTTGATAACTCGCGTGTGCGAAAGGTAAAGGTAGGACTTAGGTATGATTCAAATCGTTATTGATGGGAAATATCGAATCGTCGAGCAAGGACAAACCGTTCTTGAAGCGGCAAAAACATGTGGTTTGGAAATCCCATCTTTATGTGGTTTGAATAAAACAGCGGATAAAGTGCCGTGTGATTTGTGTGTCGTTGAAGTTGATGGCGTTGGTGTTACTCGCTCTTGTGAGCTTGAAGTGTCTAATGGGTTGAATATTACCACTCAGTCAAAACAGTTAACGAATCATCGACAAGAAGCGTTGAATCGCATTATGACCGATCACTACGCTGACTGTGAGGCGCCATGCCAAACAGCCTGTCCTGCTGGGGTCGACATCCAATCTTACCTGCACCATATTGCTCAAAATGATCACATCAAAGCGATTGAAGTGATCAAAAAGACATTACCAATGCCGCTTTCAATTGGTCGTGTGTGTCCTGCTTTCTGTGAAACCGAATGTCGTCGTAACTTGGTTGATGAATCCATTGCGATTCGCCAACTCAAACGACACGCTGCCGACGCGGATTTAGCGACTCAAGAGAGCTACATGCCAGCTAAGAAACCGAATAAAGGCAAGAGTATTGCAATTGTCGGTAGTGGCCCCGGTGGTCTTACGGCGGGTTATTACCTATCTAACGAAGGCTATGATGTCAGTGTCTATGAGTCGATGCCGCAAGCGGGTGGTTGGCTGCGTTACGGTATCCCTGAATATCGCTTACCTAAGTCGATTCTAGATAAAGAAATCGAGTTGATGTGTCGCAACGGAATGGTGGTTGAGTGCGGTAAAAAACTCGGTGTTGATTTTACACTGTCTGATTTAAGTAACGATTTTGATGCGGTTTGTTTAGCCGTTGGTGCATCGCAAGCGGTCGAGATGAATTACCCGGGTAGCGAACTCGGAGGTTGTTATTTGGGTGTCGATTATCTGAAAGATTACGTGACCGATCAGCAGTACGTCACTGGTAAAAAGGTTGCCGTGATCGGTGGCGGTAATACAGCGATTGACTGTGCTCGAACCGCAGTTCGTGATGGCGCGGATACTACGCTGATTTATCGTCGTACTCGAGATGAGATGCCAGCAGAAGATTACGAAATCGAAGAAGCTGAACATGAGGGTGTGAAGTTCCACTTCTTAACCAACCCTGCAGAAAACATAGCCGATGAAAATGGTCATGTATCAGAAATACGATTAGAACGAATGGCTTTGGGTCCTGCTGATGCTTCAGGCCGCCGCAGCCCTAAACCAACTGGCGAGTTCTTTGTTGAAGCGTTTGATACGGTTATTGCTGCCGTGTCGCAAAAGCCTGATCTGAGCTTTATGGACAATGAAGCGATTGATATTCCTCTTACTCGTTGGAATACCGCAGATGCTGATCCACAAACCATGCATACCGGAACCGGAAATATTTTCAGTATTGGTGATTTCCGACGCGGCCCTGCAACCGCAGTCGAAGCGGTGGGGGATGGGCGTATTGCTGCACAAGCGATCGATCGCTTCTTCCATGGTGATATGGACAATATTCCAGCCAAACCGTTTAACTCAAGAAAGCACAAACAGCTCAAAGCGGTGGATCCTGAGCAATACCAGTCGATACAACGCATGGCTCGTAAGATCATGCCAGAACTAACGCCCGAGCAGCGTGAACAAAGCTTTGATGAAGTAGAAACAGGGTTTGAGAATGCTGATGCAATAGCGGAAGCTGCAAGATGTCTAGAGTGTGGCTGCCAAGCCAATACCGATTGCGACCTACGAGACTACTCGACCGAATACAAAGCAACGCAAACGCATCCAGAGTACAAAATCGATGTGGCTTCGAATGAGAGTTGGCAGGCGATTCGTGCTGAAGAAGCGAAGGTCGGGTTAACAAGGCAAAAATTTTCGGTCGATGACAGTTCTGAGTTCATTATCTTTGACGCCAACCGCTGTATTAGTTGTGGCCAGTGTATTCAAGCATGTCGAGAACAGAATGTTCATGGCGTTCTAAGCTTCATGAATCAATCGGATGGCAAACCTGCATCAAGACCTGAATGTCGCCCTAACTTTGGGGCAGATAAGACCTTAATGGGCGACTCAAACTGCGTTCAATGTGGATCGTGTATTCAAGCGTGTCCAACAGGTGCGATGGTAGACGCGAGAGATAGAAAACAAGGCGACACAGATATTCTCAAGAAGATCGATACTATCTGCACCTACTGTGGTGTGGGCTGTAAACTGACCATGCATGTAGACGAAGCGAAGAACAAAATCCGTTATATCGAGGGCGGTGATTCTCCGGTCAACGAGGGCATGCTGTGTGTTAAGGGACGTTTCGGTTTCGACTTCGTCGGCAGTGATGCCCGCCTTACAACACCGTTAATTCGTAAAGATGGCTGGTTACAACCAGCGAGTTGGGAAGAAGCCATTACGCTGATTGCCGATAAGTTCACGGCTATTAAACAAGGTTTTGGTAGCAATGCTCTAGCGGGTTTCTCATCGGCTAAAACCACCAATGAAGATAACTATGCCTTCCAAAAATTTATACGTCGTGAACTCGGTACCAATAACGTCGATCACTGTGCGCGCCTTTGTCACGCATCTACTGTTACTGGTTTAGAGGCTTCGCTAGGTAGCGGGGCGATGACCAATGATATTCCAAGCATCAAGCACTCAGATGTGATCTTTATTATTGGCTCCGACACCACGTCAGCACACCCAATTATTGGCTCGCATATCAAGCAAGCTGTGAGACATGGTGGAGCGAGATTGATCGTTGCCGATCCAAAACGAATCGATATTGCTGACCATGCTGAACTTTATTTAGCGCACCGACCGGGTACTGATGTAATGTTGATCAATGGTGTGATGCAGCAAATCATCAAACACGGTTGGTACGACCAAGAGTATATCGAAGACCGTGTGGATGGCTTTGATACCTTGCTTCAAGAGGTAATGTCACCAAGTTATTCACTAGACAAAGTGGAGCTGGTAACTGGCGTTAAAGCGGAAGACATCTTCGCAATGGCGCGATTGATTGGTACTGCAGAGCGTACAGCGGTGTACTACTCGATGGGCATTACGCAACATACCACTGGTCACGATAACGTTCGATCAATCGCTAACCTACAGCTCTTGTGTGGCAATATCGGAATTGAAGGCGGCGGTATCAACCCATTACGTGGTCAATCCAATGTTCAGGGTGCGTGTGACATGGGCGCATTGCCAAATAACCTTCCGGGTTATCAGAAAGTGTACAACCCAATGGTTCGTCAAAAATTCGCGATGGAGTGGGGTGTTTCTGACCTACCGGCTGAAACAGGCTTAACGTTGACCGAAATTATTGATGGAGCGTGTCATCGAGATGTTCGTGGTCTGTACGTAATGGGCGAGAACCCAGTGCTGAGTGACCCGAACCAAGCGCATGTGATTGAAGGTCTTGAAGCGTTAGATTTCCTCGTGGTTCAAGATATTTTCTTAACCGAAACCGCTCAATATGCCGATGTGGTGCTACCGTCTTGCTCGTTTGCTGAGAAGTCTGGTCATTTTACTAATACCGAGCGTCGTGTTCAGCGTATTAACCCGGCGGTATTGCCTCCAGGTGAAGCGAAAGAAGATTGGGTGATTATCCAAATGTTGGCTAATGCGATGGGCGGCAATTGGGAATATGACTCGGTTGCTGATATCACCAATGAGATAGCGCGTGTCACGCCACAGTATGGTGGTTTACGTTGGGAGAACATTACGGTGAACGGCGTGCAATGGCCAAGTAATAAGAACAACCCTGATGGCACACGTATCATGCACCAGACCCAATTTACGCGTGGGCGTGGTCAAATGGAGGCGATTCCGTTTAGATACGCTGCTGAGCTACCGGATGCGGAATACCCGTTAGTATTAACGACAGGCCGTATTCTAGAACAGTTCCACACCGGAACCATGACACGTAAAACAAAAGGGTTGGATAACTTAGCAGGGCCGCGTGCCATGGTGAGTGTTCATGATGCTGAAGCGCTAGGTATCTCGAATGGTCAGATGCTTAAGGTCTCAACACGTCGTGGTGAAATCGAAATCGCGGCCTTTGTGACTAAACGAATGCAAAAGGGTGTGGTATTTATTCCATTCCATTTTGTTGAATCACCAGTTAACCGTTTGACTACCACAGCGACTGATCCACACGCGAAGATCCCTGAATTTAAGGTGGCGGCTGTGCGTATTGATCCTATTCGTGAGCCTGAGAGTGAAGTAACATAGGCTTAATCATATTAGCTCGGTGAAGACGGCTGGCATTAAAAAGCCGCGTAACTCTCAGAGTTATGCGGCCTTTTTATCGAGCTAGATTCAGTATCAATAACTGAGTCGTTTCGCTTTAATTTAGATGAGCTTAGTTTTGAACAATTTCGCTACCGTGAACACCAAATTGCTTAGCAGCGTAGGCAACGCGCTCTGCTGGTTTTGGGTATTCAGCCGGTGTGCCCAGGTTTTCAATATGATGCAAGCGAGGTAATAAACCTGCGCCGTTTGCAATCTGTATTGCTAATCCAGGGCGAGCGTTTAGCTCCAGTACCATCGGGCCTTCTTCTTGGTCTAAAACCATGTCCGTACCCATGTAACCAAGGCCTGTCATTTCCCAAGCACTTGATGCAAGTGTCAGCAGCTTTTCCCAATGGGGTACTTGTAGTAGCGCCAACTCTTTACCCGTATCTGGGTGGTGAGTCACTGGGTGGTCAAATTGAACCGCACGAACGGCTTTACCCGTAGCGATACAAATACCTACGCCCACAGCACCTTGGTGCAAGTTAGCTTTACCATCAGAAGCCGAAGTCGATAGACGCATCATCGCCATTACAGGGTAGCCCTTGAATACAATGATTCGTACATCTGGTACACCCTCGTAACTGAAGCCGTCAAAACACTCGTCAAACTTGATGAGGTTTTCAACTACAGCAACATCGTTCTTACCACCGAGTGAGAAAAGACCCGCGAGAGCGTTACTGATGTGGCGCTCTACGTCTTCTTCATTGATAGTCGAACCCGATGGCTTGGTGTAAACGCCGTCCTTGTGAGAAGTCACAACAAGGATACCTTTACCACCACTGCCTTGAGCTGGCTTGATTACGAAACCCGGCCACTCTTTTACCATCTTGTGGATTGTTTTTACTTCAGCTTGATGACCAATCACGCCAATCAGTTTTGGTACAGTAGCACCAGCCTGTTCAGCAATGATCTTCGTCTTAAGCTTGTCATCAACGAGTGGATACTTGGAACGATCATTGTAGCGACCAATATAACTATGGTTACGCTTGTTCATTCCCATTATGCCTTTGTCTTTCAACCTAAACGGTGAAGTAAACTGATCAAACATAACTTAGTCCTCCGCTAGCGGTTTAAAGCGACGAAGCTCGGTTAGACGGTATCCTGTGTAGTTACCTAGTAGCAAGATGGTCGCTAGAATAACAAGTTGTAAACCAATAAAGTTAAACGTTAAGTGCTGAATGAACGGGTTAGTCATGCCTAAGTAAACAAGAACCGCAGTGAATAGAGAACCACCACCTTGCAGCATTACTTCTTTCGCGCCTTCTTCTTCCCATAGGATAGACATACGTTCGATAGTCCAAGATAGGATAATCATAGGGAAGAACGTAATAGATAGACCTTCAGTCAGACCCACTTTAAACGCGACTACAGTAAACACAGAGATAATCATGATTACCGTGATGATTACGGCGGATATCCTGGCTACCAAGAGCAAGTTGAGTTTGGATAAGTAACTTCGAATAATAAGACCCGTACCTACAATAAGCAGGAAGCCAACAATACCCGTTACCAGTTGTGTTTGTACAAAGGCTACCGCAATCAGTACTGGCATGAACGTACCAGACGTTTTCAGGCCGATGATGACACGTAGGAACACAACAATCAGAGCACCGATAGGAATCAGCATGATGGTTTTAAACATCGCTTGCTCTTCTAACGGTAGGCTGTGAATTGAAAGGTTTAACAGTTGATCAGCAGAGACTTTACTATTGGTTGCTTCCGTTGGTGAAACCTCTTGAGCAATCATAGAGAAGTGAACTTTACTGTTCTGACCGCCAACAACATCCAGTAGAGAAACGTTTGATTCGTCCCAGATGAGTAGGTTTGGTTGGACTTGTTGTTCGCTTGATTCAGGAGAGAATAGGATCCACTCATCGTTATCCCAAATCTGAATCATGTTCTGAATTGATTGACGACGACGGCCATCTTCTAGCTCGATAACACCAACCACTTTGTTGTGTATTTTCGCTGCTGAAAGTAGCTTGTGTGTCGCTTCCACTTTGGTCATGTTGTTCAGAATCAGCGCAGAGTTTTGACTGTCTGGATCATTAAGTGTTTTGATGAGCTCACGAGTGAACGTTAGATTGTCTGCAGAACGCTTTGTTGCTCTGTCAATAAGAGCTAGAGACGCCGCTTCTTCCGGGCCGTCGAAGCTTGGTTGAACCACTTCACCTTCTGGTGGTGTGTCGTTCACTTTAGCTTGGTTGTCGACTAGGAATTGTGTCTTGTAGTAGATGGTTTGAGGGCCATCTGCGTAACGAATAGACCACTCTGCACGACGACCTGACTCAGTATTTAAGTAAGAAATACCGTAACCTGGTGATGAAGCCGATTCGCCGATAAGTGTGTAGTTAGACTGAGTATGAGGAGCCGCTAAGGAAACTTTTGCTTCTTTGCCTACTGCGTTGAACTCAATACGAGCTTCAACGTCCCAAACCTGCCTGGTTTCCCCTGGAGTCCAAGGTACACCGTAGGTCGTATGTCTGAACATACTCAGTGTTATGCCTGCCACGATAAGCAGGAATATAGAGATATAAAATGGAATTCTTGACGTCATAGCTTACCCTACTATTGTTATTTAACTTCCGTTTGTACGTACTTTTTACTTACATCTACTAGCGCTATGTCTTTGATAAATTCGCGCCCTAGTAATACAGGGTGACTCATTTGAGAGCGATCCGCCAATGTAAATTGCGCTTTTTCATGGATTTTTCCAACTTTAACCCATAATTCAATCACAGCTCGACGTTCTGTCTGATCATTGGTTGATTGGCGGATTTTCACATAACGTACAACAGGCGCTTCAATCCATTTTTGGTCTTCTGCCGCTTGTCCTTGGTCTTCTAGGTGGAACTTAACCCAGTTCTTACCATTTCGTTCGAATTCTTTAATATCGACGGCATTCAAAGAAGAGGTTGTTGCGCCGGTATCCACTCGCGCATCAAAGCTTTGTTTGATTGAGTCGATAGACACTTTTTCGATTCCGCCAAGGATAGTCGGTTGTGAGGTAGGAGCGATAGGAGCCGCTGCAACTGCCACGGGTTCTTCTTCCTCTAGCTCTTCAATGACTTTGTGTTCCATGCTTGTTAGATGAACATCTAACTGATTTGAAAGGGTGATGATTTCGTCTTCTAAGCTTTCAATGTAATCACTTTGATTACTGACTTGCAGTTCAAGATTTTGAACCTTATTTGCGATGTTTGTCTCTGAGCGGGCAATAGCATCGAGAGTTTCTTGGTGGTAGGCAGCACCGTTAGTAAGGGTACAACCAGAGAGCAAACCAACCGCCACAATAGGCGATAATCGCTTAAACATAAAAAAACCTTTGGAAATTAGAGAATAGTTCAGACTATTTAGAAGTTTAGCCCACAAAAAAGGATGCGTGAAGCATCCTATTGTAAGAGTCTGGTCATATTGAATCGCAATGTGAGCGCTACGCCAATTATTGTAATTTTAAATAGCTCACTTATTAAGCATAAGTCAATTTTTGTTCAATTTGCGCGCATTTTTGTGAAAGCTCACAGCGAAGCAAAAGGTGGCGCTGTAGCCACCAAAAAGCCATTACTCTGTTATCGGCTAAATAATGGCTTTCGGGCATCACATTTATGGCTTGGTCGCCACAAGAATGGCACGTCTTGGTGCTGGGTGACCTTCAACCGTTTTACTTGGATCATTCGGGTCTAAGTAATCTGGTAGAGAGTTGTGTGTCATCCATTCTGTCGTGCGTTGCTCGCCGATTGTCGTGACATTCTCATCCACGATGCGCACGTCTTCAAAGCCGACCTGTTCAAGCCAGCGTTTCAGAGCTCGAGCAGAGGGGAAGAAGTACACGTTTCTCATCTGCGCGTAACGGTCAACAGGAACCAGAACTGCATTTTCATCGCCTTCAATCACTAAGGTTTCAAGCACTAATTCACCGCCAGACACCAATTGGTCTTTCAGTTGAATCAAGTGATCAAGCGGAGAGCGACGGTGGTATAGCACGCCCATGCTGAATACAGTGTCGTACGCTTCCAGTTTTGGTAGTTGTTCAATACCTAGAGGTAAAAGGTGCGCACGTTGGTCATCGCCCATCAACTTACGGATCGCTTCAAACTGAACCAAGAAAAGGTGAGAAGGGTCGATACCTACTGTAAGACGAGCGCCTTCGCCAAGCATGCGCCACATGTGGTAACCATTGCCACAACCTACATCGAGCACAGAACGGTTTTTAAGTGGTGAGATATGTGGAAGCACACGATCCCATTTCCAGTCACTGCGCCATTCTGTATCGATATGAATGTCGTGAACCGTGTAAGGACCTTTTCTCCAAGGGTGGAAAGTCTTTAGCAAGCTTTCTAACTTTTTAAGTTCACCCGTGTGGAACGGTGTAGAGCTGCCAATGGTCACTGAGTTTTTCAGATCAACTTGGTCAGGCACACCTTGTGGAATCTTGTTCAATGCACGTAACCAGCGGTCGAAGTCACCGTGCTCTGCATTTTGCCAATCCGTCAGCTGTTGAGGAAGAACATTTAGCCACGGCTGAAGGCGAGTATCTTGGGCAATAAGTTGATAAAAATTGGCAAAATTAAACATAGGTTTTCACTGAGTTGGTGGTGTAGAAATTAAATTTGTCACTCCATTAAGAGTGTGGACAAACATGCTAGGGAATCTCGTTTATCGTGTTTGATAAGAGATCCCCAATTCGTTTGTTCCTCGCTCTTGAGGATGACATTTTAGTACGTGCTAACGGTGTCGCGACGGTTACGTAATCTAAAATGTTTACTTTATCGCGAACATTGAACCAAAGTTGAAACATTGGAACCAGACTTCGCTGCTTGAGAAGCCAATCTTATCAAATCGCTCTCTGTGAACAGGGATCGAATCCGGGCGCATCACGTTTTCAATTGCGCTACGTTTCTGACTTACTTCTAGCTCGCTGTACCCGTTAGCACGTTTGAAATCATGGTGCAGGTCGATAAGCAGTTCATTTGAGCTTTCATCTTCGAATACGTATTTTTCTGACAGGATTAAGATCCCGCCTGGGCGCAGGCCAGCATGAATTTTCTCAAGCAGAGCGTATCGATCGTCTGGAGAAAGAAATTGCAGCGTAAAGTTAAGCACCACAACAGACGCGTCTTTGATTTCTACTTCACGAATATCGGCTTCAATCACTTCTACCGGTGTGTCACTGCGGTAAGCATTAACGTGCAATTTGCAGCGCTCAACCATGGCTTCTGAATTATCGATCGCGAAAATCGTGCAGCCTTCTTGCTGAATGTGACGACGCATAGAAAGTGTCGCAGCACCAAGCGAGCAGCCAAGGTCGTAAATATTTGAGTGTGGCTTTACAAAGCGCTCAGCCAGCATGCCGATTGCAGAGATGATATTGCTATAGCCAGGCACCGAACGTTGAATCATATCCGGAAATACTTCAGCAACCCTTGCATCAAAGGTGAAGTCTCCAATTTTATCAATAGGAGCGGAAAAGATATTGTCTGTGTTGCTCATAGCATTTTCTCTCGACAGTCAGCGTAATTGGCACAAAATTCGTACCAAATAAAAGGGGGCGTATTTTACGTAAAAAAAACGCCACTGTCACGAAAACTGAGATTTAGCTCAAGGTTCGAAGCTACTTACAAGTGAGAGGTTAAAACATCGAGATTTGGTGATTGCCTTTTTGAGCTGGAAACTGAGCCAGTTCGGGCAGTAATAATGATGTATTTTCAGAGACTTGCTTTTGTAGCCTCTTATAAATAGCAATCGCAAGTTCAGGTGCGTGGTTATTGTCTGGGGTGTGGATCATTAAATAGGGCTGCTTGCCTTCATTAAGCCAGTTTGGGATTTTGGCAAACCAAGGCTTAAAAAACTCAATATTAGGTTCTTGGTCTGGGTGACCAATAAATCGAATCATCGGGTTATTGGCGGTAGCAATTGCATGAACAGGAACACGCGGTTTTTTCTGATGCGCATCGATCACCGCTTCTGTGGTGGGTGGCGCAGAGAAAACGGGGCGGCTGTCCATGATGATGCGATTGATGCCTTCCTCAACCAGCCATTGGTTGAAGCGTTTTTCCGCATCGCCCTTATCAAAGAAACCTAAGTGTCGAACTTCGACGCCAAGCTGCATATCTTTTGGGAATAAGGTGCAAAACTTTTGTAGGGCAGGCAGCATGCTGGGCTCAAAACTGTGCGGCAGCTGAATCGTCCATTGACCAATACGGTCATGCAGTGGCGACATCGTCATCAAGAACTCTTTGAGTTCGGCTAGGCAGTGTCTCAGTTGTTGCTGGTGGGTGATGAATTTGGGCAATTTGAAGGTGAACTTGAAATCATCGTGACTGGCGGCTTTCCAATTGTGAACGGTAGACATACTTGGCGTAGCGTAAAAGGTGGTGTTGCCCTCAACGGTATGGAAAACTTGGGTGTATTTTTCCAAGCGTTCGGCAGGCTTGGTGCCTTTACCGTAGAACTGACTTTGCCACTCAGAATGAGACCACATAGTTAATCCAAGTCTTAGAGGTAAAGTTTCTGTTGTTATTACACGATTATCCATCTATTACACCGTTATCCATCACGCCATCAGTCATTACAAAAAGTTTTTGGGTTGAAACGAAAATCTACTTTACGAGAGTTTTGCTGATTAAGGTACTTTCGAGATATAATTATCGCAATTTTTTCGGTTTTGATGAATCTTTGCGCACTTGATGGGCTAAAAAGCAGCAAAGCCAGATAAAACACAATAAATTCGAATGTGGAAGGTCGATTTTAAGCGAGTTTCCGCGTATAAATGTTCCTTTGCTCTGTTGTGTGGAATGACCACTGACAGCTTGGAAATTAGTAAATAATTAAGAGATTGGGAAATTCATTATGCGTACCCATTACTGTGGTAACCTGAACAAGTCCCTGGCGGGACAAACTGTAGAATTGTGCGGCTGGGTAAACCGTCGCCGTGATTTAGGCGGTCTTATCTTTATTGATATGCGTGATCGTGAAGGCATCGTTCAGGTTGTTGTCGATCCAGATATGAAAGATATCTTCCCGATCGCTAACCAACTGCGTAATGAATTCTGTATCAAGTTTACTGGTGAAGTACGAGTTCGTCCGGACAGCCAAGTAAATAAAGACATGGCTACTGGTGAAGTAGAACTTTACGCGACGGGTCTAGAGATCATTAACCGTTCAGAAGCGCTTCCACTAGACTTCAACCAAACGAACTCTGAAGAGCAGCGTCTTAAGTACCGTTACATCGATCTTCGTCGTCCAGAAATGAGCGACCGTATTAAGCTTCGTGCACGTGCTTCTAGCTTCGTTCGTCGTTTCCTAGATGAGAACTTATTCCTAGACATCGAAACGCCAGTACTAACGAAAGCGACACCAGAAGGTGCTCGTGACTACCTAGTACCAAGCCGTGTTCACAAAGGTAGCTTCTACGCACTTCCTCAATCTCCTCAGCTTTTCAAGCAACTGCTGATGATGTCTGGTTTTGACCGTTACTACCAAATCGTTAAATGTTTCCGTGATGAAGATTTACGTGCTGACCGTCAGCCTGAATTTACTCAAATCGATATCGAAACATCTTTCATGACTTCTCAAGAAGTACGTAACGTGACTGAGAAGCTTGTTCACGATATGTGGAAAGAACTTCTAGATGTTGAACTAGGTCAATTCCCAGTAATGCCTTTCTCTGAAGCGATTCGTCGTTTCGGTTCTGATAAGCCAGATCTACGTAACCCACTAGAGCTAGTGGACGTTGCTGACTTGGTTAAAGATGTTGAATTCAAGGTATTCTCTGGCCCAGCTAACGACGAAAAAGGTCGCGTAGCAGTTATCCGTGTTCCAGGTGGTGCTAAGCTAACTCGTAAGCAAATCGACGGCTACGCTGAACATGTAAACATCTACGGCGCGAAAGGCCTAGCTTGGATGAAGGTTAACGACCGTGCTGCAGGCATGGAAGGTATTCAATCTCCAGTTGCTAAATTCCTAAGCGAAGACGTAATCAACGGTATTCTAGATCGTACTCAAGCTGAATCTGGCGATATCATTCTGTTCGGCGCAGACAAAGCGGGCATCGTTGCTGAAGCAATGGGCGCACTTCGTCTTAAACTAGGTACGGATCTAGAGCTAACAGACACATCTGCATGGGCTCCACTGTGGGTTGTTGACTTCCCAATGTTCGAAGAAGACGGCGAAGGTAACCTACACGCAATGCACCACCCATTCACATCACCACTAGGTGTGAACGCAGAAGAGCTAAAAGCGAACCCAGCAGCAGCAAATTCTGATGCATACGACATGGTAATCAACGGCTACGAAGTAGGCGGCGGTTCTGTACGTATCCACAACGCAGAAATGCAAACAGCGGTATTTGGTATCCTAGGTATCGAAGCACAAGAGCAACAAGAGAAGTTCGGCTTCCTACTTGAAGCGCTTAAGTACGGCACGCCACCGCACGCTGGTCTAGCATTCGGTCTTGACCGTCTAGCAATGCTGCTTTGTGGTACTGAGAACATCCGTGACGTTATCGCATTTCCGAAAACAACAGCTGCAGCATGTCTGTTAACAGACGCGCCAAGCCTAGCAAACCCAGCATCACTGGAAGAGCTAGCAATCGCTGTTAACTTAGCTAAGAAAGAAGACTAATCAAACGATTAAGCTCAGCTTTCTAATCAAGCAGTGAGTTTTCGATAGAGCTTAAGTCTTAGATAGCACTTTAGCTTTCAACAAAACTTAGTTTTTGATAGAACTTTTTCTTTCGCAGAACAACGAAATGCCCGTTAATTTGACGGGCATTTTTTTTTGCGTCCGATATACTAAGCTCATAAAGCATGTATAAATAATCAGTATTTGAAGTTATGTCTATTATCTTAGGGATTGACCCTGGCTCTCGCATTACCGGCTATGGCGTGATTCGTCAAAATGGTCGCCATCTATATTACTTAGGTAGCGGTTGTATTCGCACGTCAGAAAAAGAATTGCCGGGTCGCTTAAAGCAGATCTATGCCGGTGTGAGCGAAATCATCACCCAGTTCCAGCCTGACGTATTCGCGATCGAACAAGTGTTCATGGCGAAGAATGCTGATTCAGCACTTAAGCTGGGACAAGCGCGTGGCAGTGCGATAGTGGCAGCGGTAAATGCTGATCTCCCCGTTCATGAATATGCGGCTCGTCTAATCAAACAAGCGGTGACAGGCAATGGTGGTGCAGATAAGTCGATGGTTCAGAACATGGTGATGAGCATGCTTAAGTTACCCGCTAAACCACAGGCCGATGCTGCCGATGCTCTAGGCGTAGCGATCACTCACGCCAACACCAATAAAACCTTGGTAGCTCTTGCTGGTAAAGCGACAGGCGCGAGAAAAGGGCGCTACCGATAACCATAGGCTATGGCGTTTCTGAAGACAGAATCATTCGGTTTCTTAAGCTAAGCAAGCTTAAATAAATCATCTTAATAAACACAAAGAACTGGATAAGCATCCAGTTCTTTTATATTCTGTCCCTCAAATTATATTCCATCAAGAGAGTGAATTGTGATCGGACGTCTACGCGGTACATTAATAGAAAAACAGCCACCAGAATTACTAATCGAAGTGAGTGGCGTTGGCTATGAAGTTCAAATGCCAATGAGCTGTTTTTACGAATTACCAAACGTGGGCGAAGAGGCAATCATCTACACGCACTTTGTTGTACGTGAAGATGCGCAGCTACTTTATGGTTTTAACACGGTTAAAGAGCGTGCGCTGTTCCGTGAAGTGATCAAAGCGAACGGTGTGGGCCCTAAGCTAGGCCTTGGCATTCTTTCAGGCATGACGGCTAGCCAGTTTGTTCAAAGTGTTGAACGTGAAGACATCTCGACGCTGGTTAAACTTCCGGGTGTGGGTAAGAAAACCGCTGAACGTCTGGTTGTTGAAATGAAAGACCGCCTGAAAGGGTGGGGCGCGGGTGACTTGTTTACTCCAGCGACAGATGCAGCTCCGATTGATTCTATTCCAACCGTTCACGACGCGGAAGAAGAAGCGGTAAGTGCGCTACTTGCATTAGGCTACAAGCCGACTCAAGCTTCCAAGGTGGTTTCTCAAGTGGCTAAAGATGGCATGACCAGCGAACAGTTGATTCGCGAAGCTCTGAAATCGATGGTTTAATACCCAATATACTTGTTCGACAAAATAGACTCATTCACTTTGCCTTTACACAGAGTCAAGAAGCGCAGAGTCAACAAGAGCATAGTTAGGAATAGCAGAATTTATGATTGAAGCCGATCGCCTTATTGCACCGGATAACCCAGTATTCAAAGATGAAGATGTCATTGATCGTGCAATACGCCCTAAAGCACTGGCTGACTATCAAGGTCAGGATCACGTTCGTGGCCAGATGGAGATTTTCATCAAAGCGGCACAACTGCGTAACGAGGCGCTCGACCATCTGTTGATATTTGGCCCTCCAGGCTTGGGTAAAACCACGTTGGCGAACATTGTTGCCAATGAGATGGATGTCAACATTCGTACGACTTCAGGCCCTGTTCTAGAAAAAGCAGGCGACCTAGCGGCGTTACTGACCAATCTCGAAGAAAATGATGTCCTGTTCATTGATGAGATTCACCGTTTAAGCCCTGTGGTTGAAGAGGTGTTGTACCCTGCAATGGAAGACTACCAATTAGATATCATGATTGGTGAAGGCCCAGCGGCACGCTCTATCAAGATTGACCTTCCTCCTTTTACTTTGATTGGCGCAACCACTCGTGCTGGCTCACTGACATCGCCGTTACGTGACCGTTTTGGTATTACTCAGCGTCTTGAGTACTACAAGGTTGAAGATCTACAAAACATCGTTCAGCGCAGTGCAGATTGCCTTGGTCTTTCTATGGAGTCCGAAGGGGCGCTAGAAGTTGCTCGCCGAGCTCGTGGTACGCCACGTATTGCTAACCGTCTACTGCGCCGTGTTCGTGATTATGCGGAAGTAAAAGGCGACGGGCATATTTGTCCGGAGGTTGCTGACAAAGCGCTAAACATGTTGGATGTCGATGCTAAAGGTTTCGACTACATGGATAGAAAGCTTCTGCTGGCGATTATGGAGAAGTTTGGTGGTGGTCCGGTAGGTATCGACAACATGGCTGCCGCGATTGGTGAAGAGAGAGACACTATTGAAGATGTGTTAGAACCTTACTTGATTCAACAAGGTTACCTACAAAGGACGCCAAGAGGTCGAATCGCGACCGACAGAGCGTATTTACACTTTGGAATAGATAAACCCTCCAATCGTTAAATTATTCATTTTTAAAGATCCAAGTTGCATAAGCGCTGGTTTTTTTGCTTTTTACTGAATAACAACTCTTTGAGCGAGTCGATAAAAAGATCGAAAAGGGAGCTTCAAAAATGGAAACTTTGATTTCAGGTTTGATTTAGATAACAGGAAATGAAATAAGTTGTCATATTTTTTGTTAATACTTTATAGGTAGTTGTAATTCGGATGTTGAGGCGGTGCTGAGCATTTGTCACAGATATCATGCGCTGTTATTAAGACAAGCATAATTGGTGTGATTTTAATCATAATTGTACAAAAATAACTCTAATTTGCTCAAATAAATTTGATACAAATCAACGCAGGGTTCTCCCATAAACCTTTTGAAACATACTGATTTTACCAGTAATATTAGCGTCAGCTATATTAGCTCATGCTTAACAATAATCTAACTATAACGGTACGTTTTTGCTACAAATTTCAATTTGTAATAACAATTACATAAATTGTTTTAACATGGATTTTTGCGGTGAATAATCACACAAGTGTCATTCAGCCGACACAAAGGAGTTACCATGATTGATGTTGTTGATCTGTCGCGATTGCAGTTTGCATTTACAGCGATGTATCACTTCCTATTTGTTCCACTGACTTTAGGTATGGCATTTCTACTTGCCATTATGGAGTCAGTTTATGTAATGACTGGCAAGCAAATTTACAAGGACATGACCAAGTTCTGGGGTAAATTGTTTGGTATTAACTTTGCTCTTGGTGTAGCGACAGGCTTAACCATGGAGTTCCAGTTTGGTACTAACTGGTCTTACTATTCTCACTATGTTGGCGACATTTTTGGTGCTCCGCTAGCTATCGAAGCGCTTGTTGCATTCTTCCTAGAGTCTACTTTTGTTGGCCTATTCTTCTTCGGTTGGGACAGACTGTCAAAGCGTCAGCACTTAGCGGTAACTTGGTTAGTAGCACTTGGCTCTAACTTCTCTGCGCTTTGGATCTTGGTAGCAAACGGCTGGATGCAAAACCCAGTGGGTGCGGAATTTAACTTTGAAACTATGCGTATGGAAATGGTGAGCTTCGCTGAAGTTGTACTAAACCCAGTAGCACAAGTTAAATTCGTACACACAGTAGCGTCTGGTTACACAACGGGTGCAATGTTCATCCTTGGTATCAGCTCATACTACATTCTTAAAGGTCGTGACCTTGCCTTTGCTCGTCGCTCTTTCGCGATTGCAGCGTCTTTCGGTATGGCGGCGATCTTGTCAGTAATCGTACTAGGTGATGAATCTGGTTACGAGCTTGGTGAAGTTCAAAAAGTGAAGCTCGCTGCTGTAGAAGCGGAATGGCACACTGAAGAAGCACCAGCCGCATTTACTGTTTTTGGTATTCCAAACCAAGAGACAATGAATACTGACTACGCAATTAAAATTCCTTACGTAATGGGTATCATCGCAACGCGTTCGCTTGATACTGAAGTAACGGGCCTACGTGACCTACGTGATGACCACGTTGATCGTATCCGTACTGGTATGTACGCGTACGAGCTGCTTGAAAAGCTACGTGCAGGCGATAAGTCTGAAGAAAACATGGCTGCGTTCGACGAAGTGAAAGGTGACCTAGGTTACGGCTTGCTTCTTAAGCGCTACACAGACGACGTTGTTGATGCAACTGAAGACCAAATCCAAATGGCTGCGGATGATTCTATCCCAACAGTTTGGCCTCTATTCTGGTCATTCCGTCTGATGGTTGCTTGTGGCTTCATCATGCTGTTTGTATTCGGTGCTGCGTTTGTTCAAACGTGTCGTCAGAAAATCGAACAGAAACCATGGGTACTTAAAGCTGCGCTATTCTCAATCCCACTTCCTTGGATTGCGATTGAAGCAGGTTGGTTCGTTGCTGAGTTTGGTCGTCAACCATGGGCGGTTGGTGAAATCCTACCGGTTAACGTTGCTGCATCAGCACTGACTATTGAACAGCTTTGGACTTCTCTATTCGCTATCCTGGCACTTTACACAGTGTTCTTGATTGCTGAAGTTTACCTAATGCTGAAATTCGCACGTAAAGGTCCAAGTAGCTTGAAGACAGGCCGTTACCACTTCGAACAAAACGATAACTCTGTTGAAGACAAAGTTAGCCGTTCAGTTGAAGTATAAGTGAGGGAATATTATGTTTGATTACGAAAGCTTACGACTTATTTGGTGGGTATTGATCGGTGTTCTACTGGTTGGTTTCGCCGTAACTGATGGCTTTGATATGGGTGTTGCCGCTCTGTCACCTGTTATCGGTAAGAGCGACACTGAACGTCGTATTATGCTAAACACGATTGCCCCTCACTGGGATGGTAACCAAGTTTGGCTTATCACTGCGGGTGGTGCATTGTTTGCTGCATGGCCACTGGTTTACGCAACGTCGTTTTCTGGCTTCTACTTCGCAATGTACGCGACGTTAGCAGCGCTTTGGTTACGTCCACTTGCACTTGACTACCGCTCTAAGATCGAAGATCCAAAATGGCGCAAAACTTGGGACTATGCACTTTGCTTTAGTGGCGCAGTACCACCAATCATTTTCGGTGTGGCATTTGGTAACCTACTACAAGGTGTTCCATTTGAACTGAACGAATTTATGATGTCTAAGTACCATGGTACGTTCTTCGCTCTGCTTAACCCATTTGCATTGCTTTGTGGTGTGTTGGCTCTGATGTTGTTCGTGATGCAAGGTGCAACATGGCTTCAAATGAAGACAACAGAAGCGCTGCACGCTCGTGCTCGTAACGTTGCTCAGATCACTGGCCTAATTGCTATTGCTCTATTCGTTATTGGTGGTTTCTGGGTTCAATCTATCGAAGGCTATGTAATTACGAGCACTATCGATACGTTTGCTGACTCAAACCCACTAAACAAAGAAGTATCACTTCAAGTGGGTGCTTGGATGACAAACTTCGA
The DNA here is from genome assembly GCF_041465805.1 of Vibrio sp. 10N.239.311.G01. Classification (NCBI taxonomy): domain Bacteria; kingdom Pseudomonadati; phylum Pseudomonadota; class Gammaproteobacteria; order Vibrionales; family Vibrionaceae; genus Vibrio; species Vibrio sp. 10N.239.311.G01. Next base: position 269,946 of record NZ_JBFSRM010000001.1, read on the forward strand.
AACTTATCCAGCAATGTGGGCTGCGCCGATCCTTGGTGTAGCAATGCCACTGCTTGCTGTGATTGCATCTCGCTTTGAGCGTGGTGGTTTCGCATTCTTGTTCTCAAGCCTATCGAACGCTGGTGTTATTCTAACGGCTGGTTTTGCAATGTTCCCATTCGTAATGCCATCAAGCCTGAACCCTAACCAAAGCTTGACTATGTGGGATTCAACAGCGAGTGAGCTAACGCTTGGTCTTATGACTGTCGTTGCGGCGGTAATGGTTCCTGTGATTCTTGGCTACACAACTTGGACATACTACAAAATGTTCGGTCGTCTAGATAAGAAACACATCGAAGATAACGACGTTTCAGCTTACTAAGCTAGAAGTTAAATAACTTAGGAGAAATTTTATGTGGTATTTCGCATGGATTTTGGGTGTACTTCTAGCATGTGCATTCGGCATCATCAATGCTCTATGGCTAGAGCATTCAGAAATGATGGACAAAGACAGTGAGTAATCTCGCAGAGCAAATCGCTAAGCTGCATCAACCAATGGATAAGACTCTGCTTAGAGCCTTATCCCTAGTATTGGGTTTCATGCATGTGGGTTTAGTGATGTGGGATCCTGAAGCGTATGCGACAAGCATCGGTGGCTTTAACGCGATCATCGGGCCAATGTTCATTTGGGCAGTATGCTCAAGCATGGTTTACGGTATCGGATTTAAGCCAAGAGCTTGGATGTGGCAGCTACTGTTTAGCCCATATGTTTCACTCACAATTTTGCTCTACCTAACGACGCTGCGCCTTCTATAAAAGGCAAAGGATTTAGGTTCATAACAACGTGAGCCTTTATACTTGTTGGGTTTTTAGCCAAAAAGAGGTCATCTTATACAGATGGCCTTTTTTTTCGTCTCTCAAATCAAAAAATTCACAGCGATATACTATTAATGATAAGGAGTTAGGTTATAGTGAGATCTTTATCGTTTTGGATTGTGGTAGCAAATTGCAGGGATTATCTAAGCTATTTACGTGGCCAGTGACTGTGTATTACGAAGACACCGATGCGGGTGGCGTTGTATACCATTCAAACTATCTTAAGTTTTTCGAACGCGCTCGAACTGAGATGTTGCGCTCAATTGGCGTTTCTCAGCAAGTATTGTTAGAACAAAACATCGGTTTTGTAGTCCGACATATGGACATTGATTTTATTCAAGGCGCGCGTCTTGATGATTCTTTACAAGTCATTACAAATATTTACGAGTTGAAGCGAGCTACCTTGGTCTTCTGTCAAGAGATCGTAAATCCTGATGGCAAGGCATTGTGTAAAGCAATGGTTAAGGTAGCATGTATCGATAATCAAAAAATGAAACCCAAAGCAATGCCAACATTTATTCTCACGGAGCTAACGAATAGTGACTGCTGAAATCTCAATCTTAGGCCTAATTTTAGAAGCTAGTTTACTAGTTAAGATGGTCATGCTGACTCTTATGGGCATGTCTGTTGTTTCTTGGGCGATGATCATAAAAAGAAGTAAAGTGTTATCTCAAGCTTCTAAACAAACAGAAGTGTTTGAAGACAAATTTTGGTCAGGCGTTGATCTTGCAAAACTGTACCAAGAGAGCAACAAACGCAAAGACGAGCTTTCTGGTACTGAAGAAATTTTCTACGCAGGCTTTACTGAGTTCGCTCGCCTTCGTAAATCGAATGCAACATCACCTGACTTCATTATGGAAGGCACTGGCCGTGCGATGCGCGTTGCCGTTGCTCGTGAGGTTGATGAACTAGAAACTAACTTACCTTTCTTGGCGACCGTTGGCTCTATCAGCCCATACATCGGCCTATTTGGTACGGTTTGGGGCATCATGCACTCATTCATCGCATTAGGTGAAGTGAAGCAAGCGACGCTCGCAATGGTTGCTCCTGGTATTGCAGAAGCACTGATCGCAACAGCAATGGGTCTATTCGCTGCGATTCCAGCGGTAATGGCGTACAACCGCTTCAGCAGCCGAGTAGGCAAGCTAGAACACAACTACGCGACTTTCTCTGAAGAGTTTCACAGTATTCTTCACCGTCAAGCGATGGCTGGCAGGGAATAATAGATGGCTGGATACCAACCTAAAAAACGCAAAATGACAGCAGAGATTAACGTTGTACCTTACATCGACGTTATGCTTGTTTTGCTGATCATTTTTATGGTGACTTCGCCGTTTGTTACTCAAGGCGTTGACGTTGAATTGCCTCAGGCTTCAACGGCTAAATCGGCACAAGACCTACTGGGTGACGACAATGTAAGTTTCATCATCGTTGAAGTGAACAAAGACGGTGAACTTGGCTTGAGCGTTAATGACGAAGAAGTACAGCGTGGCTTATCAATGGAAGATATTATCGTCCGTGTGAAAGCCGAGTTGTCTCTGAAGCCAAACTCTCCAGTGGCGGTTGGTGGTGATGCCGCAACGCCATACGCTGAAGTGGTTTTATTACTTGATGAATTAAGCCGTGCAGGTGTGCCAAAGGTTGGCCTTTTAACGGATATAAGGGAATAGCTCCGTAGCATTCATGAAAGCGAATAATAAAAAATCCAATAATTTCAGATCACCGCTTCTTATTTCTCTTGGGCTGCACGTCATTTTATTCGTTGCGCTCATTTGGGGGGCGGATTTCACGATGTCAGAGCCAAAGCCTACAGGGCAGATGGTTCAAGCAGTGGTGATTGATCCTCAGTTGGTTCGCCAGCAAGCTCAACAGATTCGTCAACAAAGAGAAGCGGCAAGCAAGAAAGAGCAAGAGCGTCTTGACAAACTAAGACGTGAAAGCGAACGACTTGAAAAGAATCGTAAAGCTGAAGAAGAAAATATTCGCAAGCTAAAAGAACAGCAAGCGAAAGAAGCTAAAGCAACTCGTGAAGCTGAAAAGCGTCGAGTTGAGAAAGAGAAACAACGCAAAGCTGAAGAAGCGCGTTTACAGCAAGAGCAAAAGAAAGCCGCTAAAGCCGAAGCTGACCGTAAGCTAAAAGAAGCTGCGTTAGTGAAAGCCGAGAACGAGCGTAAAGCCAAAGAAGCGGCAATCGCAAAAGCTGAACAAGAACGCGTGGCAAAAGAAAAAGCAGCGAAAGAGGCAGCAGACAAAGCTCGTAAAGAGAAAGAAGCCGCTGAACTCGCGGAAAAGCAACGCATAGCGAAAGAGAAAGAAGCGGCAGCCGCAGCAGAGAAAGCCCGTAAGGCAAAAGAAGCTGCAGCAAAAGCAGAAAAAGAGCGTAAACAACAAGAAGCCGCATTGAACGATATCTTTGCTGGGCTTGAAACGGAAGCGACTCAAAACTCTTCAGCAAGACAACAATTTATCACTGATGAAGCGCAACGTTACGGGGCTATCTATACCCAACTGATTCAACAGAACCTGTTGTTAGAAGACAGCTATCGAGGACGCTCATGTCGAGTGAACCTTAAGCTGATTCCAACGGGCTCTAACGCGATATTGGGTAGTTTGAGTATCTTAGATGGCGATAGCCGTTTATGTGCAGCAACCAAGCGTGCGGTGGCACAAGTACAATCTTACCCGTTGCCTAAAGACCCAGACATTGTGAACTCACTGAAAGACATTAACTTAACTGTATCACCAGAGTAAAAGGACGAACTTGTGTTAAAGAAACTATTACTGAGTTTTGTTTTCTTAATAGCTACAAGCAGCCAGTTTGCACATGCAGCGCTGGAGCTGGTTATTACAGACGGTATTAACTCTGCAAGACCTATAGCTATTGTACCTTTCCGTTGGGAAGGCTCAGAGCCATTGCCACACGATGTATCAGCGGTTATCGCTTCTGACTTACAGCGCAGTGGTAAATTCAGCCCAGTTGCGACAAGCAAAATGCCTCAAACGCCTTACAGCGAAACTGAGGTTAACTTTGATGCTTGGACTAACCTAGGTGTTGACTCATTGCTTACCGGTAGTATCACTAAAAATGCCGAAGGGCAGTATGTGGTGAATTACCAATTGATCGACATTGTTCGTGGTCAACTGACCAAAGGACAAAGTCGTGCGCTGAGTGATGAAGCCCAATTAGTGCTTTCTAAAGATCACGTTCTATTCAATAAGAAGGCTACGGTTCCTGGTAATCGCTTGAGAGAGTACGCACACCGTATCTCAGACCTAGTGTATGAAGAGCTAACTGGTGAGAAAGGCGCGTTCTTAACTCGTATCTCTTACGTGGTAGTGAACGATAAAGACAAGTACCCGTATCAACTTCGTGTTGCTGACTACGATGGCTTTAACGAGCGTTTAGTACTTCGTTCTAAGCAGCCTCTCATGTCTCCAGCATGGTCACCAGACGGCAAAAAGCTAGCTTATGTGAGCTTCCAGAATGGCCAAGCTGAAATATTCATCATGAATATTTACACGGGTGAACGTGAGAAAGTGACGTCATACCCTCGTCACAATGGTGCGCCAAGATTCTCGCCAGATGGTAAAACATTGGCATTGGTATTGTCGAAAACGGGCAGCCTTCAGGTGTACACACTTGACCTTGCTAGCCGTAAGCTGACTCAAATTACCCGCGGCCGTTCGAATAATACTGAACCATTCTGGCACCCAGATGGCAAGTCTCTTATTTTCACATCGGATCGTGGTGGTAAACCACAGATTTATAATGTAAATTTGTCCAATAATTCGACTTCTCGTATTACTTGGCAAGGTAGCCAAAACTTAGGTGGCCAGATCACTCCTGATGGTCGATTCATGATCATGGTGAATCGCAGCAACTCAGGTTTTAACTTGGCTAAGCAAGATTTGGAAACCGGTGCGGTTCAGGTACTAACAAAAACATTGTTAGATGAGTCTCCAAGTATTGCACCGAATGGAGGTATGGTTATCTATAGCTCTATTTACAACAAAACAAATGTACTATCGATGGTTTCTATCGATGGACGTTTTAAAGCTAGATTACCGGCAACTAACGGACGCGTAAGAGCGCCTGCATGGTCACCGTTCCTCTAGGGAAAATTACATATTCTTTTAGCTATTGATAGTGTTAACTATTGTGGCATTTAACTATCTATAGCACTCTTAGTCGCTGTAGAAACTAAGTTTGATAACGTAAGGAAAAAAAGATGCAACTTAACAAAGTTCTTAAAGGCTTGATGATTGCACTACCAGTGATGGCAGTAACGGCATGTAGCTCAACTGATGAAGCAACATCTGCAACATCTGGTACTGAAAGCAACCAAACAACTTCAGGTTCAGAAGGCAATGTAGACACAACTGTTGTAACGCCAATTGACGCTAACGGTCAACTGTCTGAGCAAGAGCTTAAAGAGCAAGCGCTACGTGAAACTCAAACAATCTACTTCGCATTCGATAACTCTACTATCGCTGGCGATTACGAAGAAATGCTAGCAGCTCACGCAGCATACCTAGTTAAGAACGTTGACATGAACGTTACTATCGAAGGTCACGCTGATGAGCGCGGTACTCCTGAGTACAACATCGCACTTGGCGAGCGTCGTGCACAAGCTGTAGCGAAATACCTACAAGCTCTAGGTGTTCAAGCTGACCAAATCTCTATCGTAAGCTACGGTGAAGAGAAGCCACTTCTTCTAGGTCAATCTGAAGATGTGTACGCTAAAAACCGTCGCGCAGTACTAGTTTACTAATTTTAGTAGACTATATAATTGAGGAATTGCCTCATGTTCAGTAACACAAAGCGAGTCATTTTGCTTTCGTTACTGGCAAGTGCAGCGAACACCGCGTTCGCTGCACCAGCTCCAGTATCCGATCTCAATAGCACCGCAACCAATTCATCATCTTCCTCTCGATCAGCATCTAACGAATCAGATATTGAGCGTTTAGAGCGCCTGCTTCAAAATCGCAATCTCGTTCAGCTTCAAATGCAACAGCAAATCGACGACATGGCACTGGAGATCAGTGAACTTCGTGGTGATCTGGAACGAAACAGCTACGATATGAAGCAAATGCTAGAGCGTCAGCGTGAACTGTTCATTGAACTGGATCGCGTAAGAGGCGAGGTGAAAGCAGCAGGAACAGCAACGGTAGCAGTGGCGGCGAGCGAAGGCTCTAAAGACGCTTCTGGTACGTTCAGTACTGATGTGGATGAGCAAACTGCTTATCAAAATGCTGTAGATATGATTCTAAAGCAACGAGACTACACGGGTGCTATCGCTGCATTCCAAAAGTTTCAAAAAGACTTCCCAGATTCTACCTTCACACCTAACTCACATTACTGGTTAGGTCAGCTTTATTTCGCTAAGAAGCAAGATAAAGAAGCCGTGAAGAGCTTCGCTGCTGTTGTGTCGTACAAAGACTCAAACAAGCGAGCAGATGCACTGGTTAAGCTTGGTGACATAGCAGCGCGCAACAACAACGCGACGCAAGCTAAGAAATATTACCAACAAGTCGTAACCGAGCACCCAAACAGTGCTTCGGCTAAAGTGGCCAAAACCCACTTATAACCAAAATAGGGGTGCTTAGGCGCCTCTTTTTTATACCTGTTCACTTCCGTTTAGTGTTTACTTCTCTTGCTAGTGATGACAACACATCGCCTTGTTTATGCGTTTTAAGCATTAGCTAGTCACCGCTTGCAACCAATCCTTTTTGATCCCAATCGCTGTCCTGTGTAGAATACTCGGATTCTCGGAAGAAGTTGCGTAGAGCAAGAGCAATGAGTCATATACTAGATAAAATCGATACAGTTTACCCGTTTCCGCCTAAGCCAGTTCCATTGAGCGACGCTCAGAAACAGGCCCACATCGCAAACATCAAAAAACTACTTCAAGAAAAAGATGCAGTTCTAATTGCACACTACTACACCGATCCTGAAATTCAGGCTCTGGCAGAAGAAACTGGTGGTTTCGTTGGCGATTCATTAGAGATGGCTAAGTTCGGTAACCGTCACTCAGCAAGCACTTTGATCATCGCTGGTGTTCGTTTCATGGGTGAGTCTGCAAAGATTCTTACTCCTGAAAAACGCATTTTAATGCCAACACTTGAAGCTGAATGTTCGCTTGATCTTGGCTGCCCAGCTGACAAATTTACAGAATTTTGTGATGCTCACCCTGACCACACTGTGGTTGTATACGCGAACACCTCTGCAGCTGTTAAAGCTCGTGCAGACTGGGTAGTTACGTCGAGCATCGCTTTAGAAATCGTTGAAAGCCTAGACGCTGAAGGCAAACCCATTATTTGGGGGCCAGACCGTCACCTAGGTTCTTACATCGCAAATCAAACTGGCGCTGACATGTTGCTTTGGCAAGGTGAGTGTATCGTTCATGATGAGTTCTCAGCTGATGCTTTGAAGAAAATGAAATCGGTATACCCAGAAGCGGCTATCTTGGTTCACCCAGAATCACCAGCAAGCGTGGTTGAACTGGCTGATGCTGTAGGCTCAACAAGCCAACTGATCAAGAAAGCAAAAGAGCTGCCTCATCCACAGATGATTGTTGCGACAGACAAAGGCATCTTCTTCAAGATGCAGCAATTGGTTCCTGAAAAAGAGCTGATTGAAGCGCCGACAGCGGGTGCTGGTGCAACGTGTCGTAGCTGCGCACACTGTCCTTGGATGGCAATGAACGGCCTTGAAGCGATTGAAAACGCGCTTGAGAATGGTGGTGAGCAACACGAAATCTTCGTTTCTGACGAATTACGCGTGAAGTCTCTTATTCCATTGAACCGCATGCTAGATTTTGCAGAGCAGTTAAATGTGCAGGTAAAAGGTAACGCGTAAGTCGTTCTTTTATCTAACCAATAAAAAAACCAGCCAATAGTGCTGGTTTTTTTGTATCGCGTATAGGCCGCCAATATCAATCTTGTGGTCATGTATCTTTTTCTGATGATACATCTTGTTGATATCGCGTATTTTTTCTAGCATGTAAGTAAGAGGAAAAGATTAGAGGCTCGAATGATAATCTGGTTACAACTCAAACGCTGGATCAAAGCAAACATCTTTGTTTTGAATGGCAAAAACTTACTGTTCACTTTTCTTGGCTACATCGCTTTATCGTGGTCGATGCTGTATTTGGCGGGTGAAACAGATTTAACCAGTTCGGTTACCGTATTCGCTTACTACTTGGTGGTGACGGCTTCTACGGTTGGTTATGGTGATTTATCACCGACCACGGTAGCGGGGCAGTGGATCGTTATTCTATTTGTGATTCCAGGCGGGTTGAGCCTTTTTGCCGCGTTGCTCGGTAAAGTGGCGACAGAAGGTGTTGAATATTGGCGAGCGGGCTTGCTAGGAAAAAGGAGAGTTAGAGTGGACAACCACATTTTGATGTTGGGGTGGAATGAGCAAAGAACCATTCATCTCATCCGCATGCTACAACACGAAGAAACGGGTAAACGACCAATCGTGCTATGTACGCGTTCAGATATCGAGAACCCGTTACCCGGTGAAATCAATTTCGTCAAAGTAAACAGCTACACCGATGGCAAAGAGATGGAGAAAACGGGCATTGAGTCTGCAAGTTGCATCCTGATTGATAACCCAGAAGACGACATTACGTTATCTGCGGCGCTTTACTGTGCCAACCGAAACCCTAAAGCGCATCTTCTTGTTTACTTTAAAGATGAAGCGCTGAGCGATTTGTTACACAAGCATTGCCCTAACTCAGAATGTATTCCAGCGGTGGGTGCTGAGATGCTAGCAAAGGCTGCGGTAGACCCAGGTTCCAGTGCGCTTCACCAAGAATTATTGAGCTCAACAAGAGGCATGACACAGTATTCAACGTATTTCCCTGAAGACGCTGAGTCTGTCACCGTCGCGCCTATTTTCTCAGTGTTTAAAGAGAAGTATCAAGCAACTCTGATCGCCATTGATACGGGGAGCGGTATTGAACTCAACCCAGAGTTAGATCAAGTGGTCAGCAGTGGCACTAAGCTGTTTTATATTGCTGATGAGCGAATTGATGACTTCGATTGGAAAGGCTTCTAAAGCGACTATTTTATTTCGTCTGAAAACTAAAAAAGGCCTCATAATGAGGCCTTTTGGCTTGTATAAAGCTAACTGTTATTGAGCTTCAGCCAGTGCAATGCCACGCTGCGTTAGTCCGCAAAGCATCACAGGAACAGCGTTAAAGATCTCTTCGAACTGCTCTAGGCCTTCGATGCCTTGCTCTGCAAGCGTAGCAATTGACGTTTCTGGATCGTAAAGCATGCTCAGTGACAGCAGGACACCGCCAACGAGTGCGTTATCTTCGCTCTCTTCAGGCATTAGTGTTTCCCAATCGTCGCGAGCAATCTGCCAGCCTTGAAGCAAGCCTTCACAAAAATCACGAGCGGCAGTGTTCACCACTTCTTCGTCGTCTAATTGACAAGCTTCAGGCCAAACCCAAGTCCCTTCAATCAGTTCTGGGCGGGTTTTATTCCAAAGCTCGATGATAACTTCAATGTAGCTTTCTAGCTGTTCACCATCCGTAAAAGGTGCGACTTCTTCGCCACCCCATAAGAACGGTAGCCACTCATGCGGGGTTAACACATTCGGTGCCGCTGCCATTGCAGTGACAAAGCCCATTGTTTTGTGTTCTGTGATTAGCTTTCCTTCCAACTCTGGAAGCGCAAGAATATCTTGTAAAGTCAAAGTGAGGTACCGTAAAAGGGAACATATTTGCGCTTATAGTACCAATGAACTTGTGCCAATCAAGCTTCAATCTAAAAAGGCTTGATGTCATGGATGATAAACACTAGGTTTAACAGAAAAGAAAACAATAAAAGAATTATGCAGATACGGTCGTCTTTAAAGAAAAAAAGCATGGTAGCGCTTGGATTATACCTTGCGATGTTTATTGCCATTGTCGGTAGTGTGACGTATTACGTCGTAGAATCCCCTGTGCGCGCCAAATTACAACAAAACCTCGACTTGCGTACGCAACTGTTATCCGCATTGATTACAGAGCCACTCAGCAGCTCTCAAGGCTTTGTAGACAGTCTCGTTGGGTTTGCTCAAGCACATCGCAATGGTGATGATGTTATTCCGCTATTTAAGTCCATGTTGGCGGCGAGCGACGATACAATTGTCAGTGCCGGTATTTGGCCTGAACCTTATGCGCTCGATTCTAAAAAGCTTCTCAACAGTTACTTTTTTAATAAAGCCGACGATGGAAGAATCGATCAGATATATTCTTACAACAACCCCAAAAATGCCCCTTATCAAGAAGAGTATTGGTACACCTCTGTCGTCAACAAAAAACAAGGAACGATCTCTTGGAGCGATGTGTATATCGACCCATACACACACGTTCGAATGATTACGGCGTCTTCCCCTTATTATTACGACGGTACTTTTGCCGGTGTTGCCACGGTGGATCTCTCGCTCGAAGAGCTGCTTGGTTTTATCAAGAACCACGCCGAAGAATACAACCTTGGCATTACGCTCAGAGATAAGCTTAACCAAGTGTTGGTTTCGCATAACTTTAATCTCGTTGAAGGCATTTACATCAGTAGCAATCAATTTGGTGATTTCGGCTGGCAAGTGGATGTGGTGAACTCCAAATCACGAGTAGAAGACGAAGTGTTTCGTCAGGTGATGAGCATTGAAGGTGGTATTGTTCCGCTATTGCTACTTTGTGTCATGGCGGGGTATTACTTATTGAACCGTTATTTGATTAGTCCAATCACAAGGATTGCAGCACAGGTTGATAGCTCGAAAGCCGGCGAAATCATTGATGTGGATTACCCGAGTGATGACGAAATCGGCCATTTGATTAAAACCTTCAACGAAAAGACCATTTATCTCGAAGCGGAAAAGGTTAAAGCTCAGGCATCCACCAATGCAAAAACCGCTTTCCTTGCGACCTTGTCACATGAAATTCGCACTCCGATGAATGGGGTATTGGGTACCGCTCAAATCCTATTAAAAACGCCTCTAAATTCTGAACAAGAGAAGCATCTTAAGAGCTTGTATGAGTCCGGCGATCATATGATGACTCTACTCAACGAGATCTTAGACTTCTCGAAGATCGAGCAGGGCAGGTTGGATCTTGATGAAACGCGTTTCCCGCTTGATTCGATCATCGGCAGTATTAACAGTGTTTACTACACATTGTCTTCCGAGAAAGGGCTTCAATTCAAAGTGTACTCTGAGGTGACTTCGGGTCGTTGGTACTTCTCAGATAAAGCTCGCCTTCGCCAAATTTTGTTTAATCTATTGAACAACGCGGTGAAGTTCACCTCCAGAGGCTTTGTTGAGGTGTACCTGAAAGAAGTTGTAGAGGGGAGTGATACCTATCTGAGCATTAGAGTTCGTGATACCGGAATTGGTATTTCTAAAGAAGCTCAGAAGCGTATTTTTAAACCGTTTGAACAAGCGGAGTCTTCGACCACAAGGCGTTTTGGCGGTACTGGCCTTGGCCTCGCGATTGTGAAGAAAATTGCCCAGTTGATGGATGGCAGTATTACCGTCACCAGTGAAGAAGGGATAGGCACGAGTTTTGATGTTCGCTTGAAGATTCAGCCATGTCAGCCAGGAGAAATCGAGAGTTTGCCACATAAGAAGTTGGACTACTCTGGCTTAAAGGTACTGATCGTCGAGGACAACCGAACTAACACGGTGATCATTGAAGCCTTCATGAGCAGTAAAGGCTTTACCTGTAAGAGCGTCGAAAACGGTGAACTTGCGATACAAGCCGTGGTTGCTGAGCGCTTTGATTTGGTGCTCATGGATAACCATATGCCTGTGATGGATGGCGTTGAATCAACCACTGCTATTCGTGCTTTGATAGGCGATGTGTCATCGGTATTGGTGTTTGGTTGTACGGCTGATGTCTTTAAAGAGACTCGTGAGCGTATGTTGGGGGCAGGTGTGGATTATATTATTGCTAAGCCGATTGACGAGTGTGAACTGGATGATGCCTTGTTCCGCTATTCAAATAAGCTTTATCAATACCATGAAGTAAAAGCGGATGAGCTCGAAAGCCAAGACGTAAAACCACACGATTCGAAAAGTAAAAGCGAGTCACTGCCTAAACCTGATCTTCGCAACAAAGATAACACTGAAGAGCTGTTAGTGACGTTGTATGTGGCGCTAGAAGACAACAACCTAGAACTGATTCAATTTGCACTAGAGAGCCTACGTGTCCACGTTGAAGCTATGAACAACGCGGAACTTACTGAACAAGTCGATAAAGCGTTAGAGCAGGTTGCTTTAGGATCACCACCTACACAAGATGTCATTAATATCATTACTGTAAATCTACCTATGGCTTAAATGTTGTTTAATTACGGTAAGTAAATGACGAGCTGTCCAATATTTGACCTTGGTTGGATTTTTTGGTGAAAGTGACTGCTTTTAAAGTGGTTTTTGGTTGTTAATTTACAACTTGATTTTTAATTTGGAGTGTATGACTACTAATCTTGTGATTTAATAGCGACATTATCTGGTGAGGTGCAAATGTGCCTTGTTTATATGTTACTAAATCACTAATTAAGCAGTGATATATTTTAGGTTTGTCGTCAATGAAGTCTCGTGGTCCATTTTGTATTCGAAACGCAGCTGCGGATACATTTGCTATGGTCGTTTTCTGTTTTATTTCTGGCATGATCGTAGAAGTGTTTATTTCTGGTATGACGTTTGAGCAATCTCTTGCTTCTCGAACGTTATCTATTCCTGTAAACATTGCTATCGCTTGGCCTTATGGCGTTTTTCGTGATTGGTTCTTACGCAATGGTGCAAAACTTTCAGAAAGCTCATTGATGAAAAACTTGTCTGATTTGATGGCATACGTGTTATTCCAGTCTCCAGTGTATGCGGGTATTTTGTTGGCAGTGGGTGCTTCAGGCGACCAGATCGTTACGGCTGTCACCAGTAATGCAGTTATCTCGTGCGGTATGGGCGTACTTTACGGCTACTTCCTCGATATGTGTCGTAAATGGTTTCGAGTTCCTGGCTACTATCAACAAGCTTAAGAAAAGCAACAAGCGTAAGTGCAGCGAAAGAATGAAATTTGGTTTGTTTTTGATCTAATGAGTTAATTTGTAATCGAACAAACCGAAAAAGGCACTTTTTTTGAGAATGCCCCTTGACCAAAGCAAGCAGAATCAATAAAGTAGCGCCTCGTTGAGTGACATGCTCAACACACAATTTGTGGAAGGATGGCTGAGTGGCTTAAGGCGCTCGCCTGGAAAGCGAGTATACGTTTATAGCGTATCTGGGGTTCAAATCCCCATCCTTCCACCACTATTCAAAACCTTAGCAGAAATGCTGGGGTTTTCTCGTTTTAGAGCCTCTATATCCCACCTCATCTGTATACCTCCCTAATATCCGTTCCTTTAATCATTGCTTTATAGTTATAATCTCTATTAATACCGTCGCAGAATTAACCATATTAGGTGTTTTTATCATAGATAATCGCTTGATTTTTTGGCGTGAACCTAGATTATTAATAGTACGCAATATTATGAATAATCTAACTATTAGGAATCCATAACCTCATGACAGAAACCCTAGTTTCTCCAATGCTCTCTTTTACGATCGCGATTTCATTACTGTTTATCGGTAAAGGTTTGATCGAGCGATCTGAAGTATTAAGAAAGTATTCACTGCCAGAGCCTGTGATTGGTGGCTTTGTCTGCGCAGCGACCGTAGCGGCGCTTTACTATATTTTTGAAATCCAAATCACTTTTAGCCTAGATGTCAGAGACTTTTTGCTTCTCTACTTTTTTGCTGGCATCGGGCTCCAAGCGGATATTAAAACACTGATTAAAGGCGGGCGACCGTTGTTCATCCTACTGTGTCTTGCTGCCATTTTTATCGTGTTGCAAAACGTAGTCGGAATGGCAGTCGCTTCTGGCTTTGGAATGGATGCGAAAGCAGGCTTGCTATCTGGGTCTGTTAGCTTGATAGGCGGCGTAGGCACAACGTTAGCTTGGGCGCCAATGTTTGTGGAAGAGTTTGGTATTGCTAACGCGCTCGAACTTGGTGTCGCTTCAAACACGGTTGGTTTAATTGCAGCGTGTGTGATTGGTGGTCCGATTGCGAACTACCTGCTCAATAAACACAAAGTAAGCCCTTCTAATGAAGAAGAGGTTACGGTTGGTGCATTCCAAGAGAGTGAAACAAAAACAGAGCTTAGTCACTACGGCGTTCTATGGGCGTGGTTGATTCTTAACTTAACACTAATGCTGGGTTACAGCTTGAGTGAAGTTATCGACTCTATGGGCCTAAAACTGCCGTTATTCGTTAGCTGTTTAATCGCTGGTATCTTAATCGGAAACGTCGGTCGTGCATTGTTTAAGAAGCGTCGTACACAAGAGAAAATCGCTCAAGGCCGCAAAGGCTTAGCGATGATCTCTGATATTTGTTTAGGCATGTTCTTGACCATGGCATTGATGGGGTTGCGTATCTGGGATCTCGATGGACTGTTTGGCTATATTTCTGTTGTCATGAGTATCCAGATCTTGCTTTCCCTGTTGTTTACTGTGTTTGTCGTTTATTACTTGATGGGAAGAAACTACGATTCTGTGGTGATATGTTCAGGCTTCGGTGGTATCACTCTAGGCTCGACCGCAACAGCAATTGTGAACATGACCGCAGTAACTCACCGCTATGGCGCAAGCCCACAAGCGTTCATTGTGGTGCCATTAGTGTGTGGTTTCTTTGTTGATTTGATTAATGCGCTAGTGATCAGTTTCTTTGTTGGTCTGTAGTGAAGTGACCGGTTATTGACTGCTTGAGGTTTACATCGGGATAATGACCACAAAGGCGATGACGAAAGTTGTCGCCTTTGTGTTATCTACAGCAAAAAATACACGTATATCAACCTTTGATGTAATGCCTTGAAGTGACTCGGTGCACAAGTTAGTAAGCGCAATTCCGATCTCGATAAATTGGGATACGTGTTCGCAGCAAAATTGTGAGACGCTTGATTAGTGTCAGTTGAATTACAAGGAAGTTGAATGCACCACTTTAATATCCGTGCTCTCGAGTACTTAAACGCGTTATCAAAATACAGGTCGTTACGTAAGGCATCTAAGATGATGAACGTTGACCCTGCCGCGATGAGTCGAATGCTGACACAGTTAGAAGCGCAAGCGGAAATGAAAGTATGGGAGCGCAACAACCGCCAATCTCTGCTGACTGAGGCGGGGAACGAACTGTTGAACTACTATCGCTCCATTGTTCGTGGAGAGGCGGCAGTGCTTGCTCGACTAACCAAGCTTAAAAACCTCAAGGGCGGTAATGTTAGCATCGCGATTGGAGAAGGATTTATTACTAACTTGGTCTCTAAACCGATGCAAACCTTCATGGCTCGATACCCTGATATCAATTTATCGATTGAAATTGCAGGTGCATTGGATGCCGTGAAAATGTTAGAAGATCAACAGATAGATTTCGCGATCACCTATGCGTCTGCACCTCATCCTAAACTGCATTCACACGTCGAGCGTAGTCATCCGCTCGAATTGATTGCTCCGAAGGGGCACTTCCTTACGATGAAAGATGCACCAGTGGTAATGCAAGATATTCAAGACGCTTCTCTCGCCTTGATCGATAACTCGACCGGTATGGGGAGGCTGGTAAAGCAGGCTGAACAAATTTCCCATCTTACCTTGCAGCCAAAACTTCAAACTAACTCAGTCACGGCACTGACTAACTTCGTTTCAGCAGGGTTGGGCGTCACCTTTATGCCTAAGCTCACTGTGATCGATGAAATAAAGTCAGGGCAGATTGAAGTGGTTGCGACCGAGTTGGAGATGCTATCGAAGGCGACGGTTAAGGTTCAATCTTTGAAAGGCCGTGCACTTACGCTACAAGCCGAAACCTTGTTGGATTTCTTACTCGAGAACGCCACTTTCTTAAGCCATGACGCTTACAATATCTAGGCTTAGTTGATTTACTTAGCGACTCCTACCTAAGCTTTCAAATACCGCCAATATCACACTTTCAAACTGCCGAATTCGTTTTTAAGCTGAATTGAGTTTTTGTCAACGATTACTCTATTGTTAAGTCAACATGTGCGGAATAAGTTACAAATCATTAACGAAACGAGTTTTAGACTGACAGCTGTGTTCGACAGATTCTGTCTTTGTCGGGCATTAGGGGAAGATAATGGAAGTTATTGTAATTGGCAGTGGTGTTATTGGATTGACCAGCGCATGGTATTTAGCAAAAGAAGGTCACTCGGTCACGGTTATTGATCGTCAAGATAGCAGTGGTAAAGAAACCAGCTTTGCGAATGCCGGGCAAATTTCTTACGGTTATTCTTCACCATGGGCAGCGCCTGGTATTCCATTGAAAGCGATGAAGTGGTTAACCCAAGAGCATGCTCCCCTAAAAGTGAAGCCTTCTCTTTCTCCAGAGTTAATGTCTTGGGCGACTAAGATGCTTGCCAACTGTAATGAAGCCAAGTACGCACAGAATAAATCGCGCATGTTGCGAGTCGCTAACTACAGCCGAGAGTGTCTCACTCATCTAAGAACCAGTGAACAACTGGCTTACGAAGGTAGGCAAAAAGGGACACTACAAGTGTTTCGAAGCGAGAAGCAACTCGATGCTATTCAGCAGGATATGAAGCTGTTAACAGAGAGTGGAATCGAACACTCGTTGTTTGATGTTGAACAGTGTCTGTCAGTGGAGTCGGGCTTAGCAGACGTTAAAGACAAGCTGGTGGGCGGTCTGTATTTACCACACGATGAAACCGGTGATTGTCATCAGTTCTGTTTAATCCTGACTGAGAAAGCCAAGCAACTCGGCGTTCAGTTCGTGTTTGATACCGAAGTGGTAAGTTTGAATCATCAGAATCAAACCATTGAGAGTATTACAACGACTCAAGGCGAGTTCAAAGCGGATGCTTATGTGGTTGCTTCAGGAAGCTATTCTCGAGAACTGTTGAAACAAGTCGACTTGTCTATCCCGGTTTATCCAGTGAAAGGGTATTCGTTAACACTACCGATCGTGAATGCAGATAAGTCACCAACCTCGACTGTGATGGATGAAACCTACAAGGTAGCGATGACGCGATTTGATGACCGTATTCGTATCGCGGGTACGGCCGAGCTTGCGGGTTTTAATTACCTGATTCCAGAAAAACGCAAAGCCACGATTGATATGGTGATTAAAGATCTTTTCCCACAAGCGGGGGACTTTTCTAAAGCCGAATACTGGACTGGGTTAAGACCAATGACGCCAGATGGCACGCCTATCATAGGAAAGACGCCTATCAAGAACCTATTTACAAATACTGGACATGGGACATTAGGTTGGACAATGGCATGTGGCTCAGGAAAGATCTTGGCAAGCGTGGTCAGTGGCTCAGCTAGTGATATTAAAACTGATGACTTAAGTATCCACCGCTATTTGTAGTGAGATGATGCAGTGATAATTAAACAACCCCATTCTTAAGCCTTAGAATGGGGTTATGGGTTCTGAGGGAGAAGATTATCTGGTGGTGGTTTCTAGCACATGGGTAAATCTATCCCACGATTTTTGGTCAGCTTCTTGTTGATAGTTGTTTGAGCCGAATACAGTAAAGGCATGTGGCGCACCACTGTAGGTGATCATTTCATGCGGAACCTTGGTTGTTTCAAGTTGAGCGGCGAGGCTGCCAAAATCTTCCATTGAGATCATGGCGTCAGCTGTGCCATGGAACACGACAACAGGAGCTTTTGTCTCAGAGTAGTCTTGCCCTTTTGGTGTCGATAAACCGCCATGGAAGGTAACAT
This sequence comes from Vibrio sp. 10N.239.311.G01, assembly GCF_041465805.1. Taxonomy (NCBI): domain Bacteria; kingdom Pseudomonadati; phylum Pseudomonadota; class Gammaproteobacteria; order Vibrionales; family Vibrionaceae; genus Vibrio; species Vibrio sp. 10N.239.311.G01. The sequence continues at coordinate 287,589 of NZ_JBFSRM010000001.1, forward strand.
AAGCTTTCGATGGGATACCCGCACGAGCGGCTTCTAAAACGGCTGCGCCACCAAAACAGTAACCCATCATCACGTTGTTATCTAAGTTACCACCAAGCCTTTTCGCTTCCATTGCTCCCGCGCTAAGTAGCGCACGCATTTTTTCTCTGTCTTTATACAGCTCGCCTGTGTGTTGCTTTTTATCTTTCACTTCGGTCGGGCGAATGCCTTTACCAAATAGATCGATGGCGAACACGTTGTAACCGAGTTCGTTGAGCATCTCAGAACGTTTCTTTTCGTAATCGGTTAAGCCATCCCAATCGTGTATTAGAAGTACCAAAGGCGCTTGGTCACTGGCTTCACTCCAATAACCTTCGTAATCCATCCCATCGACTTGATAAGTGACGTTTTCTCCTGAAATCGCAGAGAAGGGCAGTAAAACTGAAAACAGGCCGAGCGTAGTGAGTTTTCGCATGCGTAATTCCTTTCGATGACAATTGACGTTCCAATCGAAAGTATAGATAACGCGATGATTCTCGCCAGATTTATGTCTCTAACTTGAAATGTATGGCAGGGATAGCAGGTGGCGATTACTGATAAACAGCCATCGAAAGGGAGTGCGATGGCTGTTCATGATGTGCTGAGAAATTCTCAGGTCCGCAGAAACGCGGGGGGTATTAGAGTAGAAAAGAACGGATTACTACCAAGTAGCGTTATCAGCGGTGTGACTACTTCGAAGTTCTGGGTACTTACGTTGATAGCGCGGCAACATCGACTCATTACCTAAGATGCCACCTTGGTGGATATAGATGACGGTTTTTGTTGGGTTCTCTTCTTGCCATTGCTCTAGGCATTGCCACATCAATGGGTCGTAGAGCAGGTCGAATTCAATATCCGTCTGTTCTTGCAGATCCAACCAAGTTTGATAGTCCTGCTGGTAAAGCTTACCAAAGTGGTGTTTGGCTTTAAGTGGTAATATCTGCGGGTGATCGGTTTCGCCGAGTTCATTGAACTGCTGTGTTAGGTAATCACTGCCGCCAACACAAGCGCAAGTTAACACTGGGATGTTGTGCATTTTTAAATGCTTATGCAGATACAGAGCTGTGCTGCCTGTGCCTGCTGGAAGTGCTACCACGAAATCGTGTTTGTTTTCGAAACGCGTCCAGCTGAGTATTTCAATCGCCAGTTGCTTCACGCCGTATTCAGAAAGCTGAGAGCGTCCACCTTCTGGTAACACAATGCATTGTGAGTCAGGTTGTCTTACTTGCTCAATATACTCTTGTGGATGAAGCTCAGAGCCTGTTTCTTTGACTGAAATAACCTTAGCCCCGAGATCGATAGCGCCACGGTAGTTGCCGAGTGGGCGTTCTTGTAGCCATTGAGGCAGGTGGTCGACGTAAAACTCAAGCGTCCAGCCTTTGATTTTCGCAAGTGCGGCGAGTGAGAACAAGGAGTTAGCCTGAGCGGAACCATAGCTTATTAGAGTGGTGGTGTTTGGGCTATCGTCTTCCAGTAGCTTCATGAACTTTCTGGCTTTGTTGCCGCAAAAGTGGGAGTGAAGCTGATCGTCACGCTTTAAGAAAAAGGTGTGCTCGTTGTATTGATGTTGAGTTACAGGGCTATTATTTAGTTTCATCGCACTTAGACAAAATGCTGACTCAGAGCCAGCATTTATAGTTCAAATAGGACTGACGAGTATCTAGTAGCTAGGGACCGCTGTAAACCAACTAAATCAAGTTTTCGTTCGATATTGAGCTTCGAACTATGAACTCATTTACTCTGGGGTGGATGCGGATAGATCGGTTTGAAAGGTGATCTTAGCGGTACATCCACCACAGCTGCGATTGACCAATTCAAAGCCCCATTGGAAGCGTTGACATAAGTCCTCGACAATCAATAAACCTAACCCATGCCCATTTGGATTGTATTGTTCTTGGAGGCCTTCTCCTTGGTCTTCAATCACAACACTCTCGTGGGACAGAGTGACCGTTACGGTGCCACTATTGGTCGCTGCAATGGCATTTCTCAACAAGTTTCCGACCAACATGTTCATTATCGCGCTGGTGGCTTGAATGGTGGGTTCGGATTGAGCATGCATGGAAATTTCGACGTCTTTCTCATCTGCCTGTGCTGAGTTTTTTGAGACGATAGCCTCTAACTCTTGTTGGCTAAACAATCGCAGTGGCGCATCGTCACTGTTTCTTTCGTAACGCACGAGGCCGAGTAGGGCATCGACCATCTCTGACATCTGAACAATGGCTTCATCAATGCGCTCAATCTGGCGAGATTGAAACTCGGTGGTTTCGCTTCTTAGCAGTAATTTATTTGCGCCACGAGCGACCGTTAACGGTGTTCTTAGTTCATGACTTGAGTAGCGAGCAAAGGCTTGTTCACGTTTGAGTAAGGAATTGATTTCTCTTCGGTACTGATTGAGTTGATCTGTGAGCTGACGAAACTCAACTGCGGCGTCGTCATTGACACTAAATTCTTCATTGAGGTTGAGCTTATTGGATTCCAATTGTTCGGAAATAGAATTGAAGGGTTCAATCAGTCGTTTAGATAATCGATAGAGCAGAGCACCAAAGCTAAAAATTAGAATAGAGAGTAATGTTAGTACAAAGGTGGTCGCATAAACCAGTTCGTAAATCTCAAACTCGACGCGGTCGATCTCGGAAAGCAGAACGATTGGGTGGGTTTGACCTTTATCAGAATACTCACCAACATACACCATGCGAGAGTTAGGTTCTTCACCTACCTCGCCAACAAAGCTTTCTTTGCCTTTAATGTATTTGAGGTATTCGGCAGGTATCAATGAAAGATCATTGTAGGCGATTGTCAGGTCATCAATTCTTAACGTACCGCTTTCCCCTGCTTGGAATAAACCAACCGCATAGTTACGGTCGATCAGGATGCGTCTTTCACCGACGCGATCTTCTGACATGTAGAGTGCGGCAACAAAGACTAAATAGACAAAGGCCGATACAATCACGGCCATTAACCCAAAGAAAACCGCTAAGCGGCCGGTTAGGGTTTTGGTGCTCGTGAGAACATTTAAAATCAATTCGATGACTCCAGACGGAATCCAACTTTAGGGACGGTAATCAACATCTGAGTATCAAACGGCTTGTCGAGTTGGTTACGTAATTGATAGATGTGACTGCGCAACACGTCATTGTTGGGTTCGTCTTCTTCCCAGAGTTTGTAGGAAATATCTTCGCGAGTAACCACTTCTGGTGCTTTTTGGCACAACATCTCAAGGATGGTGTAAGTGGTTGGGTTGAGTGCGAGTAACTTATCTTGACGGTAAGCTTTACGCGTTTTTTGGTCGATGGTGAGTTCATCAAACTGCAATTTAGAAGAAGCCACTTTTCCTCGGTAACGACGAACAAGCGCTTTCATTCTGGCTTCCAAAATATCCAAATCAAAAGGTTTGGTTAGATAGTCATCGGCACCATGCTCAAACCCTTTTAACATATCATCGCGGCTATCTAACGCAGTCAACATCAAAATAGGTGTCGCGTTGCCTTGGTCTCGCAGTTTATTACAAACCGTGAGGCCGTCCATTCTTGGCAACATCAGATCCAATATGATGATATCAAATGAGTTTTCCAACGCGAGTTGCAGGCCGAGTTCGCCGTTGTCCGCATAATCGAGTTCCATGCCAATACACTCAAAATAATCAAACAAGACACCTGCGATTTCACGGTTATCTTCGACTAATAGAACTCGTTTCATTTTGATTCTCATACAGAAATAGACGGTAACATTATCCTGAGTGAGCGTGAAAAATATGTCAATAACATAACTTTCACTTATGAGGGGGTAGATTGGATTCAGATTAAAAAATAGAAGAACGTATTATGTCTGAACTTCATATTAGCCGACCTAAAGTCTCCACATCACGGATCAATCCCGCCGTTTCACTATCGATCATTGTGCCGTTTTACGATGAACAAGAGGTGTTAGAAGAGTTTCATTCTCGCTTAACCAAGGTACTGGATAGCTTACCCATCACCAGTGAAATTGTTTATGTCGATGATGGCAGCAAAGACAACAGCTTGGATTTGGTGAGTTCATTCACTTCAATCAATAGCTCAATTTCTGTGATCGGTTTAAGCCGTAACTTTGGTAAAGAATCAGCGATGAGTGCTGGTCTTGAGCATTGCCGAGGACAAGCGGTGATCTTGTTAGACGCAGACCTGCAAGATCCGCCGGAGCTGATCCCACAAATGGTTGCCAAGTGGCGCGAAGGCTATGACGTTGTGAATATGCAGCGCAGCCAGCGTGATGGTGAAACGTGGTTTAAGAAGTTTTCAGCAGCAAGCTTTTACAAAGTCATGAACGTGGCAGCGAAGATCGATGTTCCAGAAAATGTCGGTGATTTCCGACTGTTAAGCCGAGAGGTTGTCGACCATATCAACCAACTGCCTGAACGTAACCGTTACATGAAAGGCATCTTTTCATGGCCAGGTTTTAGACAAGCAACGATTCAGTTTAAGCGCGATGCTCGCTTCTGTGGCGAGACGAAATGGAACTACCTGAAACTCATCGGATTGGCGATGGATGGCATCACATCATTTTCTATCCGCCCACTGCGTATTGCGACGGCCGTTGGTGGATTAGTGGCGCTTACCGCTTTTGTGTATGGCGTCTTCATCGTGTTCAAAACCATGATGTTTGGTGAGCCTATTACTGGCTACCCATCCATGATGGTGGTTCAACTTGCCCTTGGCGGCATTCAACTTCTGAGTATTGGTTTAATGGGGGAATACATAGGTCGTATTTTCATTGAAACCAAGAACCGCCCTTTGTATCTGATTCAATCGGTGGTCGATACCCCAGCATTAAAAACACATTTTAAATTAGAGGAGTCAGCATGAGCCTGAACCGAACGCACCTATGGTATTTGTTGGCTTTTGCATTGGTTCTAAGGCTCTTATCTCTGGCGACATACCCTTTAATGGATACTACGGAAGCGCGCTATGGAGAAATGGCTCGCTTGATGGTAGAAACCGGCAATTGGTTAACCCCTCAATTTGATTACGGCATCCCTTTCTGGGGTAAACCACCGTTGTTCACATGGATGAGTGCGGCTGGGATTGAGCTGTTTGGTTTGAGTGAGTTTGCTGTGCGTGCACCACACTGGCTAGCAGGTTTTGCGACGATTCTGTTGGTTGCATACATGGCTAAGCGTACCGGACAAAGTGCCTTGGTGGCGGCTGTGGTATTGGCGACATGTGGGATTTTCTCTATTGCGGCGGGTGCTGTGATGACCGACATGGCGTTAACGTTAGCGATGACCATTGCCATGTTAGGTTTTTACCTATGTTGGTTAGGAGGAGAGAGTTGTAAGGGAGAGGGCAATGCTGAGACTAATCGGTCTTGGGGTTATGTTGGTTTCATTGGTTTAGCACTAGGCTTGCTTGCAAAAGGGCCGGTAGCGATTGTGATCATGGGTATCGCTGTTTTCCCTTGGTTAGTATTGCAACATGGCTTCTTTGGCGCTTTCAAAGTGTTATGGCAACGCTTTCCACTGTTGTCTGGCTTAGGTGTGATGCTGGCGATTGCCTTGCCTTGGTACATCATGGCTGAAATGGCAACACCGGGTTTTATTGATTACTTTATTGTTGGCGAGCACTTTAAGCGTTTTGTTGTGAGTGGCTGGGAGGGCGATTTATACGGTTCTGCCCATGACCAAGCAAGAGGCATGATCTGGTTGTTTTGGCTTCAAGCGGCTGCACCGTGGTCGATTGTGTTGCCTATTTTGACTTTCGCCCGTCGTAAGAAAATCGCAGAAGTTAACGCTGAACATAGTGGATTGTTTTCATTCCTCGTGTGTTGGTTGGTCTCTCCTCTGATTCTTTTTACCATGGCGGGTAATATTCTTCCTGCCTATGTGTTGCCAGGCATTCCTGCCCTTGGCTTGTTGGTGGCAATGCTTGTAGTAGAAAAAGATAAGAAGTGGTTCTCGAGTGTGGCTTTAGTGCTACCTGTGTTGCTAATGATTGCAATGGTCTACCTCAACTTAGGCAAAGCGAATGAGAAAAGTGACCGTATTATCTTCGAACAGATTACGGATGAAGCGCCGAGCTTTTATGTCGGTAAACGACCGTTCTCCGGGCAGTTTTACAGTCATGGACAAGCGAAAAAGTTACTCGATGTTGAACAGTTAGATGGTATCGACAAGTTCTATCTGATTGGTAAAAGAGCGGAAGTAGAAACCAAGATTAAAGACAACGCGTTAACCTGTATTTTAGAACCGACGGTGAAGATCAAGCGCGCTCTATTTAGTTGTCATAGCCAAAATATCAAACCAAATCTATCGTTGAGCCATATTCGAAGTGATGGCGATGTTCAATTTTAACTCGTCATCGAGACTGTTTAGCCACAAGTTCGACGCGCTAAACAAAAAACTACAACCTCACCATAAGATGATTAAATTCGCTATGGTGGGGGCGGGTGGCTTTGTTGTCGATTGTGCCGTGTTTGCATTGCTGCATTACGTTATTGGACTGCCTTTGATGAGTGCTCGAATTGGCTCTTTCATCGTTGCAGCAACGACAACCTGGTTTGGAAATCGAGTGTTGACCTTTGAATTCAAAGGGCAGGGGAATTGGTCCGAAAAGCTGATTCAATGGCAAAAGTTCATGTTCTCTGCATCAATATCGGCGATACCTAATTTGCTGTGCTTTAAGTTGATGACTGAATTGCTGCCTGCATTTACTGGGGCAGTGTTTATCGCAATGGCGGTTGGCATCTTGGTGGGCATGGTCAGTAACTATTTGCTTAGTCAGTATTGGGTGTTTGCTCGTTAGGCTATCTTGTAACAGACACAAAAAAGCGCAGCTAAATAGCTGCGCTTTGTGTTTTTACGATAGCGAAGTCAATCGGTTCGCGATATTAGCGTTGTGCTGCGCGCTGGCGGTTCTTGCCGTTACTTGCAGGTTTGCCACCTTGACCATTGCCCGCTTTGTTACGGTTTGGTTTGCCATTTCCGCCGCCATTACCTTGTGATTGCTGACCACCAGGACCTTTCTTAATGAAGCCAGTCGCTGGTTTACGAGCATTGCCATTACCGCCACCTTGGTTAGCATTACCTTGGCTACCGTTACCATTCGGCTTCTTGCCACCCGGTTTCTTACCAGAGTGGTTACGTGGGCTTTCGCCACCAAGACCTGGCTGAGATTTACTGTGCTTAGTCGCAAAGCGTTGTGAACCGTGACGACCAGACTTACGACGTTGTGCCGGTGTTTGTGCATCAAAGTCTTCTGCTGGTACTAGGCAGTTTGCTTTGTCACCAATTAGGTGCTGTTTACCCATGCTGATCAGTGCTTCACGGATGATTTTCCAGTTTTCAGGATCGTGGTAACGAAGCAGTGCTTTATGCAGACGACGTTGACGATCACCTTTCGGCACAGGAACATCTTCACGCTTCTTATATTTCACGCGTTTCAGAGGGTTAGTCTCTGAGTAGTACATCGACGTTGCATTACACATTGGCGATGGGTAGAAGTTCTGTACTTGGTCACACTCGTAGTTGTGCTTTTTCAGCCACATTGCTAGGTTAAGCATGTCTTCATCTTCTGTGCCCGGGTGAGCAGAGATAAAGTAAGGAATTAAGTACTGTTTCTTACCGGCTTCAGCGCTGTACTTCTCGAACATCTCTTTGAAACGATCGTAAGTGCCCATGCCCGGCTTCATCATCAGATCCAGTGGGCCTTTTTCAGTATGCTCTGGAGCAATCTTCAAGTAACCACCAACGTGGTGAGTCACAAGCTCACGAACGTATTCTGGAGATTCAATCGCTAAGTCGTAACGTACACCAGAAGCGATCATGATCTTCTTAACACCCGGTACTTTTCTCGCAGAGCGGTACAGGTCGATAGTGTGTTGATGGTCTGTGTTTAGCTTTTCACAGATTTTCGGGAACACACATGATGGACGACGACAGTTAATTTCAGCTTTTGGATCTGAACAACCTAAACGGTACATGTTCGCCGTTGGGCCGCCCAAGTCAGAAATAGTACCTGTGAAGCCCGGTACTTTATCTTTAATGTCTTCGATCTCATCCAAGATAGATTCTTTCGAACGGTTCTGAATGATGCGACCTTCGTGCTCTGTGATTGAACAGAAAGAACAACCACCAAAACAACCACGCATGATGTTAACCGAGGTTTTGATCATGTCGTATGCTGGGATTTTCGCTTTGCCGTACATCGGGTGCGGAACACGCTTGTACGCAAGGCCAAACACGTAGTCCATCTCTTCTGTGGTCAATGGAATAGGCGCTTGGTTAATCCAAAGCTCGCGATCACCGTGACGTTGAATCAGAGCACGACCTGAGTACGGGTTTGTCTCAAGGTGCAGAATACGACTAGCGTGAGCGTAAAGAATACGGTCATTGTTTAGCTTTTCGTAACCTGGGATACGAACCGCTGTAGTTTTTGCATCGTGACGAGAAGGGCGAATAGTAATAGGTTGCGCTTTTACTTCTTCTTTTTCGTCTTTCTTGGTATCACACTGAGTTTCAACTTCGTACGGGTTAACCGGAACATACGCTTTGTTCGGCTTTTCGATACGAGAAGAGTCAATGATCTTGAAGCCTTCAGGGGCCGCAGGAAGATTGATAGCAGTACCGCGGATATTGGTCAGCGTAGACATGTCTTCACCATCGGCAATGCGGTGTGCTACTTCAACCAATGCACGCTCAGCGTTACCAAAAAGAAGAATGTCAGCTTTTGCATCAAACAATACAGAGCGGCGAACTTTATCTGACCAGTAGTCGTAGTGAGCTACACGACGTAAGCTCGCTTCAATACCACCAAGCACGATTGGCGTGCCTTTGTAAGCTTCACGACAACGTTGAGAATAAACCAGAGTTGCACGATCAGGACGCTTGCCACCTTCATTGTTCGGAGTATAAGCATCATCGTGACGTAATTTGCGATCAGAGGTGTAGCGGTTGATCATGGAGTCCATGTTACCCGCTGTGATGCCGAAGAATAGGTTAGGTTTACCTAGCTTCATGAAGGCATCTTTATTGTCCCACTTTGGTTGAGCAATAATGCCCACGCGGAAACCTTGAGCTTCAAGCAGACGGCCGATGATAGCCATACCAAAGCTCGGGTGATCGACATAAGCGTCACCAGTTACAATAATAATGTCACAGCTATCCCATCCAAGAGCATCCATCTCCTTTCTACTGGTAGGCAAAAAGGGTGCAGTTCCGTAGCACTCGGCCCAGTATTTTTTGTGTTCGTGAATAGGAGTGATATCGCTGTACATATTTCAACCTCTGATTTTTGAGGCGGGAATTATAGCGGCATGAGCCTAGACTAGCCAGTAGAACATGCCCCTGTTAGTTCTGGTGTCTTTCGTCTTTTTACGGTAAATGGCGATAAAAGAGCCATACAACAGCATAGTTGAAGCCTTGAATAACGTCGCTAATTTGTGATTTTGATTAGTGTTCGCAGCAGTTTTTGATATTATTCGCGAAAATAAGTCTGAAGAAGTAGATCCACAATGGTCGAAACGTTATTAGTACAATTTGCTCCGATGCTTTTAGGAACCCAACTGATCTTAACCCTCATCTTGGTGAAAGGGGATATTTGTCCGGGGCAGCGTGGTCGGATCCACAAGATGTTACCTGCGATTGGCGTGCTGTGGCTTGCCGTCGCTTCAGTAAAAATTGAAGCCTTTCTGGTCGTGTTCGCGATCTTTTATTTCTATTCTCAAGTTCAAACCAAGAAGACTCGCGATTCTGGTCCTATCTGGGTGATGTACTTGGCCTGTGGTTTAGCGTTGTCATATGTTGCTATACAAGCGACTGAGCAAGCAACCGCTGTTGGTATCATTACTACTTTGCTGCTAGTGGTACTGTTAGGAGCAGCGTTTGGCCATCTACTACTGACGATTGCAAGGACACGGTTGCAGGCATTTCATCGAGTGCTTCCTGTTGTGGGCGTGCTAACCGGTATGTTGGTAGTACTGGCGACCGTCGTGAGTGTTTACTCTTTGTCTGAAGCTCAATTAGAACCTGTGATTTCCACTTTGCTATTTAGTTTTGCTTTGTTGATCTCCTCAATCGTGGTGTGGTGTTGGCATTTACTGTTCGCAAGAACGCCTGAAAAGCTTCAACTGAGTATTTCGTTGTTGATGTTATTGGTGGCCGTTGTGGGTTTAACGCCAGTTTGGGCGCTTTAATCACGCACTTTCATTAATTACGTATTCTTGTTAAGAAGTGTGATCTGTTTTTTAGCGTGACGTTGGTAAGCGTTCTAAACTTAACTCTAGTCAGTGTGTTCGTAAGGAGTACGAGATGGATTTAAGCAACGTCAAAGGTTTCGATAGCATTATTTTGCTAGGAATCGTTAATGAAAAACTTCGCCTAGAATGCGATAGCTTTGAAGAGCTGATCAGCATGTATGAAATGGATACAGAAAGTGTTGTGGGCAAGCTCGATATGCTTGGCTATCAATACGATCCATTGACTAACCAGTTTAAGTCTTACTCGAGATAAGCTAAAGATTAGCGCATCTTTTATCGAAAATGACATGCATCGCGTGTTGTGGGTGTTGAGAGAAAAAAAGTCACAGATTATCTGTGACTTTTTTGTTTCTGACGAATCGATCGAGCTTAACTTAGCCATAAATCATCTTTAAACGACCTCTATGCCATCTAAGTGACTCTTACTTTGCTGTCTTGCCGTGCTAAAGAAAGCTTGCAGGTAACGTTTATCTTTCTCAGAGTTTCTTACCGCTGCGAACAGTCTTCTTGATAGTCCTTTGCCTAATGGCTTGCTGGCAATCAGCCCTTGTCTTGAGAATTCACTGATCGCCCAGTTTGGTAGAGCCGCTACTCCCAAACCTGCTGATACCATTTGAACTAGCATTAACGTGTTGTCCGCTTGTTTCCACTTTTTAGGTTCTACACCCGCAGGCTGTAAAAAGTGCTTCACGACATCTAAACGCTGTTTTTGAACAGGGTAGGTGAGCATGGTGAGATCGCTAAGATCTTGCGGTTCAATGCTCGCTTTTTCTGCCAAAGGTGAGTTGATTGCGGTGATCAAACGCATCTCAAAATCAAAGAGTGGTTCGTAGTGAACCTCAGAGCGAGGCTGTATATCAGAGGTGATCACCAAATCTAGCTCGCCTGCCATTAGCGCGGGTAGCGGCTCAAACCCAAAGCCTGACGAGAAATCTAGCGTTACGCTTGGCCAAGCCACTTGATATTCCTTCAAAGCAGGCATTAACCATTGGAAGCATGAGTGACATTCAATCGCCATGTGCAAACGACCATTCACATCCTCTTTCAGGCTCGCGAGTTCGTTCTCCGCTTTAGCTATTCTTGGCTGTATCTCATCGGCAAGCCTAAGCAAAATCTCACCTTCAGAGGTGAACTTAACTGGTCTAGTTTTACGTAGGAAAAGCTGACCACCGATACGCGCCTCAAGGTCTTTCAGTTGGTGAGAAAGCGCCGACTGAGTCAAGTGAAGAGAAGTTGCCGTCGCTGTTAGCGAGCCGCTGTCTCTTAAGGTAGTCAATGTTCGAAGGTGTTTAAGCTCTATCATGAGTTTTCCTCATATTCCCTAAGCTAATTCAATATTTCTTAATAATCACCCTACGGGGTTTTCTTCCATTTGTAAACGTCTAGATGTCCAGATGGATTTAATTTTTTCAGCTTTAGATTATTCAAGATGAATATTTTTAATAAACAAGATGAATATTTGGACGTTGTTCATCGTTCAGATTAGGGAGATAGTTTAGCCATCCAGACGCCTTATAAAGAACTTAAACCATAAGCTAGGCAGTTTGATCGAACACTAAAAATTATTGAATAAGGAACAGGTTCATGACTACGACAACGCATATTTTAGGCTACCCACGTATCGGCGAAAAACGCGAACTCAAATTCACTTTAGAAAAATACTGGCGCGGTGAGATTAGCCAATCAGATTTAAAGCAACTCGGTAGCGAACTAAGAAATCGTAACTGGAATGTACAAGCTGACGCGAATCTTAGCTTTGCAACTGCGGGTGACTTCGCATGGTACGACCATGTATTAACAACGACTTTACTTCTAGGCCACGTACCAAAGCGCCATACTGGTGGTTCTGAAGATGAAAAATCCTTCCCAGATTTAGATACTTTGTTCCGTGTGGGGCGTGGTCAATCTCAGGTTCAGTCGACTTGTTGCGGTGGTACGCATACGTCTAGTGACGGCACTAAAGATAGCTCTGCGGCTTCTGATATGACTAAGTGGTTCAACACCAACTACCATTACATTGTGCCTGAGTTCAGCAAAGACGATTCCTTTGAAGTGAGCTGGCCACAACTGTTTGACGAAGTGAGTGAAGCGATAAAATCCGGGCATAAGGTGAAGCCAGTTTTGTTAGGCCCGTTATCTTATTTATATCTTGGTAAAGAAGTGGAGGAGGGTTTTGATCGTTTATCTCTTCTTCCGCGCCTTCTTACCGCTTACCAAGCAATTTTGGCAAAACTCGCTAAGTTGGGGGTTGAGTGGGTTCAAATCGATGAACCAATTCTTTCGCTTGAGCTTGAGAGTCAATGGGCAGATTCATTCAAGTTGGCGTATCAAGTGATTCAAGGTGATGTAAAACTGCTGCTCACTACTTATTTTGATTCGGTGACTGATACCTTAGATAAGATAGTAGAGCTACCAGTTAATGGCCTACATATCGACTTAGCAGCAGCACCACAGCAACTTGATGAAGTAGTGGGTAAGTTACCTGAACACTGGGTACTTTCAGCAGGGGTGATTAATGGACGAAACGTTTGGCGAGCTGATTTAGCCGCTCAACTAGAGTTACTACAACCAGTGAAAGAGAAGCTAGGAGACAAACTTTGGGTAGCAAGTTCATGTTCACTTTTGCATAGTCCAGTCGACCTTGAGTTAGAAGATTCACTCAGCGATGAAGTGAAGAGTTGGTTTGCTTTCGCGAAACAGAAAGTGACCGAGGTGAGTATATTGGGTGCGGCACTAGACGGTAACCACAATGCTATCTTGGCGTGTGAAACCTACAGCCAGCCGATTGTTGCACGCAAGAGCGCGACTCATGTGAATAAGCCGCAGGTTCAAGCTCGTATTAACACCATTACCAAAACCCTAACCGAGCGAAGTGCTCCTTATGCCGAACGCGCTTCACATCAGTCTGAGGTGTTAGGTTTACCATTATTGCCAACCACAACAATTGGTTCATTTCCACAAACCGGAGAGATCCGTGTTCAGCGTAGTGCTTACCGCACTGGCAAACTGAGTGAAGCGGAATACAACACCGCGTTGAAAGGTCATATTGCGGATGCGGTGAAACGACAAGAAGCACTTGATTTGGATGTACTGGTTCATGGTGAAGCTGAACGTAATGATATGGTGGAGTACTTTGCTGAAAATCTAGCAGGCTTCCAAACTACCAAATTTGGTTGGGTACAAAGTTATGGCTCTCGTTGCGTGAAACCTGCGATTGTGGTTGCGGATATCGAGCGTGAAAAACCAATGACGGTGGAATGGTCGACCTATGCTCAATCTCTGACTTCAAAGCAGATGAAAGGCATGCTAACTGGGCCTGTTACTATCTTGTGTTGGACATTCCCACGTGAAGATATTTCACGCAAAGAGATAACCAATCAACTGGCGTTTGCGTTGCGAGATGAGGTGTCTGATTTGCAAGACGCAGGTATCAACATTATTCAAATTGATGAGCCTGCCATTCGTGAAGGTTTGCCATTGAAAAAGCGTGACCATGCAGAATACTTAGAGTGGGCAGTGGATGCCTTTAAGATTTCAGCTGCGAGTGCTAAACCAGAAACTCAGATTCACACCCACATGTGTTACAGCGAGTTCAACGAGATCATTGATTCAGTCGCTGCGCTAGACGCCGATGTGATTACCATAGAGACTTCTCGTTCGAACATGGAACTGCTGAAAGCGTTTGAAGAGTTCAACTACCCGAATGCGATTGGGCCTGGCGTTTATGACATCCACTCACCAAACATTCCTTCAGAAGAGTGGATTGTTGATTTACTTAAGAGAGCGGCAAAGAAAATCCCAGCAGAACGTTTGTGGGCAAACCCTGATTGTGGGCTGAAGACGCGTAACTGGGCAGAGACAGAAGCGGCACTGGCTAATTTAGTTTCAGCGACTAAAATGCTGCGTAAAGAGTGGGAGTCGGCAGAAGCATCAGCATAATTAAAGCTAGGGTGTTATCGTTCTAAAAACAAAAGTCTGAGAAAAGAAAGGCCTCGCATCTGCAAGGCCTTTCTTGTTTGTTACTAGCTTAACGTTAGAAATCAAATCTAGTTAATGCTCTGACATGTCTCTTTGCTGATTAGCTTTTCAACCATCAGTTGTCCGCGAGTGTTGCGAACCTTAATGTTGTAAGCCAAGCCCATGTCAAGGTTTGCTCTAACTTCAGAGTTGGTGCAGTAGCTGTTAACACTCATATCTACGACTTGGTTTAAAGGCTTAGCACCTTTAGCGTCTTGGTTGTAGATCATCATGATCTCGATAACGGTGTTTTTTGCCAGTACACGCATGACTGACAGTGGGCCATACTCAATCGGCAGGCCGGCAGATAAAACGCCAGCACGGTGTTGCGCCATCATTTCAAGCTGTCTTTGTTGGTCTTGCTCACTTGAAGCACAGCCTGCGAGCAGAGCTAAAGCCAGAGAGCCAATAATCCATTTTTTCACGTTAAAATACTTTCTTGAATGGTTTTACAATGACATTTTGGTAGACACCTGCCTCAATGTACGGATCTGCGTCTGCCCATACCTGTGCGTCCTCTAAAGAATTAAACTCAGCAATTACAGTAGAGCCAGTGAAGCCGGCTTCACCAGGGTTGTCTGAATCAATCGCAGGCATTGGGCCAGCAGTCAAAAGTCGGCCTTCATCGTGAAGTGTTTGCAGGCGTTCTAGATGTTGTGGGCGAACACTTAGGCGCTTTTCTAATGAATTTTCGACGTCTTGAGAAAAAATCACGTACCACATATTGGTATATCCTTATTTTACTTCACTGAATTGGGGGCGTTTAAATTCGCTATCTTGCTAATTTACGCGAACTAATTGGTATTGGAAGAGCTAATGATAAGAAATTGTGAAATGGTGCGAGAGAGAAGTATGGTCTTTAGCGATTTCATTCGTTGAAACTAAAGACCGTCTACATTAGCAGCTTGGTGAAAAGTACTATTTATTGATCGGGCGAGGCTTACCACCCTCATCGACAGCAACGTAGTTGAATGTCGCGCCACAAACCTTGTAGCGGTCGCCGATACCGTGATCAAGTACAGGCTTAACCCAGACTTCTAGGTCGATATTCATCGAGCTGCGACCAATCTTAGTGCAGTCACCATAAACACACACAACATCACCCACTGAAACCGGCTGTTTGAACTCGATACTCGATACTGAAACCGTGACTATCTTGCCGTTAGATATCTCTTTTGCCAGTATGCCGCCAGCAAGGTCAAGCTGTGACATTATCCAACCACCGAAAATCTGGCCTGCTGCATTTGTATCAGAAGGCATCGCTAATGTGCGAAGAAGTAAAGAACCAATCGGGTTCAAAGTTGATTGAATAGTCATTGTCGTACTCTTAATGGTATTGATTGTTTTATATAAAAATAGATGTGTTTACGAGACTCGTGGTGGTCTAATTTTTAACGTCTTCACCGAACACAAATAATCAGCGGCCAATGATCACGAGTATCATTGGCCAATCGCATATTGATAATAATTGTATCAAATAGGGTATGAGGACTCATCCCTAAGGGCTATTTCTCGTCGGTATTTTTATCCGTTAACTCTTTCTGCTGGTCTTTTGGTAGATGCTTATAGATATAAACACCAGTGAGCAAGGTGAAGAGCAAGGTCGCGATGAGTAGACCAAACACTTTGAAGTTGACCCAAACATCCAACGGTAGGCTGAAAGCAACGTAAACGTTGAGAACGGCACATAGGGTAAAGAACAGCGTCCATGCCCAGTTGATCTTGCCCCATACCGAATCAGGCAGTGTGATCTCTTTGCCTAACATACCTTTAATCGCTGATTTGCCTATGATGTGACTGACCGTCAGGCCAATCGCAAACAGTGCGTAAACGATGGTGACTTTCCATTTAATGAAGTTGTCGTCGTGCAAGAAGATGGTCATGCCACCAAATACGGCAACCATTAGAAAGGTGATGACCTGCATTTTTTCGACTTTCTTGTAGATGAAATAAGTCAAAATAATTTGAACTGCAGAGGCAACGATCAAAGCGCCGGTCGCGGTATAGATGTCGTACATCTTATAAAGCGCAAAGAAAATAATGAGAGGAATGAAATCAAGAATTTGTTTCATGAGACACTGACTATCCAGTTAGTTGAGTTGCTGACAGTCTAACGAAAACTGTCTCGATGCTAAATAGCTCGAGACAATTGGGTGCCAATTAATTCAATCTAACCACTCATCGTGTTTAAAGAGTTGAAGCAGGTTATCGCATTGACGAGGTTTGATAGCGAGGTATCAGCTTTTTGATATCTTCAAGGTAACCTTCGCTCTTTAAGCTGTCTAAGGTGTTTTCGAGCTCTTGCTCACTCATGGCAAAACATGTCGATTTACCGGTCGTTAAGTCGAGATACTCGTGATATTCACGCTCTGTGAAGTGGCCAATTCTGTCCATTAATAGGGTTTTAATTCCATGGTGAATCAAGCCGTAATACGTATGTCTTTGTAAGGTCATAGCCTATCCTCCGTGACAAGCTGCAGTGAAACTGGTGCAACCTGCTGTATATTGGTTGGGTTATCTATGACAAAGCAACTCGAATGCCATTTTCTCCAACGGAACAGAATAAATTCCAGGCTAAATAGAATTGAACTTCTTTTCAAATAGTTAAAGGAAGGTACGTTCTATTCTCTGACAATCAATACGAAACAGACATCAAATAGTTTCATTTTGAGAACGGAAAAATTCTCATTATGACGCTCTCCTGCCGCTTATAAAGAGGCCTACCAACAATGATTGCCGCTAATCGACGAGCCAATCAACAAGCGTAGATAAGGATGTATTTTGTCGATTCTTGGGTTGCAGCAAGAAGTAACCATTTCCAGAGAAGACACTGCCTTCACTCACTTTCACCAATCTACCCAAATCAATATCTTGCTTGGCCAGCGTGATGTCGCCTATGGCAATGCCAAACCCTTGAATGGCGGCGTTCATAGCTTGATCGAGTGTTGCGAATTGTTGGTTGTTCTTGCTTGAAAGGTCGTGGCTGCCTATGTGCTCTAACCAAAGTCGCCAATCACTTTGCTCATTGTTGGCGTGTAGCCAAGTGTATTGGGCAAGCTTGTGTGGCTTGATGATGGTCGATGCGTCGTCGACAAGATGGCTCTGTGTAATGCTTTGTGCTTGGCAAACGGGCGCTAGCTGCTCGTTAAACAATAATTGGCTGATAATCGATTGTTGGTTTGGCTTCTTACCATAGGTAATTACGGCGTCAAACGGATCAAAGCTTGGTTCGAAGACGTGCTTGATGGTCGACGTCAGTTCGACATCAATTTCAGGATAGGCTTGCTGAAAAGACATCAACTTAGGTAGTAGCCAAGAGGTAATACAGCTCGGTGCGTTGAGTTTGATCTTAGACGGAGAGCTAGCCACTTGATTTAGAGCCGATTGCAGCTGATGAATCGTTCCTTGTATCAGGGGAACCAGTTCTTCTCCTTTCGGCGTTAAAGACAATCCGCGAGCATGGCGATAGAAGAGATCACAGCCAAGGCTTTCTTCAAACGACAATACCTGACGACTCACTGCACCTTGCGTAACATTGAGCTCATGTGCCGCGCGTGTAAAGTTGAGGTGCCTTGCCGTAGACAAAAACGCGAGCAAGGTTTTGGTTGAAGGAAGTGTGCGATTCATATCTTTACCTATGACTTTTTATCATGGCTATTATGTGATTATTTCGATTCATTTATCAATAGTGTTCTGTTTGAATGTAAATACTTAATCATCATTTGTGATTCAATATTTGTATAAGTCACATTTTTTGAATATGAAGGCAATGATGAAGACATTGTGATTTTGTGAAAGGGATAGCTTCTTGACATCTTTTATTGATAGCTTAGTGCCTCAGGCTGTAAAAAAATTAATACCTTATCAATCGGCAAGAAGAATTGGTGGTGATGGACGTGTCTGGCTAAACGCCAATGAATTGGAAAGCTCGCTGTTTCAAGGAGAAGCAAGTCACAACCGATACCCAGACTTCTTACCACAAGATATTGCTAAGGCTTATCAAGATTACTGTAGTACCGATGCCGCGACTGTGGCTGTTCGTGGTGCAGATGAAGCGATTGATTTGCTGATCAGAACATTCTGTAAACCGGCGTGCGACAACATACTTATCTGCTCTCCAACGTATGCGATGTATGAGTTTTGCGCTGATGCATTGGCGATTAATACCTTGGACTCTCCATTGCAGGAAGACTTTAGCCTGAACGTCGCTGATATTGTGAATAAGGCAGAACTGGCGAATATCGTGTTTCTTTGCTCACCAAACAATCCAACGGGCAATGTGATTCCTAAATCGGATTTGATTCAGGTATTGGAAGGCACGATTGGGAAGTCGCTAGTGGTCGTCGATGAAGCGTATATCGAATTTGAACCACAAACGTCAGCCGTTAGTCTTATTGAACGCTATCCACATTTGGTTGTGATTCGCACCTTGTCTAAGGCATTTGGACTGGCTGCGGTTCGTTGTGGTTTTATCTTAGCGAGTCAAAATGTGATGCAGTATGTCGCGAAGCTGATTCCACCGTATCCGATGCCAGATTGCTCATCTCAAATCGTGCTAGACGCTTTGTCCGATGAACGAGTCTCAGTGATGCAAGACGCGACGCAAAAGCTGGTTGAACTACGTAACTGGTTTGCTTGTGAGCTAACGCGGTTTGATTTCATCGAGTCTGTTTACCCTTCATCGACAAACTTCATTTTGCTGCGTCAAAAAGCAGGGCACCAAGTGTTCAGTGTCTTGGCGAAGGACGGCATTGTGACAAGGAACCAAAACCATGAACCGGCTTTGCGTAACTGTGTTCGAATCAGTATTGGTAGCCAAGAGAGCATGCTAGAAGTGATAACGTCACTAACACGTTACCAAACCGAATTAGAACAGAGTCAACAAGGCAAACAAATTCAACAAGCTCAACATAAAGAAATTCAATCTCAACTCGATAAAGATCATATCTAGGATGGCAATGATGAAAAAGATAATACTAGGACTCGCTTGTGCGGCCGCTTTACTTGGTACAACGGTACAGGCGAAAGAAATCCGTTTAGCGTCGGACTTTACGTATCCGCCATTCAACTATAAAAACAGCGACGGTGTGCCTGTCGGGTTTGATATTGAGATAGCTGACGCCTTGTGTGAGCAAGCTAAACTCGATTGTACTTGGGTTTCACAAAGCTGGGATTCGCTAATTCCAAGTTTGTTGGCAAGAAAGTCGGATGTGATCATGGCTTCGATGCGCATTACCGAAGAGCGTAAGCGTAAAATCTTATTTACTGACAAGTACTACCAAACACCAGCCGTATTTGTTGCTGCTAAAAGCGCAGAATTCAGCGTTGATGAGGCAGGCTTAGCGGGTAAAACCATCGGTGTTCAGCAAGGTACGATTCACGATCGCTACGTAACCGACAAGTTTGGTAGTGTTGCCAACATTAAGCGTTACACAGGGCAAGATGAAGTGTATCTGGATCTGCAAAACGGTCGCTTAGATCTAACCTTCGGCAACTCAGATCAACTGTCATTGGCTTTCTTAGATAAGAAAGAAGGCGAGGGTTTTGAGTTCAAAGGCAAAGCCGTTACCGACAAAGCCTACATCGGTGAGGGTACGGCGTTAGCATTAAGAAAGCAGGATTCAAAATTGGCGAAACAATTCAATGCTGCGATTGAAGAGATCAGAGCAAACGGTACTTACGACAAGATCGCCGCTAAGTACTTCACGTTTGATATCTATGGCGCTGATTTGTAATTCGTTTAACGCCTAAAAATTAGAACACCAAAAACAAAAATCCGAGGGCTGTAAGGCTCTCGGATTTTTGTTACAAACAATTCATCCTCTCAAGCTTCTCTCTATTGCCTTTATCTATTCTTGTTACCTAAATCCAACCGAAAACCTTGCCTTCATCACCTCACAAAGCACTGTTCACGACTCGCGTTTTCGAGCGAGGAGACCTTCTTTGTCGTGCTCCATAACTGAATTTAATGTCTTAAAATAACATAAATAGATCGATACTCTTTTACTAAGAGATTGTTCTTAAAGCAGTTGAAAGTAATCGAAATTACAAAAAAATCCAAAGTAGAACTGATTAATGGTCTAATTAGTCCCAAATATGATTGGTATCACAATCAATTAGGTTCTCAGGCCAATAGATAAACCTTAGTTCACAAAATATACATATAGTATTGTAATACAAGATTCATAGGGTAAGAATATTGTAATGAAACGTTACTGCTATGAGCGATGTGCAATTGAACGTTAGATTTCAAACTTAGCTATAGCGTTGCATATAAAAACTGTACCTCTTACAAAATGGATTCTGGAGAAGAACATGAAAAAACACCTACTGACGATTGCAGCGGCTTCAATTCTTATGGCATTTGGCGCTCAAGCAAAAACTTTGACGTTAGGGCATGCAATGTCATTAGAAAGCGCAGCTCACCAAGGCATGGTGATCATGGCTGATAAAGTTAAAGAAAAATCGAATGGTGAACTTACGATTAAGATCTTTCCAAACGGTCAATTAGGCTCTGAACGTGACCAAGCGGAGCAAGTTGTTACTGGCGCGATTGATATGGCCAAAATCAATGGTGGGTTAGCCGAATCTTTTGAACCAACGTTTAAGGTTAATGCACTGCCTTTCTTATTCCGTGACGTTCCACATATGAGAACCTTCATGCGAAGTGAAGCTGCACAAGAGATGCTGCTTTCAAGCGAAGGTAAAGGTTTCATCGGTCTTACATTCTATGATTCAGGCACACGTAGCTTCTACGCTAAGAAAGCCATCAACTCACCAGCAGATCTAGCTGGCATGAAAGTTCGAGTTCCTGGTTCTCCAACCATGATGGAAATGGTTAACTTACTTGGTGGTAAAGCAACACCTGTACCTTTCAATGAGGTATACACGGCTCTGCAACAAGGTGTAATTGATGGTGCTGAGAATAATATTTCTAGCTTAGTTGAAATGAAACACAGTGAAGTTGCCAAATTTTACTCTATGGACCAGCACATGATGACACCTGACGTGATCATCATTTCAGAATACAAATGGGGTTCATTAACGGCAGAAGAGCAAAAGATCTTAAAAGAAGCTGCTGCTGAGTCTCTTGAAGAGCAGATCAAAATCTGGGATGCAACAGATGACATGAACAAAGAGAAAGGAATGAAAGAAGGTGTCACGTTTGTTGAAGTTGATAAAGCCCCTTTCCGTGCAGCTGTTAAACCTATGATTGATGAGGCGAAAAAAGATCCAAAACTAGCTCCATTCATTGAAAAAATTGAAGCTCTTTAATCAGTCTTAGTGAAAATATAATTTTGCCTTGGCTTTGCTAAGGCAAAATTTTTTGAGGTATCACACCATGTTAGCAACTTTCAGAAACCTACTTGATAGGCTGATTCTTTTTGTCTCTTCTTTTGCACTAATGTTACTTGTCGTTACTGTCACTTGGCAGGTCTTTAGTCGCTATGTTTTGAATGATCCAAGTAACTGGACTGATGAACTTGCTCGTTATGCGATGGTATGGCTTGGCTTATTAGGAGCAAGCTACTTATTCGGTATCAAAGGACACTTAGCAATAACGTTATTGGATGGTTATCTTAAGGGTAAAGCACATATCGCATTACATGTGCTCATCAATTTCATTTCTGGCGCATTTGTATTTCTAGCAATGCTTCAAGGTGGCATCGCCTTAATGGGAAGAACCACACAACAACTCTCTCCAGCACTACAATTACCGATGTCGACGGTGTATTCAATCTTGCCGATTTCAGCCGTTATTATCCTCATCTATTTGGTCATGAATACGTTTGATCTTTTTTGTGAACCCAACAAAAAATAAGTTTTAAAAGGACTCTATATTATGGATTTGTCCATTGGTGTTTGGCTGCTAGGCCTATTCTTATTCATGATCGCGATAAGCATGCCGATTGCGATTGCAATTGCCATGTCATCTTTAACCATCATGTATTTCATCTTACCGTTTGAAGTCGCCAGTATTACTGCGGGTCAAAAAATCATTACCGGTATTGATAGTTTCAGTTTATTAGCCATCCCTTTCTTTATCCTCGCGGGGAATATAATGAATGTAGGTGGCATCGCGAGTCGACTCATCAACCTTGCAAAGCTCTTGGTTGGTTGGATCCCGGGCTCACTTTTTCACGTGAACATCTTCGCCAATATGATGTTTGGCGCCGTTTCAGGATCAGCCGTTGCAGCAGCAGCTGCGGTTGGTAAAACCTTAGGCCCAGAATTAGAAAAAGATGGTTATGATAAAAACTTAGCAACAGCAGTAAACGTTGCATCTTGCCCGGCAGGCTTATTAATACCGCCGAGTAATTCACTGATCGTATTTTCAGTGGTATCGGGTGGAACATCCGTTGCGGCGTTGTTTATCGCAGGGTATGTCCCAGGTATTCTAATGGGCTTAAGTTGTATGGTCGTCGCCTATTTCATCGCTAAAAAGAAGGGCTACAAAACAAGTGCGAATGACGGCTTCACAACGAAAGATGTGCTGAATATTGTTTGGCAAGCAACACCAAGCTTAGGGCTTATTGTTGTTGTTATTGGCGGTATTATTGGTGGTATATTCACTGCAACAGAAGGGGCATGTATAGCGGTTCTATACTCTTTTATACTGTCACTCTGTTACCGAACCCTCAAATGGGCACACTTTCCGATAATTTGTAGAGAAACGGTTCAGGTTACTGGCATTATGCTGTTCTTGATTGGTGCTTCTACCATTATGTCATGGGCAATGGCGTTTACCGGTCTACCAACCATGATCAGTGATTGGATGCTCTCTATTTCAGACAATCCAATTATCATCTTTATTCTGATGAACCTGATTCTACTGATTGTGGGTATGTTTATGGACCTTACGCCAGCCGTATTGATCTTTACCCCTATCTTTATGCCGATTGCTGAGCATTTAGGCATGCATCCAATTCACTTCGCGATGATGATTATCTTCAACTTATGTATTGGCATTGCAACGCCACCCGTTGGTACGGCGCTATTTGTGGGTTGTAGTGTCAGTGGCTCTAAGATTGAAAACGTTATAAGAAGTATCATGCCGTTTTGTGCCGTATTGATCGTCACACTGTTGGCCATTACTTTTATTCCTGAAATTAGTTTGGCTCTGCCTCGTGCGTTTGGACTCATCAATTAGCCTGACAAGGGTGAGATTTACCGAATCAATATCGATCATTACCTAATAAAAAAACCGCCTCATGAAGGCGGTTTTATTTATCAATCAAACTGAAGCTTAATATTACGCTTGCTGTTTTTGTAGCTCAGCTTCTTTCGCTTCGTCTTCGATTAGAGAATCAACGATGACTGCACATGCTGCATCACCAGTGATGTTTAGAGCAGTACGGATCATGTCGAAGATACGGTCTAGAGCGAACAACAGAGGTAGACCTTCAATAGGGATACCAGCTGCTAGAAGAACCGCAACCACTAGGAAAGAAGGACCTGGAACACCTGCTTGACCAACTGCGCCTAGAGTCGACGTTACGATGATAGCAATGTAAGCGCCCATAGACAGGTCGATGTTGAACAGCTGTGCGAAGAAGATAGCAACTAGGCCGTAGTAAATTGCGTTACCAGACATGTTGATCGTCGCACCAAGTGGCAGAACGAATGAAGCCGTAGAGTTACGAACGCCAAGTTCTTTCTCTACCGTTTCCATTGTTACTGGCAGTGTCGCCATTGAAGAGGCTGTTGATAGTGCAACCGCTTGAGGCTTCTTCATTGCCACTAGGAACTTCTTAGCAGAAGTCTTAGTGAAGATTTGAATCATTAGCGGGTAAGCAACAAAGCCGAAGATCAGAATCGCAGCGATGTAGACAACGAACAGTTTGAACACAACCATAAGTGCGCCAAAGCCGAATGTACCCACAGCTTCTGCCATTAGGCCGAATACGCCTAGTGGTGCAATGATCATAACCTTGTTGATCATCCAAACCATAGCGTCAACAATCGCGTTTACGCCATTGATGATAGGGTCACGTTTCTCTTTCGCTTGTTTAGAAATCGCAATACCGAAGAATAAGCAGAAAACTAGAATTTGCAGAATGTTTGCTTCATTCAGTGATTGGAAAACGTTGGTCGGGATCATGCCTGTGATGGTTGCCCAGAACGTTGGAAGTTCACCTTTCGCAGCGTATTCAGAAGAGAACATGCCTTCAACGCCAGAAACATCGATACCACGACCTGGTTCGAATATTTCACCCATTACTAGCGCTAGTGCTACAGCAAGTGCAGACGTTAGTGCAAAGTAACCTAGAGTGGTCACGCCCACTTTACCTGCTGATGAGCTGTTGCCTAGACCAGCAGCACCTGAAATTAGGGCAACCGCGACTAGAGGGATAACCAGCATCTTGATCAAATTGATGAAGATAGCACCCAGTGGAGCGAACATAGTTGCGCTGTCACCCATCATCGCACCGACTAGGGTACCGATGATCATTGCAATAACGACTTGAACGCCGATGTTGCTTAGTAAACTCTTTTCTTTTAACACTTCCATAACCTCTGTGCTACTAAATATAAAAATCCCAGAACTACTCACCAATGTACGATGTACCATTGGATTAATATTTCGCGAGAAGTTTTACACGTATCTTTTACATTTATCAATATGAGCAGAGATGAAAGAACACCAAAAAGCAGTAATCAAATGTCATTTGATGATTTTTCACACTAAAGCAAACGTTTGCCTTTTGGTTTGTCATTATTTTTATAAATGGTGGTGATGTTTTGGTGGGGTATTATAGGTGTGCTACAGGTTTGTATGAGGTGTTGTTTTTATCAGGAATTTAACAATTGAGAGGGTTTGGACGTGTTCTCGGAGAAAAACTCCCACAGCGCAAATTATCGCACTAGTGGGAGCCTATTTATTATTTTTGCGTTGCCGCTTTCATTGGCGTAACAAACTCAGCAAGTGCTTTAAGCATTGCTTCTGGTTGTTCAACGTTGTTTTCAATGATTTTCACAACCGCAGAGCCAGAGATAGCACCAGCAGCGCCAGCTTCGATGGCTTCTTTTACTTGCTCAGGAGCAGAGATACCGAAACCAAGCAGTGCTGGTGGCGCATCAAACTTGTTCAAACGGTCAAGTAGGGCTGTCACAGGCATGTTTGCTTTGGTTTCTGCACCCGTTACGCCAGCACGAGAAAGTAGGTAAGTGTAACCACCACCTAGCTCAGAAACCGATTGAAGCGTCTCATCACTTGCTGTTGGTGGAGCAATAAAGATTGGGTGAATACCAAACTTCTTAGCTGCAGCAACAAACTCGCCACTCTCGTTGGTTGGTACATCAGCAATCAATACTGAATCGATACCTGCATTCGCACAACGCTCGTAGAAGTTCTCGATACCACGTGCGTACACCAAGTTTGCGTACATCAGTAGGCCGATTGGCAGATCTGGGTATTTAGCACGAATTTGACCAATAAGATCAAAACACACATCTGGCGTTACTTTTGAATCTAACGCGCGAATATTTGCGCCTTGGATTGTCGGGCCATCTGCAAGCGGATCGGAGAATGGAATACCAAGCTCAAGTGCATCTGCACCCGCTTCAACCAAAGTTTCCATGATCTTAAGAGACTGCTGAGGGTTAGGATCGCCAACCGTTACGAATGGTACAAATGCGCCCTGATTCTTTTCAGCTAAGCGAGTGAAGAGTGATTGATAGCGATCCATTATAATGCTCCTTTCTCTTTAAGAATGTCGTGTACAGAGAAGATGTCTTTATCACCACGACCAGATAGATTAACCACTAATAGCTGTTCTTTCTCTGGGTCATCGTGAGCCATTTTAACAGCATGAGCCAAAGCATGAGATGACTCTAGCGCTGCGATAATACCTTCTTTACGTGCAATCAATTGGAACGCTTCTAGCGCTTCGTCGTCGGTCACGTTGTCGTATTCAGCACGGCCAATAGCATTTAGGTGCGCGTGTTGAGGACCAACTGATGGGAAGTCTAGACCCGCAGATACAGAGTAAGACTCTTCTACTTGGCCGTTCTCATCTTGCATCAGTGGCGCTTTCATGCCGAAGAAGATACCGGTTTTACCGTGCTTAAGCGGCGCGCCGTGTTGGTCGGTATCAATACCTTTACCAGCAGGCTCTACACCGATTAGGCGTACAGACTCTTCTTCAATGAAATCCGCGAACATACCGATAGCGTTTGAACCACCGCCGACACAAGCGATAACCGCATCAGGAAGGCGACCTTCACGAGCTAGAATTTGGTTCTTCGTTTCTTCACCAATCATGCGTTGGAAATCACGAACAATCGTTGGGAATGGGTGAGGACCCGCTGCAGTACCCAATAGGTAATGCGCGTCTTCATAAGTTGCAGACCAGTCACGTAGTGCTTCGTTACACGCATCTTTTAGCGTTGAAGAGCCAGAATGAACAGGGATAACCTCTGCGCCCATTAGCTTCATACGGAACACGTTCGGGCTTTGACGTTCAACGTCTTTTGCACCCATGTAAACACGACACTTAAGACCTAGTAGAGCACACGCTAGAGCCGTTGCCACACCGTGTTGGCCTGCGCCAGTTTCAGCGATGATTTCCTGCTTACCCATACGTTTTGCTAGCAATGCTTGACCAAGAACTTGGTTTGTCTTGTGAGCACCGCCGTGAAGTAGATCTTCACGCTTTAGGTACAGTTTTGTTTTTGTACCTTTTGTTAGGTTGCGTGCTAGCGTTAGTGCCGTTGGACGACCAGCGTACTCTTGAAGAAGCGTCATGAATTCGCTGCGGAACTCAGGATCGGCTTGTGCATCGATAAATGCTTGTTCAAGTTGGTCTAGTGCTGGCACTAGGATCTGCGGTACGTATTGACCACCGTATTCACCAAAGTAGGCATCGAGTTTAGCCATTGTGTTATTCCTTCAATTCTACTGATGTGTATTCACACCAAGTCATTTAATCTTGTTTGAGCTTCGCAAAAGGCAAAGCTCACAAATATGTTTTTAGTTTCTGCTTTCTAATTTCTAGCGCCGAGCTTGGACTAGTAATTACGAATCGCAGCAAAAGCACGTTGCAGTTTGTCTGCGTCTTTTTTGCCTGGAGCAGATTCAACACCAGAGTTTAGGTCTAATCCTAAGCAACCCAACTTAGCCGCTTGGTTAGCATTTTCTGGGGTTAGACCACCCGCCAACATGATTGCGCTTTGGTTGTTGATTAGGTTCCAATCGAACACTTGGCCTGTGCCACCAGTTTGAGAACCCACTTTAGTATCTAGCAGGTGACGAGTCACGTTGCTTTCCAGTAATTCTGGTAGCGAGCTCTCAGCATCGGGAGAAACACCGTAAGCTTTCCAAATCTCAACGCTTTCAGGTAGTGACTGTTTTAGCTCATCGACAAACGCTTGAGACTCATCACCGTGCAATTGCACAGCGAACAGGCCTAGCTCAGAAACCGTTTTCGCAACGTCAGTAACGCTGTGGTTTTGGAACACACCCACGTAGTTCAAAGGTGCGCCGCTCATAGTCAAACGAGCCGCTTCGATATCCACATGACGCTTAGATGCTTCAACGAATATCAGACCACCGAATACCGCACCAGCTTGATAAGCCTTTGCTGCATCGTCAGAGTGAGTTAAACCACACACCTTGTTTTCACCCAGTGTTACTTTGCGTACCGTAAGCTCGAGGTTCTTCTCTGCCATTAGAGAGCTACCGATTAGGAAGCCATCTGCAAACGTTGAAAGGTCACGAACTTGTTGATGTGTGTAGATGCCAGACTCTGAAATCACAACTGCGTTTGGAGCCAGTTCGCGAATCAGCGGCGCCAACTCTTTAGTACGGTTCAAATCAGTCGAAAGGTCACGAAGATTACGGTTGTTAATGCCGATCACCTTAGCGTTTAGAGCGACTGCACGGTGAAGCTCTTCTTCGTTGCTGACTTCGGTCAATACACCCATGTTGAGTGAGTGAGCGACTTCCGCCAGCGCTTTGTACTCTTCGTCATCTAATACCGATAGCATTAACAAGATAGCATCAGCTGAGTAATGACGAGCTAGATACACTTGGTAGGTATCAACCATGAAGTCTTTACACAGGATAGGCTGCTTAGCAATGCTGCGAACTTTAGGTAAAAACTCAAAGTCACCTTGGAAGTACTTCTCGTCTGTCAGCACAGAAATCGCGTTTGCGTGGTTGTTGTAAACAGAAGCAATGTAGTCGAGGTCAAACTCGTCACGGATTAAACCTTTTGACGGAGAGGCCTTTTTACATTCAGTGATGAAAACCGTTTGTTCTCCGCTCAGAGCGTCATAAAAGCTGCGGTCTGTTGCAGTTAGTGACGCTTTAAACTCGTCTAATGGTTGAGTCTGCTTACGTGCTTCAACCCATTGGTATTTATCACGAACGATTTTTGCTAATACTTCCGCCATTTCAGCTTCTTTGACTGAAACGTGGGTCGACAGTTTATCGGTAGTCTGTGTCATGTTCTTTGTCTCGATTCGTCGTTCGTTAGGCGTGTGCAGCAAGCTTTTGTACAAGCTCGTATGCTTTGCCAGAGTTCATCGCGTCAATTGCTTGCTGTGCGTTGGCTTTTAGGTCTTCGTGACCAAACAGACGCATCAGTAGAGCAACGTTGACTGCCACTGCGCCAACTTGACCATCAGTGCCTTTACCCGTCAGGATATCGGTTGTGATGGCTTTGTTCTCTTCTGGCTCGCCGCCCTTGATTGCTTCAAGAGGGTGAGTGTTCAAACCAAAGTCTGCTGGTGTCACTGTGTATTCGTGAATTGTGCCATCTTTGATTTCAGCAACCATGGTTTCGCCGTGAATCGCTACTTCATCAAGGCCGCTACCGTGAACAACCGCCGCGCGCTTCATGCCCATTTGCAGCATGGTTTCTGCGATAGGGCGTACCAGCTCTTTGCTGTAAACACCCATTAGCTCGATGTTAGGGCGAGCAGGGTTAATCAGTGGGCCAAGAATATTGAAGATAGTGCGCGTTTTCATTGTTTGACGAACCGGCATCGCGTGACGTACACCAACGTGATATTGCGGAGCAAATAGGAATGCTACGCCAAGTTCATCAACAGCCGTACGTGTGTCTTCAGCTGTCATCGCTAGGTTGATACCGAACGAATCCAGTAGGTCAGAAGAGCCTGATTTGCTCGATACGCTGCGGTTACCGTGCTTCGCGACTTTTAAGCCACACGCTGCGGCAACAAATGCAGAAGTCGTCGAGATATTGATGGTGTTGTGACCGTCGCCACCTGTACCTACGATGTCTGCGAAATCGTAATCAGGGCGCGGGAACGGGTTTGCATTCGCAAGTAGTGCTTTTGCTGCGCCTGCAATTTCATCGGGCGTTTCGCCTTTGATTTTCAGTGCAGTTAGCGCAGAAGCCATCAAGATTGGGTCTAGTTCACCCTTGATGATCACATCAAATAACTGTTGGCTTTCTTCTTGAGTAAGAGACTGCTGTTCGTAAAGTTTATTAATCTGTTCCATGATCGTTTCCTATTTTCCAGTCTTTTCAAGGCGAAGAGGTTTCTCAAGAGCCCATTCGATAGCGTTTGCTAGAAGCGTTGCACCGTAGGTCGTCATAATTGATTCAGGGTGGAATTGGAATCCACACACCTTGTCTTGTTCTTGAACCACAGACATCACCAAATCATCTACTTCAGCGGTCACCGTTAGGCTATCAGATACATGCGTTGCCACTAAAGAGTGGTAGCGAGCGATAGCCAATGGCGAAGGTAAGCCTTGGTAAGTCGCATGGTTTTGGTGTTCCATCATCGACACCTTACCATGAATGATTTCGCCAGCGCCTGCAACGGTGCCGCCATAGGCTTCAACAATCGCTTGGTGGCCTAAGCAAATACCAATCATTGGCACTTTACCTTTTAGAAGCTGAATCAGCTCTGGCATACAGCCCGCATCTGCTGGAGCGCCAGGGCCTGGTGAAAGCAGTGCAACAGGGTTGTCTAGTTCGTTGATCGCAGCTTCAACAACCTTTGCCGGAATGTTGTTACGGTAAATCTTTACGCTGTGACCTAATGAACGAAACTGGTCTACAAGGTTGTAAGTGAACGAGTCGAAGTTATCGATGAATACAATATCAGCCATGATTACGACTCCTTCTTATTTGTTAGGTTCTTAGTATGAGCTGCTTGAATCGCTGAGATAACCGCTTGTGCCTTGCCGCGAGTTTCATCGGCTTCTGCTTGTGGGTCTGAATCGAATACCACACCAGCGCCAGCTTGTACTTGTGCTACGCCATCTTCAACGTAAGCAGAGCGAATTACGATACAAGTATCTAGAGTCCCTTCACCGGTTAGATAACCGACTGCACCACCGTAGCTACCACGACGCGTTTTTTCTACGTCACGAATAAGCTGCATTGCGCGGATTTTTGGTGCGCCCGTTAGCGTGCCCATGTTCATACAAGCTTGGTAAGCGTGCAGAGCATCTAAGTCTTCACGGAGCTGACCAACAACACGAGAAACCAAGTGCATTACATGGCTGTAGCGGTCTACTTTCAGTAAGTCTGCTACGTGGCGAGTGCCAGCTTCGGCAATACGTGCCACATCGTTACGCGCTAGGTCAACTAGCATCATGTGCTCGGCGTTTTCTTTCTTGTCGGTACGCAGTTCAAGCTCGATACGGCTGTCTAGGTCGAAATCGATTTGACCGTCAGGGCGCTTACCACGACGACGAGTACCAGCAATCGGGTAGATCTCGATTTGGTTGGTTTCTGTCTCGTATTTCAGCGCGCTTTCTGGAGATGCACCGAACAGAGTAAACAGCTCGTCTTGCATGTAGAACATGTAAGGGCTTGGGTTGCTTTGTTTGAGTTCTTTATAAGCCGCCAGTGGGGCAGGGCAAGGTAGAGTGAAGCGGCGTGAAGGTACCACTTGGAATACATCGCCTTTAACTACGTACTCTTTTAAATCACGAACCGTTTGGCAGAAGTCTTCATCTGAAACGCTAGGTACAGCTTCAACGTTGTCTAACGGCGTTACTTCAGTGATGGCTTTCAGGGACTGACACTGAGTTTGAATGTCGGCTAGACGGTCAGTTAATTGCGCTTTGATGTTGTCATCTTGAGCAAATAAGCTCGCGTGAAGTAGGCCTTCGTTCTCTTGGTGATCGAAACGCAATAGTGTTTCAGCTACGTAGAATACAAAGTCAGGACAATTGTTGGTTGCTTCAGCATCACCTAGTGGCTCAAAGTTTGCCACGATGTCGTAAGCGAATAAGCCCGCCATGAATAATGCGTGTTTGTTATCCGCGTCTTGCTCAAAGCTGTGCTGAACCAAACGCAGTGCATCGAATGAAGAGGCTTCTCTTAAACGTGAGTCTTCGTCTAATTCGTTGCTTGGTTCGATAAAAGTCAGCGTCAAAACGTTATCAGTAAGGTCAGATTTAATTTCTGCTTTCACGTTTTGAGTGAGATGTTCGATAAGCGCTTGACCGTTTTCAGTCAATGCTTGAAAGGTTACTTCATGTCCGCGACATACGATGCGAACAGCAGAGTCGATAAGGAGTAGGCTTGTCAGGTTCTGTTTAGATTCAATCTCGGCAGATTCCAACAAAAGACTATCAGTTTTGTTTTCACACAAAGTATGAAAAACGCTGGTTGGATCTTGCGAGTAAGGAACTGAGGAATTGATGACCTCAATGGTTCCCAGCTTTTTGATTTCAATGGCCTTGTTCACAAGACCTCCTTTATGATTCTTTAAATTTCCTGCCGTACATAGTCGCATAAAGATACCTTTCACCCAATCTAGAATATGGTCAATTCGATGATTTGTTAGTCAGTTGAATGTGAGATGTTCGACAAATTAAAAAGCCCGCTATTAAAGCGGGCTTAGTGATAACTTTTTTATAAACAAACTGTTTAACTAGAAGTACACGTTAGCCCACCAAGAACTTGTCCAAGTGCGCCACCAATTAAGCTCTGAACTTGCTTCTACTGAAGAAAGTTCTAAAACTTTATCTTTATGGTTTTGGTTAAATTCTTGTAACATGGTGAACCTATCAAATGTGATACTTCGTATTTTTGTACTAGTTAACTAGTTTTCTGCTTGCGGGTCAAGTGTGTTGACACAAATATAACGATAAAAATTGAAAACAATGAAAAAGAATATATGAGAATTGATCTACATAGTCATACAACAGCCTCAGATGGCCGACTTACTCCACCTGAGCTAATTGACCGAGCGCTTGGCTTTAACATCGAAGCGCTAGCGATTACAGATCATGACACGACTGATGGGCTTGCTGAAGCACGCAGCTACATTGCGGATAACAACCTTCCTATTCAGTTGATAAACGGCATTGAGATTTCGACTGTTTGGCAAAACAAAGATATCCATATTGTTGGGTTAAACGTTGATCCTGAGTCACCAGAACTCAAAGCGCTCATTGAACAACAGAAGCAACACCGTATTGGGCGTGCTGAGATGATCGCTCACCGTCTTGAGAAAGCGACTCGTGAAGGGGTGTTAGAAGAAGTTAAATTGATTGCGGGTGATGCACCAATCACTCGCGCTCACTTTGCTAAGTGGCTAGTCGACAATGGCTATGCGAAAACTATGCAGCAGGTGTTTAAAAAGTTTCTTACTCGTAATAACCCAGGTTATGTGCCGCCAACTTGGTGTTCAATGAGTGATGCTGTCACGGCTATTCATGCTGCTGGTGGACAAGCCGTGCTCGCTCACCCTGGGCGATATGGCCTTACAGCCAAGTGGGTTAAGCGCCTGCTAGCGGCATTTGTTGAAGCGAAAGGGGATGCGATGGAAGTAGCTCAACCTCAGCAAGCGCAACAAGAAAGACGCACACTCGCGGATTATGCTATACAATACAAACTATTAGCCTCCCAAGGCAGTGATTTCCATTACCCATCTCCGTGGATGGAACTTGGACGCAATCTCTGGCTACCTTCTGGGGTCGAAGAAGTATGGAAAGATTGGGAGTTTCAAACGGTTTCACCATCTGAATAGTCTTTAGGTGAGCCAGCTCCTTCTGATGATAGAGTCGAGAGATTCGATAACGAGGATCAATAATGAGCCAGTTTTTTTATGTACACCCAGATAACCCACAAGCACGCTTAATTACTCAAGCGGTTGCGATTATTCGCAATGGCGGCGTTGTGGTTTATCCAACAGATTCCGGTTATGCGCTGGGCTGTCAGCTTGAAAACAAACAAGCACTTGAACGTATCTGTAAAATTCGTCGCATCGATGACAAGCACAATTTCACCTTGTTATGTCGTGATCTTTCTGAATTATCACTGTATGCACGCGTCGATAACGTGGCTTTCCGTCTACTGAAAGCACATACACCAGGTGCTTACACGTTTATCTTTAAAGCAACCAAAGAAGTGCCAAAGCGTTTGATGAACGCCAAGCGTAAAACGATTGGTATTCGTGTTCCAGACAACAAGATTGCACTCGACCTTTTGGAAGCGATGGGTGAACCATTAATGTCGACGTCTCTGATTCTGCCGGGTAACGAGACTACGGAGTCGGATCCAGAAGAAATTCGTGACAGCCTAGAGCATGCGGTTGATGTGATTTTGAATGGCGGTTACTTAGGTGAGCAACCGACGACGGTTATTGACTTCAGTGACGATGATGCCGTGGTTCTACGTCGTGGTGCTGGCGATCCTGCGCCGTTTGAATAATCGCTTTACTGATTAACAGTCTGTAACGATACAGCAAACCTGCCACAGTAAATAACAAGTGCTTTTTGGCAGGTTATTTGCGATAATACGCGACCGCGATTTGGTCGCGAAAAATTCATTCGACGTCTGTGAAGACGACAATTAGGTAGAAAAGAGTAAATGAGCGAAAAATTACAGAAGGTTTTAGCGCGAGCTGGTCACGGTTCTCGTCGTGAACTAGAAGGTTTAATCAAATCTGGTCGTGTAAGTGTTAACGGTCAAGTTGCGAAACTGGGCGAGCGTCTTGAAGACGAGAACTCAGTGATCCGTATCGATGGCCATACTGTTTCAGGCAAGGCTTCTGAAGAAGTGGTTTGTCGTGTACTTGCTTACTACAAACCTGAAGGTGAGCTTTGTACTCGTCACGACCCTGAAGGCCGCCGTACTGTTTTCGATCGTCTACCTAAGATCCGTGGTTCTCGTTGGATTTCAGTTGGTCGTCTTGATGCAAACACATCAGGCCTTTTGCTTTTCACTACTGATGGTGAGCTTGCAAACCGTCTAATGCACCCAAGCCGTCAGGTTGAGCGTGAGTACCTAGTACGTGTATTCGGTGAAGTGACTGAGCAAAAAGTTAAAAACGTTACTCGTGGTGTACAACTAGAAGACGGCATGGCTCGTTTTGAAGATGTTGTTTACGCTGGTGGTGAAGGTATGAACCATACTTTCTACGTAGCGATTAACGAAGGTCGTAACCGTGAAGTTCGTCGTCTTTGGGAATCTCAAGAAACGACAGTAAGCCGCCTGAAACGTGTACGTTACGGTGATATCTACCTTGATAAGAAACTGCCTCGTGGCGGTTGGAAAGAGCTAGATCTTCAAGAAGTTAACTACCTGCGTGAGCTTGTTGAGCTTAAGCCTGAGAAAGAGACACTGTTGGATCTTGATCCTTCAAACACTTCTCGTAAGCGTGAGCGTTCTCGTAGCCAAAAAATTCGTCGTGCTGTTAAACGTCACGAAGAGCGTGCAAACGCACCAAAAGGCCGTAGCAACCAAACTAAGCGTAAGAAGCCTGCAACTCGCGGTACTACAACACCTGATTCAGGTCGTAGCGCTCCAGCTGCAAACAAAGGTAAACCTCAGGCTAACAAAAGTAAGCCTAAACTGAACAACGGTCGTCCGGCTAAACCAGCTAAGCCAAGAACACGTCAGTAATTACGTAATTTCTTACGCGTAAAGCTTCATTAGCTGAAAGCACTGAATACTAAAAAACCTGCTCATTGAGCAGGTTTTTTTACGTCTGGAGAAATAGCAGATGCGGGATGCGAGTAACCGAGTATCGAAAACATGCTGCCATAAGTGACAGTAAGCGAGCTTTTCGCATCTCTTATCTCGTATCTCGTTTCTTTTACTTATGATTCGAAAAGTTATCGCCTTTCGCCAGTCGGTCGTAAAGCACAACATTCACTGATGCCGCTAGATTCATACAGCCGTTGGTCGGAACGTAAATCGTCTCACGACAGAAATCTGTGATTTCTTTCTTTAGCGTGCCATCTTCTGGGCCAAAAATGTAAAACGCACGTGGTGGGTGCTTGTAATCAGGTAGAGGCTTAGCACCTTCAATCAGATCAACAGCAACCGGCACGCAGCCTACTGGAATAATATCTTTCAGCTCTTCAACACCAATCAAAGGCAGGGCTAAGTGCTTTTCTTTGGTATCGGTATGGAATTTTCGCGCATGGTCGTAGCGTGTGCCAGTGTAAAACACAGAGTTGGCGCCGTAGCAGCCAGCTGCTCGCATCACTGAGCCTACGTTTTCTGGCGTCTTTGGGTTAACTAGGCCAATGCAGGCATAGCCTTTTGATTGTGTGTCTGTTTTTGCTTTGGTCATAATCAGTGAATCTAACGTTGATGATGAAAGTGATGAATCACGATGGAAAATAGCGTGATAAAAATAGCCGAGCAATGGGCTCGGCTAACTTTTAACTCGCTTACATGAATACTTGTTTACTCATGCAGATGAGCGTCAACAGCGGTATTAGTCGCGTTTCCACAGCATGTGACAGAACTTATGTTCTGGATCACGGCTGATTAACATGCGAGCAAATACGTCGTCTAGAACGTCATCAGCTTCATTCACAAGACCAATGCGCACTTCAGCGTAGATTTCTTTGTCGACTTCAAAGCCAACATGTTCAACCCAATCATCGCCAGTTTCAACAAGTTCTGCAGCACCACGATCTTCAAACTGAGCTGTGAATAGAATCACGTCTGCAGGTTCAAGATTATCAGGTGCCATCTCTAGAAAGATGTCGTATGCAGTATCAATTGCATCGTCGTAAGACATTAGGTCGTTAGCTTCGGTCATAATAAGTATCTTAGCTTGCGCGGTTCATGTATTTACGTTCAGCAGTGTTTACTACTACTTTGTCGCCAGTCGCGATGTATTCAGGTACTTGAATAGTAAGACCTGTAGAAAG
The DNA here is from genome assembly GCF_041465805.1 of Vibrio sp. 10N.239.311.G01. NCBI lineage: Bacteria > Pseudomonadati > Pseudomonadota > Gammaproteobacteria > Vibrionales > Vibrionaceae > Vibrio > Vibrio sp. 10N.239.311.G01. The sequence continues at coordinate 323,962 of NZ_JBFSRM010000001.1, forward strand.
ACGAGCAGGCTTAGTACGAGCAGACGCTGATGCACCTTTGATTGAAGGATCAGTCTCTTCGATAACTAGTTCAACAGATGTTGGTAGCTCAAGCGTTGCAGCGTTGCCGTCGATAAGGATCGCGTACATGCCTTGAGTTTCTTCGTTGATGAACAGTAGTTCGTCTTCGATAGTCTCACCGTTGAAGATGAATTGTGTGTAATCTTCGTTGTCCATGAAGATGTACTCGTTGCCATCAACGTAAGAGAACATTACTGCACGCTTAGTTACGTCAATAGTTTCAACAATTTCGTCAGCCTTGTGGCGAACTTCAGTTTTAACGCCAGTTGCTACATCGTTACCACGGAAGCGGTAAATCTTTTGGCCGCCACGGCCGCCTGGTGTTGTTACTTCGATATCTTTAACGATCACTGTTTTGCTTTCTACTGTGATAGCAAAACCTTTTTTAATTTCACTTGCTCTAGGCATTTTGTGTTTGTCCTTAGTGGGTCTATCCGCTGATTATATCTCGGAGATGCTATAAATAGGAATAGCTTGAATCATAAAGTCACCTAGGCGATCATAGAGTTATAGTTAAATCATTATTTTATTTACCGAAACGACCTATGCAGCTACCCGTTATTGACCCAACACAGCCTTTTCAACCTGAATTTCAACCTGTGGTTAACGATCTGATTACCTTTCTAAAAGGTGGGTTAGGATCTAATCTGCACAGTATTTATATTTATGGCAGTGTGGCTCGTAAGCAAGCCGTCTTCGGTCGCTCCAATCTAGATGTGGTTGTGGTGACCCATCGACCGTTTCCTGACCAACGAACCACTTTGTTGAACACCATCAAATGGCGTTTCCAAAAGAGCTTCCCGCAGGTAACTCAAGTGGCGATAAAAACTACCTTAGTGAGTGAGATAGTCGATTTCGACAATATCTTCACTTGGGGTTTTATGCTCAAGCATTTAGCCGTGTGTGTGCATGGTGAAGACTTATCAGACTGCTATGGTGATTTTGAAACAAGTTGGGAAATCGCTAAGCACTGGAATATGGATGCGGAAAACTGGTTGGCGGTGTATCGCAACAAGATCGCACGAGCGACAACGCCAGAACAACAAGTCGCTGCGCAGGTGATTATTGCCAAGAAGCTTCTACGGGCGAGTTACTCACTGGTGATGTACCGCGATAAATATTGGTACGATGATCCTGTTGAATGTGGCCAACAGTTCTTGAAGTATCACCCAGATCGAGAAGTCGAAATCCAAAGGTTGGGCATTTTACTTTCTGGTCGACCAATCCCTAAACGTTCGGTGATCGGTATTCTTGATGGCTTTGGTGAGTGGTTGATTAAGCAGTATCAGAAAACCGAGTTCAGAATCGGATAGAGATTTATAACCGATCCATTGATACTAAAAAGCAGAGTGTGCTGAAGAACATATCTCTGCTTTTTTCGTTTTAAGAGCATATTGAATATAGTGCTAGAACAAACCCAACTGCTGCCCACTAACTCTTTCAAAGTCTAAACCGATGAAGGGCAGTATTGCCTCTGCGACCGGTTTAATTTGCTTGTCGATATAGTGCTGATAATCGATACCACTCTTTAAATACTCCTTGGGCTCAGGGCCACTCAGAGTAATCAAATACTCAATGCGTCCTTTATTTTGGTATTGAAGAGGGCGCCCTAACTGAGCATTGATTTCATCGGCCATACGAGCTGCGCGAACCTGCGGCGGAATGTTCTTTTGGTATTCATGTAATTTGCGGCGTAAGCGCTTTTGATACACCAATAAATCATCATGTTTGCCAGCAGAGGTTTCATCAACAAACTGTCTGACGTAGTCGGTTGGATCTTGATCGTGAAACACCATCTCATACAAGGTTTGTTGGAATTGCTGTGCGAGAGGTGTCCAATCGGTGCGTGCACTCTCAAGCCCTTTAAATATGATCTTTTCTTTATCGCCTTGAGTGATTAATCCGGCATAACGTTTCTTCGAGCCGGTTTCTGAACCTCTAATGGTCGGCATTAGAAACTTGCGATAGTGAGTCTCGTATTCCAATTCGAGTATTGAGGCTAGGTTGTGGGTCTCTTTTAAGTGATTCGTCCACCAATCGTTGATGTAAGCGACCAGTGTGTTCCCGATCTCGTCTGCTTTTTGCTGATCATAACTGCCGTTCAGAGACACGAAGGTTGAATCGGTATCGCCGTAAATCACTTGATAGCCTTTGTCTTCGATCAGAACCTTGGTTTGCTTCATGATCTCATGTCCACGCATGGTAATTGAAGACGCTAACCGGGTATCGAAGAAACGACAACCAGACGAACCTAACACACCATAGAATGAGTTCATGATGATCTTAATCGCTTGAGAAAATGCTTTTTCGTTGTTCTTCTTAGCCACATCACGTGCTGCCCATAGGTTCTCAATCATTTCTGGCAGAAAGTGTTTAGAACGGTGGAACTGACCACCTCTAAAACCTTCGACCGCTTGGTTTTCTCCTGGGCCTAGTTCCAGCTTCAACCCTTCAATCAGCCCCATAGGATCAATCAAGAAAGAGCGGATGATCGATGGATACAGGCTTTTAAAGTCGAGAACTAAAACTGAGTCGTACAGGTTGGGAATCGAATCCATCACATAACCGCCGGGACTCGCAATCCAGTTCTCCGGCTCTAAGTTAGGCGCGACATACCCCGCTCTGTGTATCTGAGGCAGATATAAGTTAGTAAAGGCCGCAACAGAGCCACCAACGCGATCCAGCTCAACACCGGTTAATCGAGAGCGCTCAATCGCGAAGTCGAGTAGGTGAGTGTGCTCGAAGATGCTGTTTACCAGTACGCAGTCTTGAAGGTTGTACTTAGCGAGTGAGGGTTTATCGAACTTAAACATTCGGTTTATCTCATCCATACGGTCATGAACGTTATGGATGTCTTTGCCTTCCCCAAGCAGCTCTTGCGATACCGACTCAAGAGACCAAGAACGGAAGTGGTAGGTCGCTGTCTTGAGCATATCAATACCATCCAAGACAACGCGCCCCGGAATAGTGATAAAACCTTGCTGATTTTGAGCAGAACTGCGGAAAAAGCTCGGTTGGTTGTCTCTGCCGATGTTGAGCTTCACTTCGTTCCATTCTGAACGTTTGTGCAGCAGCCTAAAATCGAAGTCGATAACATTCCAGCCAATGATGATGTCAGGATCAAACTCCGAGAACCAAGCTATCATCGCTTCAAGCAGCACTTTTTCGTTGACAACCCATTGGATGTTGGTGTCTGCTTCTTGTGGTTCGCCGACCATGATGACTCGGCTGTCCATCGGGCTGTCTAAGCCAATGGAATAAAGCACGCCTTTTTCTGAGCATTCAATATCAAGTGACACTACTGACAAGTTAGGTAAGTAATCACCTGCTCGGCATTTTGCGTTTGAGACTCGACGATGCTGATTTTTTTGCACAGCAGATCCGGTGAACTCAATACTTCCCTTGATAAAACGTTCCATCAAGAATCGATCGGCGAGTCGAATATCGCTTTCAAAGGTTTGGATTTCTTCGTTGTGAAAGGCTTGCGCTAAACCAAAGCTGCTTCTCGACAGTGAGGTGTAACACGCGGCGAGAGGTGTTTGCTCGAATGTGGCTAATTCTAGAGGCTTAAATTGGCAATCGATCGACTCTTTCGCTGCGATTGCCTGACATGCCTCAACGTCAGATTGAGCGACAAAAAATACCGGTTTTTCATTTTGAATCGTCAGCAGAGTAGGGCCTTGAGGGGTGCTTAACCACAAGTCGATTTGTGTGCGCCCTGAAAAATCTCTTGCTTGTCTTGTGAGTACAAAGCCTTGCTGAATATCCAATGTAGTAACCTATTGAAATGGGGAATCGAATACTACCATCTAGCGACCCTCTGCGCACAAAAGGCAGTAAAAATACTAACTAAATTCTAGTTAGTAGAGGCAAATAACGGGACTCTATAAGCAAATAAGTGAAATTGTCGCGAATGGTTATTCAATGGTATTGAAAATATCTTTATCTTATGTAATTTTATTGGGTGTTGTTTTAACTGGTTGATTTTTAGAAAAAGCTTGTTGTTTTAGTTAGCTTATTTGTTAATAAGTACTTGCTAAAGTTCGTGTTTCAGCACATATTCAACAGAGCTTTTTTTTAGTAATTAAGTTAAGATGTACTCAATGCTGCATCCACTGTTCCTTTGTTCAATTGTTTCAAACAGATGAAATGACACAGTGGTTGCAGAGCCAATTAATAGTGTGGAGATACAAGTTTGATAAATGTTTTCCTTGTAGATGATCACGAGCTGGTTCGCACAGGGATACGACGTATTATTGAAGACGTCCGTGGAATGAACGTAGCAGGGGAAGCTGAAAGCGGTGAAGATGCTGCAAAATGGTGTCGTACTAACAATACTGACGTTATTTTGATGGATATGAATATGCCTGGTATTGGTGGCTTAGAAGCAACCAAGAAGATCTTGCGTTTCAACCCTGATGTTAAAATCATCGTTTTAACTGTTCATACGGAAAATCCGTTTCCAACTAAAGTGATGCAAGCTGGAGCTGCTGGTTACCTTACTAAAGGGGCAGGTCCGGATGAAATGGTAAATGCAATTCGAGTGGTTAATAGTGGCCAACGATACATTTCACCAGAAATTGCGCAGCAGATGGCTTTGAGCCAATTCTCGCCTGCGTCTGAAAATCCATTCGCAGACTTATCTGAACGTGAACTTCAAATCATGATGATGATTACCAAAGGTCAGAAAGTGACGGATATTTCAGAACAACTCAATCTAAGTCCTAAAACAGTCAACAGTTACCGCTACCGCTTGTTCAGTAAGCTGGATATCAGTGGCGATGTAGAGCTGACGCATTTAGCGATTAGACATGGAATGTTAGACACTGAGACCCTTTAACACTGAGATCGTATAGTGACCAACTTGTTTGACTCAGTCTCATTCCTCAAGACAGTAACAGAGCAGCCCGGCGTTTATCGAATGTATAACGCCGAGGCTGCCGTTATTTACGTCGGTAAAGCTAAGAACCTCAAAAAACGCCTTTCCAGTTATTTCCGTAAAAAAGTCGACAGTGAAAAAACACGCGCTCTAGTTAGTAATATTGACAAGATCGATGTCACTGTAACGCACACGGAAACAGAAGCGCTCATTCTTGAGCACAACTACATCAAGCAGTACTTGCCTAAATACAACGTACTTTTGCGTGATGATAAGTCGTACCCTTATATTTTTATTAGCGGTCACAAGCATCCTCGTTTGTCGATGCACCGTGGTGCTAAGACGAAAAAGGGCGAATACTTTGGTCCTTACCCTGATTCCGGCGCTGTGCGTGAGACGCTACACCTAATCCAAAAGATTTTCCCTGCCCGCCAGTGTGAAGATACGGTTTATGCCAATAGAACGCGCCCGTGTTTGATGTATCAGATTGGTCGTTGTGCTGCGCCATGTGTTAGCTCAATCATCTCTGATGAAGAGTACAGTGAACTTATCGACTACGTTCGTCTGTTCCTGCAAGGGAAAGACAAATTAGTCCTTGAGACGCTCATCGACAAAATGGACAAGGCAAGCCGTGAGCTTCGTTTTGAACAAGCTGCCGCTTTCCGTGATCAACTCCAAGCGATTCGACGTGTGCAAGAACAACAATACGTATCTGACGATTCAATGGAAGATATGGACGTGTTGGGATTTGCTCAAGAGAATGGCGTAGCGTGTATTCATATCTTGATGATTCGCCAAGGCAAGGTTTTAGGCAGTAGAAGCCATTTCCCTAAAATTCCCAACAATACGGTGCGAGAAGAGGTCTTTTCGAGCTTTTTAAGCCAATACTATCTTGCGCATAGTGAAGCGAGAACCATCCCAACCCGTTTGATTCTCAATGCCGATTTGATGGAAGATGTCACACCGATTCAAGAAGCCTTGTGTGAAGTAGCGGGTCGTAAGATTCACTTCAATACCAACCCTTCAGGTACTCGAGGTCGTTACCTTAAATTGTCTAATACCAATGCATTGACGGCTATTACCACCAAGATTAATCACAAGATGACGATTAATCAGCGCTTCAAAGAGCTCCAAGAAGTGCTGTCGATGGATGCTATCAAGCGCATGGAATGTTTTGATATCAGTCATACCATGGGTGAAAGCACGATTGCGTCGTGTGTGGTGTTCAATCAAGAAGGCCCGGTTAAACCAGAGTACCGTCGTTACAACATCACCGGCATTACAGGTGGCGATGATTATGCAGCGATGGCTCAGGCGCTTGAGAGACGTTATTCGAAGCAACTCGATGTCGACAAGATCCCAGACATCATCTTTATCGATGGTGGTAAAGGTCAGCTAAACCGCGCTCATGAGATCATTTCTCAATATTGGGGTGATTGGCCGTTTAGACCAAGAATGATGGGTATTGCGAAAGGCGTGACGCGTAAACCGGGTTTAGAAACTTTGGTAACCCTTGAAGGTGAAGAGTTTAATTTACCTAGCGATGCACCAGCGCTGCATCTTATCCAGCACATTCGTGATGAGAGCCATAATCATGCGATTGCAGGGCACAGGGCGAAACGTGGTAAAACGCGCAGAACCAGTGCTTTGGAAGGAATTGAAGGGGTAGGACCTAAACGTCGTCAAGCTTTGCTGAAATATATGGGTGGCTTACAAGAACTTAAGCGTGCAACTGTCGAAGAAATAGCCAAAGTGCCGGGCATTAGTCATTCTTTGGCAGAAAACATTTATCAAGCATTGAAACAATAGTAAAAATCCCGCACCATTAAAGCGCAATTAATAAGAGCCCAATAATATGCGTTTGAATATACCTAACATTTTGTCCTTACTGAGACTATTTTTGATCCCAGTATTCGTTGTCGTTTTCTATCTACCTTATCAATGGGCTCCTTTCGCTGCTGCGATGGTGTTTTGGGTAGCCGGTTTCACTGATTGGCTAGATGGCATGCTAGCTCGTAAGTTAGGGCAAACGTCTCGCTTCGGTGCCTTCATTGACCCTGTGGCTGACAAAGTGTTGGTCGCTACGGCTCTTATCCTGATTACAGAGCATTACCACTCTATTTGGATAACTATTCCAGCCGTGACCATGATTGCTCGTGAGATCATCATTTCAGCGCTTCGTGAATGGATGGCTGAAATCGGTAAACGCGCAAGTGTTGCGGTATCTTGGGTTGGTAAAGTCAAAACGGTTTCTCAGATGTTCGCTCTTTGGGTACTTATCTGGAGATACGACGACTGGATGGTGTGGGTAGGTTACATTGCACTGTATGTCGCCACCGTTCTTACTTACTGGTCAATGGCACAATACTTGATGGCTGCCAAAGACGATTTGTTAGACGAAAAACATCATTGATGAAGAAGCGAGCTGAGGCTCGCTTTTTTGATCTTTAACCTAAGGTTAAGTTATCAATAGTGGATATCTAATGTGATATAGATCTCCTTTGAATAACCCGCTCACAGTGTGTTTTGAACATAAAGTCAGCTATTTGGCCTGTTTCGTATGAAATCTATTCAAACGAATTAAAAATACAAAAATAATATTGACTCAATCGTCTGAATCCGTAGAATGCATCCCGTACCCAAGAGGATGGCAATGAGCGATTCGATTGGAGTTACTAAGGCGCCTTGGCAGAGTGGCTATGCAGCGGATTGCAAATCCGTGGACCTCGGTT